>NZ_BAJR01000013.1 GCF_000613805.1 Phocaeicola paurosaccharolyticus JCM 15092 | reverse complement strand
TCCTTAAAGCCTTTGGAATAATTATTCCAGCTTAGGATAAAGAAATTCACACTATACAAGTTGGTGAGAACATGATGTTCATTATTAAATATTTAAATAAAATGAATAATTCATTACATCTTATAAAAGGAATCGGCCTATTAGTTTTGAAGTTACTCCAAAATGTTGAGCGATATATAATCAAGAACATGTCTTTCTCGTTTCAAAAAGATTTATAAAACTCATCAACATCTAAATCTTCAGCAATTAATCTAACTTGACTATTTTTTTCTTTAATCTCTTTCAACCAACTCTTCTCATCGTCAGTCCATTTACTAAATACACTTAGTTTGGCTATTATAGAATGAGTACTTGCAAAACTTCCACTATTCTCGAGAGAAATAATTAGGTCATTTCTCTTCTTAGTTTCAGCATTAATCAATGTATCGAATTCTGCAAAGTCATTCATGTTCTGATAATGTATATATTCCAACTTTTCATTCGATTCTGTTCTGTCTATTATTGATTTTACAAGTTTATCCAATTCAGATTCATCCGAATAATCAGCTGGAGCAAAGTACTTTATTCTGTTGTCACGCATCATCTTATATACTTTTCTTTTATCTTTTGTCTTTGGATTATAGACACCGATTGAATGGCCTTGGTTTGTATTTACAAGTTTCATACATGGTATATCTGTATCACTATCTCCGATATAAATAATATTTCTAAAAGGAACACGTATCTCATCTGGTTTAAAATAATTATTAACATCAGGATCATTAACATCTAATGTTCCCTTTTCTATTCTAAATAAGAATTGTGTTTTACTAGTATAATTTACTACTTGAGCAGGCCACAAAACAACTCCATCTTCATCATAGTAGAATGAACTAGCATAAATCTTCTCAAATTCATCAGCAACTTTAGTCCCTTCTATCATCTCTTTTAATCCTGAAGAAATAATATAATGCTCTACTATTACTCCCTTACTTTCCCCATATTCTTTTATTCGCCTAAACCATTTATCTACTCCCTTAAATAGTTCTACTCTTGAACCATATTCCATTAGTTTTTCTTTGGTAAAAACTAATTTACCATGGGCTTTTTTCTTCATTGTGAACATATATGCAAGATTTTGGTCCATATCATTATTCTCAGCCAATCCATTTGATTCTTTCCAAAAAGATTCAACATCATAATTTACAGATTGTATAAAACCCTGTGCTTGCATATCGTCAGGAGAAAGAGTTTTATCAAAGTCATAGCATATAGCAACTACCGGCTTTGTTTCTTTGCGCTTTCTTACAAATTTATGGCTCATAATTATATAAATAAATAAATTAAATTTTTAACGAAGGTATAATACAATTATTGACTTTGTATCTGACATAAGTAAATACTAAAAAGAATTAGTGAATTTATTAAATAAATATTGTCATATTAAAATACATTATTATCGTAAAACAATCTCATAAAAAGGAATAAAGGTTATACATTAAGTAAGCAACAATATATTATATATTGAAATTATATCTCAAGTAATTAGTGAGCATCTACTATAAATGGGATCCTTATTCTACATATTTATTTTCACTATAAAGGATGCAAACGAATAAATAACATAATGATAATCAAATTTATAGATAGAAATTTATAAAAATTCTATATTTTTATTGTTAGATTTGTAAGATAATAAAAATAGGAGCAACAGAATTTTATAAAAAGCTAAATAATTAAGATAAGTTATTCAACAATATTATGAATAATACAATAAATACAGATATCCATTCAGACTTCTTCACAAATAGGGATAGCAACACTCAAATAAAGGAATTTGAAGGTGTTTTGCTATTCGCAATATTGATGCTGTTGTAGGATTCTTACGAGCATCAGGACATCAAAGAAAGATAAAAGTAAAATCTCTTCATAAGTAGTACTATCAATTTATATCTAATTCTATTATTGAACATTGCTTTTACACAGATGCACACTTAAAATTTGGCAGTAATAAAATTCACGTTTTCTACATAATAGATTGGTTTTTATATATCTTAGCATAAAATAGACTAAATATTTTATTATATTTAAGCCTATATCTTATAAATATATTTTATAACAATAGTTTTATTTTGTGTTAATTTTTCAAGTTTAGTTTCAACTAAACAATATTATGCCTATATTTGAACTCGAAATAGTAAAAGAAATACGTGGATGCCAACGTTTCGATAAGTTAAAGATAGATGGAATATCTCCTATTGATATATTTACAGATAATCTAGAGAAGCAATACGAAACAGAAATGGATTCTATCTATTTATATATGGATAGCGTAGCAAATATGAAATCTCTTCCACATAGCAAATTTCATCCATTAGATACAAATAATGCTGATGGCTATAGAGAATATGAGTTCAAGACAAAACACCTAAGAGTGTATGTAATTAAGCAACATGGAGGTAAAATTATCGTTATGGGTGGTTATAAGAACTCTCAGAAGCGAGATATAGCATCTTTTCGTGCACTTAAGAAACAATATTTAGATTCAATAAATAAGTAAGAATTATGAAAACTAGAGCTGAGATCTTAAAAAGTAAAGGATATTGGATAGCAAAACTTCAAACAGAGCTTTTTCGCATAATTGATTCATATATGGTATCAAAACATATGAATAAGACTCAACTAGCAGAACATCTTGGATGTACTAAAGGATATGTATCTCAACTTCTTAACGGTGATTTTGATCATAAAATGAGCAAATTTATTGAATTATCTTTGGCAGTCGGAAAAATTCCAGAGATAATCTTTCATGATATTGACCAATATATTGAATCTGAACCAAAAAGTTATCATTCAAGAACATCACTATCTATAATGGAGGCTATAAAAGAGCCTATATATTATGATGAAGCTGCATAATTCTCGATTATGAATATCCCATATAGAATAGAAAAAATAGAAACCCGTCAGTTTGCAATTTTTCCTGACGAATTTTTTACAGGTGAAGATATAGATATATCTACTAGTTATAATTTTGCCGTAAGTAAAGATATTGCTCATATTCGTTGCATCACAAATATACAATATGAGCAAAAAGGGAAGCTTATCCTTATACTAGAAATAGCTTGTCATTTTGGCATAGGACCTGAAGGTGTATCACAAATAAAACAAGAGAACAATATTAGTGTAAAATTTCTAAGATATATGGCTACAATTGCAATAGGAACAGCCAGAGGTATTATCCACTCTCAAACACAAAGT
Organism: Phocaeicola paurosaccharolyticus JCM 15092; assembly: GCF_000613805.1. Lineage (GTDB taxonomy): Bacteria > Bacteroidota > Bacteroidia > Bacteroidales > Bacteroidaceae > Phocaeicola > Phocaeicola paurosaccharolyticus. The sequence goes on along the minus strand of NZ_BAJR01000013.1, from coordinate 72,154 downwards.
ACTCCTATCAATGCTTTTGTGCTACCTCCAATAAACTTGATTCCAGCAATAACAGAAGATATGAAACTTAATATCAACTAATTATCCTATCAATTATTTATAGTTCAGCATTTTTCTATACAAAATGAAAAACATTATTTTTTCAAGGCTATAATATTACAATTCATAAACAAACAATAAACATCAAATCACACAAAATCAATTGATTTGTGTACAATTTAGGTACATATACTAGGTTAAAAAGGTGATTCTCTTTATCTAGTATACCAAATTATTAAATTATAAAAAGGTTTAGTCCCCTAAGAACTACACCTTTTGTCTTTATAATAATTTATAGACACATCATTAATTATATAATCATCTTTAAATAAGACAATAAAAATATGTATTGCTTATTTTATACAAAAGATAATCAAGCTCTATATTATATATGATTGGCCTGCAAAAAAAATTACTTTCAAGCAAAGAAAACAAAGAATAATCAATAAATAGGTCAATTAATATATGTTATATCTTATTTATACACTATTCATTACTTAACAGCTACTGAAACAGTAATTTTATTAGCTGTTTATCACCTATTTATATTGAAAATGAGAAATATTTGTTATAAAATGAAATATTATTGACAAAAGATTTGTTAGTTAGTACTTTCTAATTAATTTTACACCGGCTAAATAAATAGACAAAATGGATAAAATTATTCCAATCGTTTCCAAAATATCGCACACTTTAGGCGAAATGGAAGAGCTTGCTAAAGAACATTTTGGCTTGCAAGAACTTACCTTGACACAGATGCACTATCTTGAAGTGATGAACTCGCTTCAGAATCCAAACATCACCGAACTTGCTTCGGCTTTGCAACTTACAAAACCAACAGTTACAGTGGCATTAGATAAGTTAATTGAAAAAGAGTATTTAGTCAAGGTTCAATCGGATGCGGACCGCCGCACCTCCCACCTTCACTTAACGGAAAAAGGACGAAGTATAAACAACATGCACGAATATGCTCACCGCCGTTTTGCCGAATTAATGACCGAAAATCTAGAGGAAGATGAGTTGCAACAATTGTTGCTCCTTCTAGAAAAAGTGGTCGACAAATGGTAAAACTTTCATAATTAACATTATTCATTTAAAAGTAAACATATTATGAATATTGAAAGTAGTAAATATAAAGGATTAACCGACGAAGAAGTCATTCGTAAACATCAAAAAGAGGGTTACAACGAGTTGCCATCCTCAAAATCAAATTCTATTTGGGGAATTGCATTGGGTATTTTAAAAGAACCAATGTTCATTCTATTGGTAGCTTGTGGCACCCTGTATTTGGTGCTAGGCGACGTTCAGGAAGGCATTATGTTGATGGGATTTGTGCTCGTCATCATGGGCATTGAGTTTTTCCAGGAACGTAAGACAGAGAAAGCATTGGATGCCCTCAAAGACCTGGCAAGTCCGCGTGCTGTAGTTATTCGCAACGGCGAAGAGCAGAGAATTGCAGGTAGAGATGTGGTTACCGACGATATAATAGTATTGCGTGAAGGAGACCGTATACCGGCAGATGCCACAGTACTTTCGTGCGTCAACTTGCTGGTTGACGAATCGCTACTAACCGGCGAATCGGTTTCAGTACATAAAACAGAATTTACCGGCAGTGAGGAAGATACTCAACCAGGCGGTGACAACCGACCATTTGTGTACTCCGGTTCCATGATTGTTCAAGGTACAGGAATTGCACGCGTTACATCTATAGGCATTCATACACAGATAGGTAAAATCGGTCGTTCACTCGAAGAGGTGAAAGAAGAGCCGACAAAGCTGAACCGTGAAATTGGCACATTGGTAAAGAAACTAACCATATTTGGCTTTGTACTATGCACAGTTGTTGTAGGTTTATATTACCTCACACGCGGCGATTTGTTGCAAGGATTTTTAGCCGGTATCACATTGGCAATGGCTATGTTGCCGGAAGAGTTTCCAGTGGTGTTGACAATTTTCTTGGCTTTAGGTGCATGGCGCATCTCTAAAAAGAATGTGCTGACTCGCCGTCCTGCTGTAATAGAATCTTTAGGTTCAGCAACAGTACTTTGCACCGACAAAACAGGTACACTGACACAGAACAAGATGACAGTAACTTGTTTGTATAATGGGACTTCCTTTTTTAGAACTTGCCAGACAGAATCTCTACCTGAAGATTTTCACGAGATCATAGAATATGGAATCCTTTCCAGCCAGATAGACCCATTCGATCCGATGGAAAAAGCCATCACAAATATGGGAACAGAGCAACTTTCAAAAACAGAACATATTCATCACGATTGGAAAATGGTAAAAGAATATCCTCTGTCAAAAGAGCTATTGGCTATGTCACGCGTATTCACATGCAACGATTGTGATTGGCAGGTAGTAGCAGCAAAAGGTGCACCCGAAGCCATTTTCGATCTGTGTCATCTTTCTATTGAAGAGCAGCAACGATTGGCTAAAGAGGTTGAAGCAATGGCAAATGAGGGACTGCGTGTGCTAGGTGTTGCCAAAAGCCGTATAGATACTTTGGGAGTACCTGAGATTCAGCACGACTTTGATTTTGAATTTGTGGGACTTATTGGCTTGGCAGATCCTATTCGCGAAAATGTTCCTTTGGCTGTGGAAGAGTGCCATAAAGCAGGTATCCGTGTTATTATGATTACCGGAGATTATCCCGTTACTGCTAAAAACATAGGTCGCCAAATCGGTTTGACAAATTGGAACGAGTGCATTACCGGACAGGAATTAAATAGTATGGACGATGAGGAATTGAGCAGACGAATCCGTACCGTAAATATTTTTGCCAGGGTTGTTCCTGAACAGAAATTGAAGATTGTGAATGCTTTAAAAAAGAATGATGAGGTTGTAGCAATGACTGGTGACGGAGTGAACGATGCTCCTGCATTGAAATCGGCACACATTGGTATTGCGATGGGTGAAAAAGGAACAGATGTGGCACGTGAGGCATCATCTTTGGTGCTTTTGGACGACAATTTTGCATCAATCGTGGGCGCTGTGAAAATGGGAAGACGTATATGTGATAACCTGCAAAAGGCTTTAGCATACATATTTGCTATTCACGTACCAATTGCCGGACTTTCGCTTATTCCTGTATTCTTCGGCAACATGCCGTTGCTGTTGTGGCCTGTACATATTGTATTTCTGGAACTGATTATCGACCCGGCATGTTCAATAATCTTTGAAGCAGAAAAAGAGGAAGAGAACATCATGAGCCGCCCTCCTAAAAGTAGAAAAGAAGACTTTTTCACTGGACGAAAAATATTAATCAGTTGCATGCAAGGTATCTCCATCTTAGCAATCGTGTTAGCCATTTATCTGACATGTTTATATTATTGGCAAATGCCGGTAGGCCAGGTACGTGCATTATCTTTCATTACTTTAGTTGCCGGAAACATTGGTGTAATTTTCACAAATCGTTCATGGTCGAAAAACATTTTCCAAATTTTTGCGACACCGAATACTGCTGTTAAATGGGTGGTATCAAGTGCCTCACTATTTTTGGTTTTAGCTAATATCATTCCATTTTTAAGAAGTCTGTTTCAATTCGATCCAATCTCTTTATGGCAAGGAGTTTTGTGTGCATTCCTAGGCTTTTCTGGAATTATAGGATTTGAATTGTACAAATGGAGAATGAGAAAGACATTCGCATAGAGAATGGCAAAGTATATGCCTATGGAAGAGCATGGAGTGGGAAGAAACATTGCTACAAGAATGAAAAGTATCCGTTGGTAGGAATAGTCAGACTGTCGCAAGCGCATTCAATAAAATAAAGATGAACTCTCCAACGGTAACAGTGTAACCATTACTGTGAAAGGATTTTCTATGCTCCCGATATTACGCAGCAATCGTGATTGTGTGCGTATAGTTAAATGTTCCGCCAATGCTTTAAAACCTGGGGATATTACACTTTTCAAAAGCAGAGGAATTCACATCCTTCATAGGTTTATCAAAACAGATGGCGATGCATACATAATGCGTGGTGATAATGTCTTCAGTCATTATGAGACCTGCTATGCTGATGATATTTTAGGAAAGGTTGTCTTAATTAAGAGAGGGTCAAAAGAGATTAGTCTCAATGCCAACATATGGAAACTAATCATTTTTCTGTGGCGAATAAAAGGATTAGCCTATCAGGCAGTTTCAAAAAAATTGAATAAAAGAGATTAATTATAGTCTAGTTGTCATTTTACAATTGACATAAATAAAGTGCATATCATCATCTACAGCTATCTCGTCATATTTATAATATAAATCGTTTATCATAAAAATCCGCGTAACCTGTTAGTGTACACGGATTTTCTATTATTTATTAGTTTTTAGTTAATCAACCTTACTTTACCTCTTCAAAGATTATCCATAGTGATTATCAATTACTTACAAGCATATGTCGCAAATATAATAACCTTATAAACTAAATATTTCTTAAAAATCATCTTGTATATTGTCGCCGCAATTTATTTTTATCTCCATATTTCACTCTCAACTAGTGGTGCAAATTCTCTCAGCACTGATGAGAGTTTTACACTACTTAGCAATTGAATTCAGAATATCTACATTCACCTCAATATTAACCTTTCCACTTGTCACTTTAGGATTCTTCATCAATGATGATACCTCTGTATTAGCAAACCAAGCACTAAATGTGGATTGTGTAAATTGAGCTGTCAATGCAGGTCCAATATTATACTGATTAGCTATATTCCAACTAAAGTTTTTCAGATCGCCTTGAGTGAGTGCCTTCTTTACAATATGAACATTTATAGCTGGTAAAACGGCACGTAATGTTACAAAAGTAGTAACACATTCATTTAGTTGGAAAAGCTCTTCATCTGTAAAGCCAAACTTCATAAATGTTTGACGTGTATATTCCAAGACCTTTTTCAACTTCTCAGCATCCTCCTTCGCTTTCTTTGCCATCATAGCTTCACGCTCTATTTTACAAACAGCCATAAACTGCTCCAATCCCATCTGAGCATTCTTCAATTGATTGGTTTCATTTAGGTTCTTACCTTCTATAACTACTTCTCCTATCCCCTCTTGTTTCGTTTCCGGAAGAGGATGTTCTGCAATATATCTATCAATAGCTTGCATTTCTATGCGTGGTATCACCTTATTCTTATATACCTCTGCGTAAGCCGTAGTTATCCGTTCTGCAATGAAGAAACTTAGGCGATATAGCCCATACCATAATGCACAGATTAGAATAAGAATCAATGCAAATTCAAGATACCCCAATTGATGAGTAATACAAATATTTATTGCCTTCAATATAGAAAGGGGCACTAATAATATTATTACGATATAAACTATACACTTATATATTTTATCCATATTACTCCTTAGTTTTAATTATCCATTTGCCTTCCTCATAAGTAAGACCTATTCCAGCTTCCCTTATTGAACCTAAATCACGTTGGATAGTTTTTTCTACAACCATAAACTTTTCCGACATATCAGCTTTCGTAATGGTTGGAATGCTGCATACTAATTCTATTATTGACTTCTGTCGCTCTGTTAATTTGTTAAAAATTTCCTTTGAGACATTGGGGGGACATTGGGGGGACATTGGGGGGACATTTATGTCCGCCTTGCTCTCAATATGCAACACCAGCTTCACTTGCATCAATTCCGGTTGCTCTATGAGCTCAGGCTTCAACCAGTGTTTCTCATTCCATGCACTGAGAATAAGAGGAAAACCAGAACCAAGGTTCTCTCCATATCCTATCATGCGAAGCATGTTCTGCATACGTTGGTTACGAGCTTTCGATTCACCACCTGCATAGATTTGTTCGATTGGAAGTTTAAGCAAGCCGGGATTGGTAAGTACAAACTTATCATCATATTTTTCTACTCGTAGCAGACCACTCATCATCAAGTCACCGTGAATTATCATATTGGTGAAAGCCTCACGTATAGCTTTATGTTGTGGCGTATCATCTTGACGAATAATACCATCCATTTTGAATGGACGTGGTAGGTCACGAGTTAGCTTTGGCACTACCATACGAATAAAATTGAATATATTATTCTCCCATGTGCCATCGTATGTGAGACGATCACTATAACGTTGGTCACCTATCAGATTGGTCTTGTCAATATAATCCATACGAAGATTATCAAACTTCTCACGTACCGGCAAACCTTTACCAAACATAAGGAGTCCTGCCATTGTCAATCCTTCTGTATGTTCTTTGCGATTCACTACATAACCGCCTAGCTGAATAAGGAAATCCTTATTATTCAAGTCATTCCACACATGGTCGGCATGATCTACCTTGAACATATTTCTATAACGTTCCAATGTAGGAATATCAATATCGTCCATAGTATAATATTCCAAGAATAGTCGGTCGTTGCCATCTTCAAAAGAGTCACGCACCATCATCTTATATCGTTGGTCAGTGCAATGATAATCACCCTCATGATTACGGCAATAAGTGCCACGCATTGGATTATTATTGATATAGACAGGACGTAAGTTATATTCTGCACGAGGCACATGAATAGCTATCACGTCCTTATCATCAACCTTTACAGTCTGCACATCTTCATCATGAAGAAGATTGATGTTTACTTTCTCTCTACTATTAATAGTATTCCATAGGTCTTTGCGAATCTTATCTGCATCATCAACGCCAGTAATAGTGAAACGTTTCGACATATCTTTCTCTTTAGTGTCTTCATACACGCCAAGAAGGATTGTTCCACCATAAGTGTTGGCAAAAGCTGAATATGTATCCCACATAGAGTTTGGTAAACTGTTTTGAGCTTTCTTGCATTCCAAAGTTACACGCTCACCTGCTGCTAATAAGTTATGTATATCTTGTTCTGTCATATTGCAAAATTACACATTATCATTCAATGTTACCTTTATACCTAAATGAAGAGCTTCTGAGACCTTTTCTATAAACTCCTTCTTCATTGGATTGTTGCTATGAGTGATTAACAGCCAACCATCGCCTAAGTCTTTTTGGCTTCTTCCATATTTTTCATCCCTGCGATTGGAAATAACCGGGACCTTACAGAATTTCAAGTTCTTTTCTTCAACTACCCTACGAACTTCAGCTACACCAATCTTTTTAACAACTTTATAAAGCGTATCTACAGCTTTCTTTTCTGCTATAATAGTTCCATCAGGGAAGAATACAGTCATATCTCTAGCCGGACCACGCAGTATTTTATCATCATTTTCATTATGATTATCTCGTTGATGATGTGTAACCTCAGGATCAACTACAATTTCTTTTGCATCAGGCATATCAGCTGTAAAATTGCGTTTACGGCTTAAGTGAACGCTTATTGGTTGTCCTGGAATATAGTCAACGACTAATACTAGCTCACGCTGAACTGGCTGTAATGCCGGTTCTATGTTTTTGGTCAGAATAGGAAGAATCTCTTTTTTTATAAGTTCTTCCTCAAGCTCATTCACTTCTTTCACAAGGTCTTCATTAATGGTAAGTCCCAGTTCTTTGAGATTTGCCATTGTATCGTAAAGTTTATCTAATCTGCTCATTATACAAGTGTGCTTATTCAAATATACTCATTATTTTACTCTCTCCATCTTCAATGGTATTTAGCAATTCTGTCTTTTTATCCTCTGGCATATTCGACTCTAAAATTTTAGATTTAATAAGATTAAACGGATGCTGTAACTTTTTTCTATTGATATTATTTTCTTCTTCAACTGCAATCTGCATACTTTTAATATTTAACTTAATAATACGTGATAATAACTTTAGAAAATCAAGAGATTTATTTAACTCCTTATATGAATTAAGCTTTAATATTTCATTAAATAAGTCGGGAAGATTATTTTTCTTATGCTCTCGCAAATGAATGTATTTATGACGTATTTCTTCCATTTGCTTATTTTCTTTATATGCATCAAGCAAAAAGTTTACTGTTGTTATTTCCTCTTTAATTGCTTCGTCTTCAATTAAAATAAGAGGAGCGTAAATGAATTGTTCCCATAACGACTTATCTCCATTAGGTTGTTGTTTATATATCTTTTTCCATCCCTCATAGATAATGACGTTGATTCTTATTAAAATCCATCGTTTCTCTATATAGGTTTCCGATTGCAAATATCCTCTGATTGTAGTTCCTAAATCTATATATATATAATGCAGTAATATGGCAGTTTTAGTATAGTCTCGTATAGCTATTATTCGTTCTAAGCCAGAATTACCCAATGTTTTTTTAATGTTATCAGGCAGTTTCTCAACTATAGAATAGGTATGCATATTCTTATCTAAACAGTATGCAAAATGTTGCAATGAATCACCTAACAAAGGATATAGTTTCTCTCTCAAATTATCAGACAAAGTTTTGTCAAATAAGGAATCTGATAAAGTTGAAGTGTTCTCCACTTGAACTTGTTTTACTATTACTGATGAATAAAAACTTAGTATATTATGTAATGGTTGTACTATTGCCATGAAATCGCATAAACGTTGTGCTTCATTTCCCTCGCTTATATTCACAAGATAATCATACAACTTACATAAATCAAAATCATAGTGAACAGTAATATCTCGGTTTCCTTTATCTTTATCATAATATAACTTCTTGTATCGAGATATATTTTCGTTCACTTTGGTTATGTCGCTATTTATAGAAACAATATTTAGTGCCGATATATGTTCTGAAACACTATTCCATAGGCTTTCATTTTTCTTATTTAAGTTAAGATATGATTTAAAGAATTCTGATGTAATATAAACAATATACTTTAGGTTAACCCTTTTTTCAATTGTAATATTAGAATAAAAATCTGCACGAAAAGAACATGCGACCTCAATTATTGTATATAATACAGAAGAATGCATTTCTAATACATTCTTGTAGTCATAATAATTATTGTTTTCTACACCATCTGATTGATGAATTTCTTCAAGTTTAGAAAGCCCATTAATACAGTTTATCAATTTAGGGAAACAATCATTTATAACACATCCCATATTAGTCGCTAACTGTTTTATAGTATTATCTGATGCAGGTTTACTCATATTCTTCTTTTGTTATTTGCGTTTTTGGATCTACAATCTTTACTTCATCGTAAGTTAGGCCATAAAGTTTGTAAACAAGATAATCTATTTCTTGTTCTTCTAATGATGTATCTGTATTTGGAGCAGTACGTTTAAAATCAATAATATCTGTAACAAGCGAAACTATTCTATTTTTTATCCTATTATCTTGAGTATAGGCTATTGGCATAGAATCTAAAGGGACTTTCTTAATCTTTGGAAAAGTTTTTTTTGAATCACTATAAGTCAATATCCAATAATAATGTAATAGTTTGCTATTTATTAAGCCCAAAAGATATTCGAGGCTGAGTTTATCATTCCATAAATACAAATTATAAATCGTATTAAGAGTATATAAGCCTGATGGACATATACATCCTTCTGGATATATACCTATTTGACGAACTACTATTCTATCACAACAATACACATTGGAATTACCTCCACTTTTAATAGCCTCTGGTATAAATTTAACATATTCTGTATGTGGTACAAGTACATATGGCTTTATATTAGATCCGTCTATGACTGGTACATAATTGTTATCAAGTTTTGTATTAGACACAAATACACTTCTGTCAAAGGTTTGAATTCCAAAATAGGATTTAGTAAAATCGTTTAAACGAAAGTTTTTTCTATTTTTAATAATATATTATTATCTGTATCTACGTCCAATGCTAAACTGTAATCTGGAGCTTTTTGCAAGTTCTTGATTATAATGATTGTACTGCCTTTTATCTATTATCTCACTAATATTATTTTTAATATCTATGTATCTTACAACGTTATTTATTGTTTTTTCCTTTCTACAGATGAAAATGATATTATCTACAGAAGCGTCAAATACAGGAATGAAAAATCTAATAATAATTAGAATTGAAGATTCAGAAATAAGTTTCTGTCTCAACTTGTTATTATATGTGTTTTTCAAAAATGCTATAGGCGTAATGTAATCAAGGACTCCACCATTCTTAAGCATCTCCAAACCTTTTTCATAAAAAAGATGATATAAATCCACCTTATATTGAGCTACATTATATGAAGATAGTAATAAATCTTTTACCCCTTGGGGTATATTAGTATTCTGCAAAAGAACATACGGTGGATTTCCAATCACAATATCAAAACCATCTTTTACCCCAAACATCCATTCAGAATCGAAAAAAGGAGAAGAGTCATTTTGATTAAACATATCCCAACCAGCCAGTTGTTGTGCTTCTGCATTACCTACAGCACCACAATCTTTTAGCATATCGGCAATTTCTTGTCGCAATTTATTAACTCTATCACGCCATTTCCGCTTGGTGCGAACAGTCTTTGCGCTAAAAATCTTATGCTTGGCCGATTTTAATTCATTCTCTTTAGCATTAATAGTATCTTTATCAAATAACGAAGCATCTTTTTTGTTAAGTCCTATCAATGTATTTGCTGCCACAAACTTCGCTTCAAGATTAGGCAATGGACGAATACCAAAATTATCGGTAGGGTCATTATTCGTGTTTTGGTCAACAACCAATGAAATAAAGAAACGGAGTTTGCTAATCTGAATGGCTATAGGCTGAATATCTACACCATAAATACAATTCTCAATCAAGTACAGCTTACGTGCATAGTCTGAGCGATTCACACCCTCATCAAACTGCGTTCTATATCAGCAATCTGTTCTTGTCGTTCTTCTTTTGTTGCATTCTTAAATGCCTCAGTAGTCTCATCAATGGCTTGATTCATCATCATTTCTTTCCATTGAACATTATCAGGGTCGATACGTCCAAGAATATGAACCATCTGCTGAAGCATACCCATAGGGAAAGCACCGGAACCACAAGCAGGGTCGAGAATTTTACAATCGTATAGTGACTGCATAATTTGCATTCGCTGCTCGTCTGTAAACTTTACTTGTTCATCGGTATATTGAATTAGTTGTCGAAACTTCGATTCTAGTTCCCCTCCAACAGTCCTTTTTAGATGCGCCACAAGACTTTCATCAACCATATATTGTACAATCTCACGAGGTGTATAGAATGAACCTGTCTGTTTACGGGCTGTTGTTTGAGTTTCCGGATTGAATGATGCCAATAGGTTCTCAAAAACCTTACCCAACAATTCAGGGTCAAGAGATACTTCTTTATCAAATGGTGTATTCTCTTCAACTGTAAAATTATATCGTTTTAGAATGTCAATAATACCTCGTGCAGATACCTTCTTCTTATTTTTATCTCCATACCATTCCGAAAGGTCGATATCCGTACCAGCTTCTTCACCAAAGAAAAGAAAGTCTGGAACAACAAGAGCTTTTCGAGATTTTTCGGTATCACTAAAGCCATCATAATACATCTTTTTATCTTTATCGTCCAAACAGTCAAACAATCCGCCATTGAGGAAAGGTACAGTCTTATTTGCTAACTCTACAAACAATTGCGGATTAATAAAATAGTCCTCATAACGCATTAACTTATTGTTGTCGAAATCTCCACGTCCATTACGGAAGTGACGTTCAGAAAGTTCAGAACTACCTTCAGCCGTAATGGGGCTATTCAACATTGCAAAGAACAAGTTCTGAAGTATAGCCGGATAATATTTGCTATCCATTAGCTTCTGTTCGAAAACACCCTCAGTCTTATGTGGATTGAAATCCTTTAATAACTGTTGAGAGATGATTGTTTCATCAAAAAACTCTTCAGGTATCAGATGTCGTTGCTTCAAGAACCACACAAAGATAAGACGAGTTATTAAACGTATTGCTCCCTCGTTGTTATATTTCGCATCATCTGTATCATCGTTTATGTCATTTGGGAAGCGTATGATTTTTATAGCCCATGCATACCAGTCACTCAATTCATTATAGAATTCTTTAGTAAGTACTTCAACAGAGAAACGGCTATGTAAATCATCATCATCGACAACACGTTCCTTTTTATTCAGATACTTATTTGGGGTATAGTAAGAAATTCCTTCACCGAGATAATAACTATATCGATGAGGATTACTGTATCCTTTTGAAATCCGATTACCACCTTCCTCTACCATATCAAGAGTAATCTCGATAAACGAAAAACGATAATTGTCATTATTATCTTCTGGTACAAAGATTATAAGTGCACGGTCTTCCACTTCCTCATTGAGTAGACGGAATGCATCTTTAGAAAGCGACACACGCGCATCATGATGAGATGTGTGCTTTATCTCATAAACCACCAAATCGAGGGCTTCAGACGAACCTAGTTTAACAGCCTCGGTTGTATAATTCATCTGTTTGCTTAATGTAACTTGTTCCTCCGTTGGAAGAAAATCATTTGGGAGAAAACGACCTTGCAGGAACTTCATAAACTCCTGACGATTGTATGCTTTGTTGAATTCCATGTTCTATTTTACTTTTGTAGTTCTTCACTTAATATTAGGGTCTCTTCACTATCATCTACTTTGTTTTGAGTAATAATGATACGTGCTATATATTCGGCTGAGATTTTCTTTGGCAACTTATCTATATCCTTTATTGCTAACTGATTGATGAAACGTATCTCATAACCGGATAGTGCATCCGCTTTTACTACCGACATTAAGTCGAACAAATAATCGGAGGATAGAAGTTTGCCTTTTTGGAGTATCTTTATTTTACTCACAGCATTCAGAATATCTTTTTCATTACGATCTTTCACATCATTACTAAATAGTGAAGCTTTTACTTTTTGGTAAGTCGTATCAAAATCCTTACTTAAATCTACAGGTATTTCTTTAGCATCAGCAGAGAATAGCGACAAGGCTTCTTCAGCAGGAATCATAACAGGTTCAATGGTCTTGCTACCTATTTTGAAAACAAAATCATTACCTTTCTTACCAAACATTAAGATACCTTGTTTAGGCTTATCTATATTTCTGGCAGTTCGGGCACGATGAGGCAGATCAAGAGCCTTTTCATAAGCCTCTGTACCTTTCAGCTCATTAAGAAGTTTCCGATAAGGTGTGTCCCAAGAAGTCTCCTCGCTCTTAGCAAATTCCTTACGATAGCGCTCTTTAAAGTATGCTTGAACCTCTTCTTCTTTAGTAAGTGCTTTTGTATCTTCTCCCATAATGGCATGTATCATTGCCATTTTAAGAGTGGATATTTCCTTTTTGCGTGTGTCTTTTTCTCCCACATCAGTAGGGAAGTAATTGTAAATGTACAATTCATCGAACACCTTCTTATTGATACGATTAATACGCCCTATACGTTGGATTACTCGTGTTGGGTTATAAGGTATGTCATAATTAAAGATTGCACCTGCACGGTGGAGGTTATAACCTTCTGAAATAGCATCCGTTGCAACAAGAATATGGTAGTCATCTTGCTGCAATGATGTCTTTAAACCTGCATCAAAATTAGCTCTAATAATATCTTTGTTTGTTTGGGATGCATCGGCTGATGTATATTTCATTACAGGCAATCCTGCTTTTTTCAGAGCCTTTCCCAAATAATCGGCTGTATCGGCATATTCAGAGAACACAATGAGTTTGCGCTTAGGGTCGGTTTTCATTCTCTCACGTACTATTTTAATGAAAGAGTCCAATTTAGGGTCAAACTGTATCTTGTTATCTACCCCAAACCATTGTTCACGTAGATTCTTCAGCAATTGTATATCCGATTTTACATCAGCCACAAAGTCATCTTTTATGTACTTCATATCAATTTCAAAAAATCCTTTTGATTCATATTTATCAAAGGTTTCTTGAATCTCTTCCCAATCATCATCAGAAGTATCGTAGAAATCGCTCACATCAGGTAGATTACCTTTTTTATAAATAGGTATCTTGTGACGTTTATCCACCCATCTCAGCATGTGTTCTGAAGATTGAATCATATATCCTAAAGATGATTGAAAAGCTGCAACAGAACTTTCAAAACGTCCGACCAAAAGATGGCGCATGAAACTTGCCACGTTTGCCTGTCGTCCAATCAAAAGTCCGAACTTTATGCCTGTTTTCTCTTCCAATTCTTTCGCTAACTTTTCCTTCTTTTCGTCTTGTACATAAAGAGCAGGGGAATAACGTGCTGCCTTGAATCTATATATATCGGCATCACTATTCTCTGATTTACTGATACGATCGAGTGTAGAAAGATATAAATCTTTTAATTCACTAAGGTCATAGGTCAATTCTTCAGGATCATTAGGAATAACCAATTGTATCTTTTGCTGTTCTAAATCATCTGAATATTCGTCTATCTCTTGTAAATCCAACCGGGAACGTCTCACAACCAATGGACTGATTATTGAACGTATATTCTTTGAAATTTGTGCTACCTCTACCTTAACATCTTCATCAGATGCTTCTCCTTTTCTTTGTGACTCACGCAAATCACGATACTTATCAATTAAATCCTTAAATGCAGCACCAAGGTTTTCTACGGTCTTTAGTGTTGAACGTGACGGAATCTGAAACAATTTAACCAAAGAATAGATATCGGCTGGTTGATTATTGAATGGCGTTGCAGTGAGTAGTAACACTTTATTACCTGAACAAAGGTTATGCAGCAGCGCATAATCTTGTGTATATTCATTTCTAAAACGGTGAGCTTCATCAATGATAATCAAAAATTGTTCATCATCCTTTCTCAATTCCTCAAAATGTAATAGTGCATTCTCTATCTTTCCTGCACTATACACAGATGCTGTAAAGCCAAATTCATCACGATAGCCTTCCCATTGTTTATATAAGTGAGGAGGGCAAATAACTATGGTTCGCAATTTTAAATTACGAGCAATAGCAGAAGCAACAATACTCTTACCTAAACCAACCACATCGGCAACAATTGCACCATTATGATTATCCAAGGCATTCAAAGCCATTTGTACGGCATCTGTCTGATATTTCAAATTAGAATACTTGCCATCTGTTATATCGTAAGGAGTAAGCAGATTCTCCTTAGTTGGAATAGAAAAATATTCCTTGAGTACTCGGATAAACATCAGATATGGAGAGTAGATTTGATCATACCAAATTCTAGACATCACCTTATTATTCCATTCATCAACATTATCTTTGTTGGCAATCACAACAGAACTATCCCATAGTTCTTGGAATATTTTAGCACCTTCTTCATAATCAGGCTTTCCATCAAAACGAGCATTCAATTCCAAACGACCTGTAAGCCCTTGATAGGAAAGGTTACTGGAACCTGTAATCACTACACCAGGCAATTCACCTCCCTCATTCATCATATCATTATATGCAAACAGATACATTTTGGAATGGCATGGCTCAAGAGTTTTTCTTATTTCCAATGTGCCATCTACAATCTTTGAATAGAATATCTTGAACTGTTCCAGTTTATCTACTGTGTCCAAGAAATCGGTGTCATTGAATATTTTTACAAATTGCTTGTAGTACTCTTCTTTAATATTACTACGCGACGGTAATGCTTGCCTAAAATTCTCAACTTCACGAATATGTTTAGTTATCTGTAAGTCAACATCAAGTCCGACAAGTATTCTTATATTCTTGTTTATAAGATTTTCTGATAGCTCAACATATCCGGAATAATAGAAGTAGCCTACTAATATATCAACAGCGTCAGTTTTAGGAAGAATACCGTTTATAATATCCGAAAGGAACTTATCTTTATTTGTTATAAAACTACTGCTCATGTTTTATTCTCTCTTTAATTATCAAAAATACTATTCTCTTTAATATTCATCAGTAATCAAATCCTTAATACCAACCGAAAGGAACTTTGCAATATCTGCCAATACCTCCAAAGATGGTTGCTGTCTGTTAGCACAATAAGCATTAATTGTACTAAAGCTTTTACCTATCACTTCAGCTAATTCTGTCTGAGATACACCTTTTTCGACAAGAACTACTTTTATTCTATTGAGTTTTTTAGTCATGTTATCATTATTTAAATGCAATATACAACAATATTATCTATATAGCGTATAATATAATATATTTCTTTAATTTTATAAATTTGATTTTTTCACCATTCCATCTCAATGGAATGGTTTTTGCAAATGACAATTTAGTAAAAAAAAGGTGGTGATTTGAAATCACTCCCTTATAAAGGCTCAAAAAAAAGGGGTGCACAAATCGTTCACCCCCTAAACTTGATAATCACAAATCTCAAGGTATGGGTCCCTTAATCAGAAGCCCCCTTGTATTTCAGAGACTTATGTATAATGAATCCATAGTTCATCTATCAAGTACAGCAAGGGCATACTTTTAAAGTATACCCTTTGATTGCTAAAAAATAGACAGCTAACGTCTCATGCCATCCTTACGTCTTTTATCTTTCTCTCCCCATGGCATATCCGATTGTGAACCGCCTCCTCCAGTTCCAACATGAGCTTGTGCGGGTCCACCACATGCAAGTGTAAAAGCTGCTCCTAACATCTGAGCTTGCACCTCATTCACCTGCTCCCAAGGTTCAAATATAGCATTCACAAATTCATGGTCGGTAATCTCTCCATTGCTATGCGCTTTGGCTGTTTGGTAATCTATATCATATTTTATTGCTTCATATTCCTCCTCTCCTACCTTTGTCCAGATATGAAGAGATGGATGCAAATAGTTTGGCACAAATAGATTTGTCAATATTGCTCCTGATAATAAATTATATCTATGCGGATTTGCTTTTCTATCAAGTCTATCTATCTGTTGATTCTGCTTTGCTATCTGAGCATCTTTACTTTCAATTGTACCTCTCAGCTTTTCTAATTCCTTAATGGCTTTCGTTATCTCTTGCTTATAGCCATTATGAAGTTTTGATACATCCTGTCTATGTTGTTGGCATAGCATATCTTTCTCTTTTTGCAGTTCTGCTATTATATTTTTGAGTAATACTATTTCCTTATCTTTCTCTGATATTGAACTCTTGGCTTTAGCTAAATCACCTTTATTAAATAAAGCAAAAAATCTGCTGTTTTTATTTCTATGTGGCATGACATTCCTGCATCATTACCACTTAGACGTTGTAGATGGCATACTACATATTGTGTACTCATTTAGGTTTTGATTTGTCTATAATAGAGTTGTAAATTCCGTCTCGCTATTTAAATTGCGTCGCAAATATGTAGCAGATATAAGCCTAATATCGAGAATAATCAATAGAGATATATCGATTTACTAAAAATAATTCACCTCTTCTTCAAATCTAATCACAACTGAATATTAATCAATTACAAGTACGCGTTAACCTTTTGATTATGTTTTATACACATTAAAGCCAAACAAAAAACAAACATCCATAAATATAACCTCGGCTAGTATTAGATTGTATCATAACAAAACTAAATACATTTTTAAGGCTGCCCTCACTTTCCAAAATATTTTTGCCTTTTATATGAAAATATTTTTGCCAAGAGAAGACTAGCACTCAAGTATTATCACTATTTTTGCATCATTATCATTAGCTATGATAATAGAGCAAAATTATTGATAATATCAAATATTAGCAGTATGGAAAATATAGTGATTGCAGGAATGATGCTTCAGACAAGACTAATGGAGCGTTCTGAACTAAAAGGAGTTTTTACCGATGCCTTATTAGGATATACATTCTATGACGTGCTATTTCAAGGTAATGAATTTGTATTGCTCCAATCTAAAGATGAAAGAAAACTTGCCCCATTACAATATAAGAAGTTAGCAGAGCAACTCGCTTCTGTATTAAAAAAACCTTGTGTATTCTTATTTAATAGTCTGGCAACCTATGAAAGAAACAGACTTATTGAACGTGGAGTATTCTTTGTTGTAAGTGGAAAATATGTTTTTCTCCCTTTTTTGCTTATCAACGCTAAAGATAGTGTAGAAATATCAAAAGACCGTATGCAACCAGCCAGTCAATACTTGCTGTTATACCATCTTCAAAAGGAACAAATACAAAATGCTACACTCAGCGATTTATCTAACAAGATACCTTATAATTATCTTGCAATCAGTAGAGCTGTCAGACAATTAGAAGCTATGCAATTGGTGGACGTAAACACACTGGATTCTGGCATAAAGGAAATTTCCTTTTCATTACCCAATCAGGAACTATGGAAAAAGACAGAACCACTTATGCAAAACCCTATAAAGGCTATATGGTATGCAGATGATAATATCAATGAAGCTACATTAGGGGGAATTGATGCTTTATCGGCTTATTCACACCTTAATCCTGACTACCAGAGAACAGTTGTATTCTACGATAAAGATTTCAATAAAATACGAGATAATACAGATTTACGTCTTAATAAAGTGGAAGGCTTAACTAGAATCGAAGTTTGGAAATATCCACCCATCCTATATATCGGAAATATCGTAGATAAGTTATCACTGTATCTGACACTTAAATACGATCACGACCCAAGAGTACAAAAAGAATTAGAAACAATGATTAAATCATTATGGTAAGAGGAATAGAAAAATTTAAAGAGGCTTTTGAAGTCTACGCAGATAATTATGTGATTATTGGAGGTACAGCCTGTGATGCCATACTCAGCGGCACATTAATGCGTCCTCGTGCCACAGACGATATTGATATGATATTGGTAGTTGAGAATATGAGTACCGAATTTGCACAAGCGTTTTGGAAGTTCATCAAAGATGGCGAATACAGGAATGGTAAGCGAAAACGTGGTGAAGACAAAACTCCAGTATATGAACTCTATCGTTTTGATGATGGGAAAGAGGATTTTCCAATAAAAATTGAATTATTATCAAGACATTCTGATCTTCTAGGAGAACCATCGGGCTTCCATATAGAACCAATACCTACAGGTGAAGATGTTTCTAGTCTATCAGCCATTATGATGGACGAAGATTATTACAACATAACCATTCAAAACAGTTTTATAAATAATGGATTACGTTTTGCATCTTCTATTGCACTTATTTGCCTCAAAGCAAAGGCTTTTCTCAATTTGATTGAAGAAAAAGCTAAAGGCAGAACTGTTAATACGAAAGATATCAAAAAGCACAGAAACGATGTATTGAAACTCGTTGCCACTACTGCGTTTGATTCACCTACACATGTTTCTTCGAAGATACACGAATGCATTTTGGCATATATTCATAGAATAGAAGAGTTACTTGAAAGCGAACCTCAATTGTTAGAGGCAGCACTGGAACGTAATTCGAATGTTATTCGTGGCTATCTAGAGATACTCAGAGATGCATTCATCATTAAATAGTACTGGGTATGAAGATACAAATCGCATCAGACCTTCATTTAGAATTTGCTGAGAACTGGCGATATCTTAAAGAACATCCTCTAGAGGTTTCTGGTGACATATTGGTCTTGGCAGGAGATATAGGTTATCTCGGCGGTGACAACTATTCCAAACATCTGTTTTGGGACTGGGCATCAGATAACTATCAGCAAGTGATTGTCTGTATGGGCAATCACGAGTTCTATAAATACGATGACATAGCTACGCTAAAAGAGGGCTATAGTCTTGAGATTAGAAAGAATATTCATAGTTATTACAACGGCATTGTATCCATTGCATATACGGATATTATTGTGTCCACACTTTGGTCATCCATTGATTTGGAGAATTCATTCTACACAGAACAAGTAATCAGTGACTTCCGTAGAATCATATATAATGGAGAACTACTTACTTTTTCTGATGCCATTTTCTATTCATGAATCAAACAGTCTTTCTTACGTTTATATGCTATGTCAGAGCATTGCTTTGAACAATACACAGAATCGATTGAACGAATTTGAAAAACAGAATTACAAATAGGACATTTCCTTCGCATTTCATATTTTGCCTTTGCCATATTTATTGCTATTTAAATACTTAGAAATATTTTGTTTTACTTCACCGACTATTTTGTCAAGTCAACGATTTGAAACAAATATACGACAAGCATCCGGAAACAAATCAAAAACAATTGATTCTAATAAAAAATAAATCCCGTGTAATTTATTGTATTACACGGGATTATTATATTTAATTATTGTTTGTTTATCAAACTTATTTCACTTCTTCAAAGTCTGCATCCTGAATATCTTCACCATTGTTTGCAGAACCTTGTTGCTGCTGTTGCTGCTCTCCTGCACCTGGACCAGCCTGCTGGCCTTGAGCACCTGACTGAGCATACATATCAGCGCTTGCTGCCTGGAATGCAGTGTTAACCTCTGCCATAGCTGCATCGATTGCTGCAATATCCTGAGCCTTGTGAGCATCTTTAAGTTTCTGAAGAGCTGCTTCAATTGGAGCCTTCTTATCGGCTGGCAGCTTATCACCCAACTCTTTCAACTGATTTTCTGTCTGGAATATCATTGAGTCAGCCTGATTTAACTTGTCAACTTTCTCACGCTCTTTCTTATCTGCCTCTGCATTAGCTTCAGCCTCAGCTTTCATCTTATCAATCTCCTCTTTGCTCAAGCCGGAAGATGCTTCAATACGGATTGCCTGTTCTTTTCCTGTTGCCTTATCTTTTGCAGATACCTTCAAGATACCGTTAGCATCGATATCGAATGTTACTTCAATCTGAGGAACTCCACGACGAGCAGGAGCAATACCTGTCAAGTTGAACTGACCGATAGACTTGTTCTGTGATGCCATTGGACGCTCACCTTGAAGAACATGTATTGTAACTTCTGTCTGGTTGTCGGCTGCAGTAGAGAATACTTCGCTCTTCTTACATGGAATAGTTGTATTTGCATCAATAAGCTTAGTCATCACACCACCCATAGTCTCGATACCCATTGACAATGGAGTAACGTCAAGAAGAACAACACCCTTAATCTCATCTGTAAGAACAGCACCCTGTACTGCTGCACCTACTGCTACAACCTCATCAGGATTTACACCCTTAGATGGAACTTTACCAAAGAAATCTTCAACAAGTTTCTGAACTGATGGTATACGTGAAGAACCACCTACAAGGATTACTTCATCGATATCTGCGTTAGAAAGACCTGCATCATTCATAGCCTTCTTACATGGTTCAAGACAAGCCTGAATCAAGCTGTGAGCCAATGATTCGAATTTAGCACGACTCAAACTCTTAACCAAGTGTTCAGGACGTCCGTCAACAGGCATGATATAAGGAAGGTTGATCTCTGTTGTTGTAGAAGACGACAACTCTATCTTTGCCTTTTCTGCAGCCTCTTTTAAACGTTGCATTGCCATTGGATCTTTTTTAAGATCTGCACCTGTATCTTTCTTGAACTCTTCAACCAACCATTCAATGATTACCTGGTCAAAGTCATCACCACCAAGGTGTGTATCACCGTTAGTAGAAAGAACTTCGAATACACCACCACCAAATTCAAGGATAGAGATATCGAATGTACCACCACCAAGGTCGAATACAGCAATCTTCATATCTTTATGAGCCTTATCAAGACCGTAAGCAAGTGCTGCGGCAGTTGGCTCGTTTACAATACGCTTAACCTCAAGACCGGCAATCTGACCAGCCTCTTTTGTAGCCTGACGCTGAGAGTCCGAGAAATATGCAGGTACTGTGATGACAGCCTCTGTAACTTCCTGACCAAGATAATCCTCAGCAGTCTTCTTCATCTTCTGAAGTATCATAGCTGAAATTTCCTGAGGAGTGTACAAACGTCCGTCGATATCAACACGTGGAGTGTTGTTTTCACCCTTAGCTACATGGTAAGGTACACGTGCAATCTCTTTCTGAACCTGGTCCCAGTTCTCACCCATGAAACGTTTGATTGAGAAAACTGTACGTTTAGGGTTTGTGATAGCCTGACGTTTTGCAGGATCACCAACCTTACGTTCTCCACCATCAATAAATGCCACAACAGAAGGTGTTGTACGTTTACCTTCACTATTTGTAATTACTACAGGTTCGTTTCCTTCAAATACAGAAACGCATGAGTTTGTAGTTCCTAAGTCAATTCCAATAATTTTTCCCATAATTGTATATTCTTTATATTTATTCTTTATTAAAACATTAATTTATGATTGACTCATCTGTCTTGTTTGACCTGTCAATCAATCACACTTCATCAGGAACAAAGGTTGTGCCAAAAAATATTTTATCACCTTAGACTGCCAAAATGGCTCGAAAAATATGACATAATTAAGTTGAAAAAAGTGGAAATATGACGACATACCCTGTTTAACCTCCCAAAAAGCCTCACAAGTCTAATTATTATTAGATCATTATTAATCTAAAAACAACCATACGTAAAACAGAAAATTGTGCACAAGTTACATCGAATAAATATTTTGTTATCTTTGTATACTAAACGGCATATTGGCCGTACTACTTGTTCTTTTAATTTTAAATAGCAAATGGGGAAAGTATTAATTATCGGTGCGGGCGGTGTAGGAACTGTCGTTGCACATAAAGTAGCTAAAAATCGTGATGTATTTACTGATGTCATGATAGCAAGCCGAACAAAATCAAAATGTGATGCTATTGTAAAGGCAATAGGTGATACTACTATAAAGACTGCACAAGTTGATGCAGATAATGTAGATGAACTTGTAGAGCTATTCAACAGTTTCAAACCTGAAATCGTTATTAATGTCGCTCTTCCTTATCAAGACCTTACTATTATGGAGGCTTGTCTTAAGGCAGGAGTTAATTATCTTGATACAGCTAACTATGAGCCTAAAGATGTTGCTCATTTTGAATATAGTTGGCAGTGGGCTTACAAAAAGCGTTTCGAAGAGGCAGGACTTACTGCTATTCTTGGATGCGGATTTGACCCGGGAGTGAGTGGTATCTTCACTGCATATGCAGCAAAGCACCATTTCGACGAAATAGAGTATCTTGATATAGTTGACTGCAATGCAGGTAACCACCACAAGGCATTCGCTACAAACTTCAATCCTGAAATCAACATCCGTGAGATTACTCAGAACGGACGTTACTTTCATGAAGGAGATTGGGTAACTACAAAACCTCTTGAAATTCATAAAGACCTTACATATCCAAACATAGGTCCTCGCGATTCATATCTGCTTTATCATGAAGAGTTGGAGTCTCTTGTAAAGAACTTCCCAACAATCAAACGTGCCAGATTCTGGATGACATTCGGTCAGGAGTATCTTACTCACCTGCGTGTTATTGAGAATATCGGTATGGCAAGCATTAAGCCTATCAATTACAACGGCATGGAGATTGTTCCACTTCAGTTCCTTAAAGCTGTTCTTCCTAATCCTCAGGATCTTGGCGAGAACTATGAAGGTGAGACATCTATAGGTTGTAGAATAAGAGGTAAGAAAGATGGCAAAGAGCGTACATACTATGTATACAACAACTGCAGTCATCATGAAGCTTTTGTTGAAACAGGTATGCAGGGTGTAAGCTACACAACAGGTGTTCCTGCAATGATCGGGGCTATGATGTTCATGAAGGGCTTATGGAAACGTCCGGGTGTATGGAATGTTGAGGAATTCAATCCAGATCCATTTATGGAACAACTCAACAAACAGGGCTTACCGTGGCATGAAGAACATGATAAAGATCTTGAACTGTAATCTTTTAATAAAATAAATTATGAACGTAGGAGATAGAATTCCCGGAATATTGGGACTCGATGAAAATGGAAAAGAGATTAAAGCAAGTGATTTCAAAGGAAAGAAACTTGTCCTCTATTTTTATCCTAAGGACAGCACTTCAGGTTGCACAGCCGAGGCTTGCAATCTTCGTGACAACTACAGTGAGCTTAGAAAAGCTGGATACGAAGTTCTTGGAGTAAGCGTTGATGATGCTACGTCTCACCAGAAATTTATCTCTAAGAACGGACTTCCATTCAATCTAATTGCCGACACTGACAAGAAACTCGTTGAAGAGTTTGGAGTATGGGGTGAGAAAAGTATGTACGGAAGAAAATATATGGGTACTTTCAGAACCACATTTATCATTAATGAGGATGGTATAGTCGAGAGAATTATCTCACCTAAAGAGATAAAGACAAGCGATCATGCCAAACAAATTCTATAAATCAAAATTAAAATGGCTAAAAAAGAAAACGAAGAATTGGATTTTGCCAGTTCAGGTTCAAGCAACAGCGAGAAACTGAAAGCACTGCAGGCTGCAATGGACAAAATAGAGAAAAACTTTGGAAAAGGTTCTATTATGAAACTCGGTTCTGAGAATATTCAGGAAGTTGAGGTTATACCATCTGGTTCTATTGCACTTAACGCGGCTCTTGGTGTGGGTGGTTATCCAAAAGGAAGAATCGTTGAAATATATGGCCCTGAGTCATCAGGTAAAACTACTCTTGCAATACATGCTATTGCAGAGGCTCAAAAAAATGGTGGCATAGCTGCATTCATTGATGCTGAGCATGCTTTCGACCGCTTCTATGCTGCTAAACTTGGAGTGAATGTTGATGAGCTTATCATATCTCAACCAGATAATGGTGAGCAGGCTCTTGAAATTACAGAGCAACTTATCCGTTCTTCGGCTATCGATATAATTGTTATCGACTCTGTTGCTGCTCTGACTCCTAAGGCTGAAATCGAAGGAGAGATGGGCGAAAACAAGGTAGGTCTTCAAGCAAGACTGATGTCACAAGCTCTTAGAAAACTTACTTCAGCTATCAACAAGACCAATACTACATGTATATTCATCAATCAGCTCCGCGAGAAGATTGGTGTTATGTTCGGTAACCCTGAAACAACTACCGGTGGTAACGCACTTAAGTTCTACGCTTCAGTTCGTCTGGACATACGCCGTGTCTCTCAGCTTAAAGATGGTGATGAGGTTATTGGTAATCAGGTGAGAGTTAAAGTGGTTAAGAACAAAGTGGCTCCTCCTTTCAGAAAAGCTGAATTCGATATAATGTTTGGCGAGGGTATATCCAAATCCGGAGAGATTATAGACCTTGGTGCTGAACTTGGAGTAATAAAGAAGAGCGGTTCATGGTACAGCTATAATGATACCAAAATAGGTCAAGGACGCGATGCATCTAAACAGGTTATGAAAGATAATCCTGAACTTGCAGAAGAACTTGAAGCTCTAATTTTCGAAGCACTAAAAGATAAAGAATAAGAGAGAAGAATATATCTATGTTAATAAGCTACACATTAGGCAGTATTTATAATCTGCCGAAATGTGTAGCTTATTTATTATATTATATTTTCCCTAAATCTATCTTATACTGAGGAATGATAGCTACATCGTTCACCTCGAGTACTGACTTTTGAAAAATCGGGTATTTTATCCTTTGGCAGATCTTTAAGATAAGGGGCTTTACTCGTTAATGGACGGAAATAGAACACCATATCTTCTCTGCTCATCTTCTCACGATAACGTTTCAGACCAATCATCCAAGGAGCGCCATGATAGAACTCATCCTGAGCTAATATACCATTAATAAAAGCCATGGCTACATCAGCTCTGTAATCTACTTTCAAGAAATACTCATTGACCTGAGGGGTCTTAATGGAATCGTTAAAATGAATAGTCATTCTTCTTCCCCCTACCATCTGCCATGAGAATTGTGGAGATACAGCCTTCACTTCGGCTCTCTGCATCTTGAATGAGTATTTGGATGGATATAGTATATAGTCAACGCTGTTTTTTCCAAGTGAGAGCAGGCTGACACCTTCTGTTGATGGCAATACTGTGGCATCAGTGATAAGTATCTTACCATTTACCTTGCATGAATTTAGTGCTTGGCTGCGGGTAAGAGTTGTTATCTTTATCTTCTTTCCAGCTTTCGTAGTAACAGTGAAGGTACCGTCGACACCAATTTTTGGTAGTATAAGATTCTTACCCTTTATGCCTGAGAAGAGATACTCTGCATCGGCTCCATCGGGAGCAAAGAAGAAATAATGGTCCACACCTCTGTCATCAATCTTCATAAGAAGCTGTGCTGTGGCATACTTCAGTGTGGCATCATACAACTTAAAGTTGAATGGCAGTATAAGGCTCTCATCTTTAGGAAGGGTAAAACTGCCTGATGACGGTATTGTTATAGACTCACCCAAGAGGTTGAGTTTAATCTGAAGTGAAGACTGGTCATGTCTCTGCTCATCATGATCCTGGAAGTTGACCATAAAGAGAAAACCTGATCCATCGCTCATACGGGCAGCATAGCGCAAAGTCTCGCGGTCGGATGGCACAATCTTATCATAATCTTTTGGAAGTACACTCTGCATAGGAGCCAGTTGGGAACCAAAATCATCAAGGAAAGTGTGCAGAAGACGAAGATAACGGTAACTCTCATGCTCCAGTCCGAATTCACCAATAGGTGCCTGAAAGTCGTATGAAATCTTTGGCATACCCATTGGTTCGTCATTGTAAGAGCCTATGCTGTCACTACGCAAAGGAGTGGATCCTCCATGGTACATATAATAACCTATTCCATTACTTCCGGAACCTAATGTTCGTACCATAAGAGCCTCTGCCGCTTTTCCGGAGACAATAGGTCTTCTGCTGTATATCATCTGTATGCCCACTCCCATCTCTGCGCAAAAAGAGGGGAATGCATTTACATCATAACGCACAGGGGCATAATCGGGATTTCTGCGAATATCTTTGAACAAGCAGAATGGCGACATCTTAGGTTCCGCCCAGAAAGGATAAGTATAAGCCGCCGTTACAGGAAGTGCTCATTACCTATGACAGCTGCATTTCCCCAACCTGTAGCAGTATACAGAGGGGTAACTATTCCCTCTTCCTCCGCCATGTACTTGAGGGTAAGCATATGCTCCTCTCCCTCTTTCTGATGCAAACTTCTCTTATCCTGGACACTAACTCCAATCTTTGTTGTAGCTACATCCATAGTTGCTACTGTCATATCTTTTGGCTCACTCGGGTAATTTATTCCCCAAGGAGCAGCCGAATGTTGCAGTTCATTCTCTATCTGGCATCCAATGATAGGGCCACCATCTTTGTAGTAGAGTCCTTCGAGCTGTCTTGCTATCTGCTTATAGAATTTCCTGACATACGATAGATACAAAGAGTTGTTACACCTTATCTCCAAAGGTTTGGCAAATATCCAGTCGGGTATTCCGCCATTTCTGATCTCTCCATGTCCGAAAGGGCCAATACGAACGATAACATACATATCATGTTTCCTGCACAGCTCTATGAAATGTCTGAGATCTCTATTTCCGCTCCAGCTGAATTCGCCCTCTTTCTGTTCATGAAGTGACCAGAATATATAACTAGGTATAACATTTACACCTCCAGCCTTTATCTTCATTATCTCCTCTTCCCATTGTGCAACAGGATAGCGCGAATAATGAAATTCTCCCATCACAGGGATAGACGGCACACCGTCAATACTCATATAGTAGTTATTTACAGAGATACTACCTCCGGAAGGAGATTTGCCTCCCATCTTCAGAGCTCCTTCGACAATCTTATCTCGCTCAGAAGGCTCATCCAAAGTGTAAACCTGTTGAGCATAAAATGCAGAACAGGCAAGAAGCATTGCCGATGACAATATGAATCTTTTCATCACAGTTTATTTCAATGTTTATATTTTATAGCCGCTAAGCATATAAAACAATTAATTCGATAGTATTAATTAAGTTGGCATAAAGATAAAAAAATCGTCATTGATGTAAAATACAACAATGACGATTATGTAAGTTATTTAATATTATCAACAAGCTTTAAAGCTCATATCAAGACCTTTAACAGAATGAGTAAGTGCTCCAACTGAAATGAAATCCACACCGCACTCAGCATAATCTCTTAATGTATCATAAGTGATACCTCCTGATGACTCAGTCTCATAACGACCGCCAATGATGTCGACTGCCTTCTTTGTATTCTCTGTTGAGAAATTGTCGAGCATGATTCTGTCTACACCACCAAGATCAAGCACCTGCTGAAGTTCATCAAAGTTACGTACCTCAATTTCAATCTTAAGATCCTTACCCTTTGCCTTACAATACTCTTTAGCACGAAGGATAGCCTTATCTATGCCACCGGCAAAATCAACATGGTTATCTTTAAGAAGAATCATATCGAAAAGACCTATTCTATGGTTTACACCACCACCGATATTAACAGCCATCTTCTCAAGAATACGCATTCCGGGAGTGGTCTTACGAGTATCTAGTACATGTGTTTTTGTTCCTTCCAACTTCTTGACATATTTGTTTGTCATAGTTGCAATACCACTCATTCTCTGCATTATATTAAGCATAAGACGCTCTGTCTGAAGCAAAGACTGAATTTTACCTTCAACAACCATTGCAACATCACCCGGTTTTACATGAGCACCGTCGTTGATAAACACCTCAACCTTCATTGTTGGATCAAAGCGTCCGAAAACCTCCTTCGCGATCTCTATACCAGCCAATATTCCCTCTTCTTTTATAAGAAGTTTTGACTTACCCATGGCATCGGCCGGAATACAAGAAAGAGTTGTATGGTCGCCATCACCTATATCTTCTGCAAACGACAAATCTATAAGTCTGTCTATCAAATCTTTAACAACAGTACTATCCATTTTAATATCTATTTTCAATAAATTAATGAGCAAAGGTAGAGATTTTCTCTATTTTTGCAAAAATAATTATAGCACAGATGAGATTTACACTTTTAGTAGTAGGACGTACCGTCGACAGTAACTATATATCACTGATTGAAGATTACATAGGCAGATTGAAACATTACACCTCTTTTGATATGGAGGTTATTCCGGAGTTGAAAAACACTAAAAGTCTTAGTAATGAGGTGCAGAAAGAGAAAGAGGCTGATTTGATTCTGAAAGCTGTTCAACCAGGCGACACTGTTGTACTGTTGGATGAACATGGAAAAGAGTTCCGCTCCATTGAATTCTCACAATGGATAGAGAAAAAGATGAATGTTGTAAATAAGCGCGCAGTATTTATTATTGGTGGGCCTTATGGATTCTCACAGAGGATTTACGACATAGCAAGTGAAAAGATTTCTCTCTCGAAGATGACCTTTTCGCATCAGATGATAAGGCTTATCTTTGTTGAACAACTATACAGAGCATTCTCCATATTAAACAACAGTCCCTATCATCATGAATGACAGGGACAGCAATTTCTAATTATTAATCATAAGATCAAGAGCGATTGGAAGGTGGTCACTGTAACCGCCGTGAAATCTGTTGCCCCAGTATGTTCTGGATGGTGTATCACCTCCATATCTGTCATCCTCTTCCAGAAGAAATGGATATTTTAATATTTGAGCTTTATCATATGATGTAGAAACATTATTCCCTCCATTAAGCAGATTGCCCGAAACAATCATCTGATCGAGTATATTCCACTCTCCCTTATACCTATATGTACCATCTGATCTTCCATCCATAAGGTTGTAAAGTTTTCTAGTCTCAACCTTATTTTTTCCGAAGGAGCTGTAGCACCAAGTACTTTTGCTATGGAGTTATTTGTAGGATAGTCATTGAAATCGCCCATGATAATAACATTAGGATTCTTGCGTACTGACATTACTGAGTCTGCATATAGCTTAAGAATCTGTGCGGTAAAGAGTCTGTATGGTTCGCTCTGCTCCTCACCTCCTGATCTTGATGGCATATGACATACAAATACATCCAGACTGTCGCCTGAGGCTATCTGTCCTGTTACATGAAGTATGTCTCTTGTAGGATTTCTATCTATCTCCTTATTTGGTATTCTTATACAATCCTTTGAAATAGGTCTGAATGTAGCTCTCTGATAAAGCAGAGCAACATCAATACCTCTTTGGTCGGGCGACTCAGTCATCAAATACTTATATCCGGCCTCACGAAGAGGTGAATGTTTTGTAAGATCGGTAAGGCAATTATCATTCTCCACCTCACAAAGACCTACCAGGTCAGGTACATTCTTGTTTGAAGTAGCGATAATAACCTTCGATATTTTAGAAAGTTTGTCATTGTATTTTGCTTCGTCCCATTTCATTACTGAAGTAGGAAGAAACTCGTTATCGTTCTTCAGAGTGTCATGCTGGCAATCAAAGAGATTTTCAACATTATAGAACATTATTCTAAATGGCTCGGCAGCATTCAATGCTAGCGCAGAGAAAAGAAGAGCAATGGCAAGATATCTTTTTTTCATATTTATTTTTTTACAGGAATATTAGCAAGAACATCCAAAAGGTGATTCCAGAATTTTTCTACAGTAGGAATAAGCATTCTCTCATCTGGCGAGTGAACACCTCTCAAAGTTGGTCCAAATGATACCATATCCAATCTTGGATATTTTTCAAGGAATAGTCCACACTCCAGTCCTGCATGGATAGCTTTTACCTTCGGCTCTTCACCAAAGAGACGTTTGTAACTATCTACCGCAACCTTAAGCACCTCTGAATCTGCATTAGGTTTCCATCCAGGATATCCCTCAGCTGTACATACTTTAGCACCACCAAGTTCGAAAGCCGATCTGACCACCTTTGATACATTCTTTCTGGCAGATAGAATAGAGCTTCTCTGGCTTGTTACAATAACTATCTTACCATCCTTCTGCTTAATTGAAGCAAGGTTTGAGGATGTCTCAACAAAATTAGGAATATCCTGACTCATAGCAAAAACACCATTGAATACAGCATATACCGACTTTAATAAATTCTTTGTTGTCTCTCTGTCAATAGCCTTATCAACAGGGTTCTCTGAAGATAATTCCATTCTAATATTTGGTTCAGTTACAGAGAACTCATCCTCTACTTCTGCAAGGAATATGTTCAAATCTACTCTTACATTCTCCTTATCTTTCATCTCTACAGCACAAAGAGCACTGGCCTCACGAGGAATTGCATTATGAAGGTTACCACCATCAATATTGCAAATATAGAGATCATATTTAGAGTCGAGCAAAGAGAGATATCTGTTCAGCAACTTGTTTGCATTTGCTCTGTTCTTATTGATATCATCACCAGAGTGTCCACCAACAAGTCCCTTTATAGCAACACTAAAGAAGAAATAGTTCTTAGGAATATCTACCTCATTATATGCAAACTCTGCAGTTGAGTTAGCACCGCCGGCACAACCGATGAACATCTCTCCTTCATCCTCTGAATCGAGGTTTATAAGGATGTCACCATCCATGAATCCCTCTTTCAAAGCAAAAGCGCCGGTAAGTCCTGTCTCCTCGTCAACAGTGAAAAGACACTCTAAAGGTCCGTGCTTTATAGAGTCATCAGCAAGTACTGCTAATTCAGATGCAATACCAATACCATTATCGGCACCAAGAGTCGTTCCTTTTGCCTTCAACCACTCTCCATCAACATAAGTTTCTATAGGGTCTACAAGAAAATCATGAGTAACATCACTATTCTTCTCACATACCATATCCATATGCGATTGAAGAATCACAGTCTCGCGATCTTCCATTCCAGGATAAGCATTTTTCTTAATAAGGATGTTGCCTATTTCGTCCTCTTTTGCCTCCAGGCTATGTTCACGGGCAAATTCTATAAGGAATTTTCTTATTTTCTCTTCATGTTTTGAAGGTCTAGGAACCTTACATACCTCACCAAAATAGTGAAAAAGTGAAGCAGGTTTTAAATCATTTATATCCATAGATGTACTTTTTTAAAAGCAATAATCGTCTTATGTGTAAAAAATCGTTAAATTAATATCATTAATCACCTTGTTACTCTTTTTTATTTGAAAAGAGAAAGGGAAATCAGTTCAAAAACATATATTTGCAGTACAAATTTAATAGAAATGGTTGATACTATATTTATAACAGTGTTAATTGTTGCAATTTGCATTGCTTTATTATCAGTCGGAATTATTATAAAAGGTAAATTCCCCAACACACATGTCAGTGGCAATAAATTTCTTAGAAAAAAGGGAATTCACTGCATACAATCTCAGGACAGAGAGGCAAGAGTTAATAACAGTAAAGCTGTTAAAGAAGTTGAGAAATAAGAATAAGAGAAATAATATTAATAAAAACTATACGTGGATAAGATTATGAAAAAAACAAGTATCGTCCTCAAAGGATGCTTAGTCCTTGCTATCGGACTTACGTTTGCACAATGCAGCGATAAAGGAAACAAAGAGGCTAATAAACCGACTGTTAATTCCGGAGTACAGGGCTCTACAAATATGAAAATTGCTTATGTTGAAATAGATTCTCTTTTGACAAAATATAATTTTTGGAATGACCTTAATGAGTTGATGATTCAGAAAGAGGAGAACATCCGTACTACTCTGAACGAAAGAGCAAAAGCTCTAGATGTTGATGCTAAAGAATTCCAACGTAAATTAGAAAACAATGGCTTTGCTTCTCGCGAACGTGCAGAACAGGAACAGATGCGTCTTTATAAGAAACAGCAGGAGCTACAGGCTCTTCAGCAGAAATTAAGCGACGAACTTGCCGCAGAGAACCAGAAGAACAGCCTTCAGCTACGCGACTCTATCAACTCTTTCCTTAAGGTATACAACAAAGACAAAGGTTATGATTTGATTATCAGCAACAGTGGATTCGATAATCTGTTATATGCTAATCCTGCATACAATATCACAAACGAGATTATAGATGGACTTAATGCCAGATATACTACATCAGCAAAAAAATAATATAATTATAATTAAAATATTAAGCCATTCTACTTAAATGTAGAGTGGCTTTTTTTATTTTCGTATATTCACACCAAATAATCAGACTATTAGCAATGTTATTTTATAATTAAACACAGATGATATGGAAAAATTTAATGAACTAATAAAATCTCCCATACCTGTTCTTGTTGACTTCTATGCAACATGGTGTGGCCCTTGTAAAATGATGATACCTATCCTTGAAGAGGTGAAGAAAATAAAAGGAGATAGTGTGCGAATAGTAAAAATAGATGTTGACGCTCAAAATCAGATTGCAAATGAATATCAAATTCAAGCAGTTCCCACATTGATGATTTTCAAGAATGGAAGTCTTCTATGGAGACAGAGCGGAGTGATGCAAGCCAAAGAGTTAAGCAACTTATTATCTCAATACGAATAACTAAACAGATATGAAAAGAGTAACAACACTTTCGCTTTTTCTTTCTCTATTTGCACTTCTATCATATGGCCAACAGAGCAATAACAAAGAGGCAAAGAACAACGAGACATCGGTAATACAGATGGATAATCAGATGTTTATTGATAAAGTATTCGATTATAAAAATGATAAAGATGGGTGGAAATATAATGGTAATAAACCTGCCATTATTGATTTTTATGCCACTTGGTGTGTACCATGCAAGATGGTTTCGCCTATAATGAAATCTTTAGCAGAGGATTATAATGGAGAAATCTATGTCTATAAAATAGATACAGATCAACAGAAAGAGCTTGCAAGAGCTATGGGAATACAGTCACTGCCTACTATACTGTTCATTCCTATGGAGGGACAACCACAGGCTATTATTGGTGCAACGAGTAAAAAAGTTTTCAATAATGCAGTAAAAGAGGTGCTTCTGAATAATAATTAAAATGGTTATAGAATATGCCAAGTTACCGGTTTTATAGATTTGGCTCTCACCTACATTCCATTTTTAGTAAAGAGTTGTTTTATTTAACCTGGTGACTTGGTTCTTTTATATACTTTCCTAAACAGATAGTGATATATTATTTATTCGACGACGACAGCCTATCAGTTGACGGCGTCAACTCATCAGACGACGACGACAGCCATATGGCTGACGACGGCAAATGAAGATTAATAGCCGAGAGACCCCTGTTTATAATGCTTTCGGAGATATAATAAATAACAAAAAATGCCCTTTCACTTGTTTGTGAGAGGGCATTTTATTATTAGTAATAGATTACTAATTAATTATTTTTTGAAGTAGCGGTTGTAAAGTCCTTCGAAACCTTTACCATGACGAGCTTCATCTTTACACATCTCATGAACAGTATCATGAATTGCATCAAGGTTAAGAGCTTTTGCACGAGTAGCAATACGCTTCTTGTCAGCGTTAGCACCAGCCTCAGCAACCATTCTCTTCTCAAGATTTGTCTTAGTATCCCATACGCAGTCACCTAAAAGTTCAGCGAATTTTGATGCGTGCTCTGCCTCTTCCCAAGCGTAACGTTTGAAAGCTTCAGCTACTTCAGGATAGCCTTCACGATCAGCCTGACGGCTCATTGCAAGATAC
The DNA here is from genome assembly GCF_000613805.1 of Phocaeicola paurosaccharolyticus JCM 15092. Taxonomy (GTDB): domain Bacteria; phylum Bacteroidota; class Bacteroidia; order Bacteroidales; family Bacteroidaceae; genus Phocaeicola; species Phocaeicola paurosaccharolyticus. The sequence goes on along the minus strand of NZ_BAJR01000013.1, from coordinate 38,105 downwards.
ATACCAACCTCTGAGCACTCACCCATAAAGTGTGCATTCAAATCCTTCTTCATCTCATCATCAGTATCTTTTGCAATACCAATTACGTGCTCGTCAACAAATTGAAGACCGTTTGTACTTTCAACTAACTCTTCGAATTTTGAAGCTGGAGCTTTACAGATTGGACAAAAATCAGGAGCTGTTTCACCTTCATGAACATAACCGCAAACTTTGCAAATAAACTTTTTCATAATTTCTTTTTTAATTTGTTAATTAATTTTTTATATCTTTTTTCCCTCACAAGAAGGGCAAATTCCTTTATAATAATGGTGAATCTCATCTATCAAGAAACCATTTACATAAGTAGGATTCTCTATTTTATCTCCATAAAAAGGCATGTCTAATATCTTTCCGCACTTTTTACATAAGAAATGCGAATGGAGTGATGTATCACCGTCAAAACATGTATTCTTCTCCTCAATAGTAAGCATCAAAGCTGCTCTGTTCTCAACAAATAATTTTAGTGTATTATACACTGTAGTCTTTGAGAGAGTCGGTAACTTTTTATTCAAAGCCATATGTATAGCATCTATTGAAGGATGATCTTTGCGAGATATAAGATAATCCATAATTGCAATTCGTTGCATTGAAGGTTTTATCCCATGCTCCAAAAGATAATCGTATGTTTTCATCTCCTTTAATAATTATAAGTTTGTAATCATTACAACTTTATTGTGATTGCAAATATATAAAGAATATAAATACATGCAAATAATTATTCTATTTTTTTTAAAAAAAGTTCGTTTACAAAATATAATCGTTAATTATGCTTACTTTTGTATGGTTTCAATATTAGTATATTATGAATTACGGTTTTGTAAAAGTAGCATCGGCAATACCTTCAACAAGAGTAGCCGATTGCCAATTTAATTCAGAAAATATAGAAAAGCTTATCAATGAAGCTGCAAAGAAAGGTGCCGGAATAGTTGTTTTCCCAGAACTATCTATAACAGGATATAGCTGTGGTGACCTTTTTGCACAATCTATGCTTATCAAAGAATCACTGAATTCCTTGGAGAGATTGATGAGCAGTACTTCTAACCTTGATATAATATCCATTGTAGGCTTCCCGTTAGAGCACAATAACACTCTATTAAACTGTGCTGCTGTTCTACATAAAGGTAATATAATAGGTATAGTACCAAAGACATATATACCAAATTATAAAGAGTTCTATGAGCAGAGATGGTTTGCTTCCTCTTTAGTTCATGCAGATACTACAATAGAGCTGTTCGGCCAAAGAGTTCCATTAGGAAGAAACATTATTTTCCATACACCAGCAATGAATTTCGGAATTGAGATTTGCGAAGACGTATGGGCTACTATACCTCCTAGTTCAACACTAACCTTGGCTGGTGCAGATGTTATATTCAACCTCTCAGCAAGCAATGATGTGATTGGCAAACATAAGTATCTTTGCTCTATTCTAGAGCAACAGTCGGCAAGGTGTAGTTCAGGATATGTATACTCTTCATGTGGCTTTGGTGAGTCAACCACTGACATTGTATTTGGAGGCAACGCAATAATATACGAGAATGGTACACTTATAGCTAAATCGGAAAGATTCTCTCTTGATGAACAGTTAGTTATTGGTGATATCGATATTGAACGCCTCAGAAATGAGAGAAAAGTTAATACATCATTTGCTATATCTGTTAGTAATATAAAAGATCAGAGCTTTACTACTGTAAACATTGATCAGGCAACTGATGAGACTTCAGAAATCAAGCTGACACGCTTTATCGAGAAACACCCGTTTGTGCCAAAAGGTAAAGAGCTGGATCTACGTTGCGAGGAGATATTCGAGATACAGACAGCAGGACTTGCAAAACGATTAGTACATACAAACGCAAAGAGTGTAGTTGTGGGAATATCCGGAGGACTGGACTCTACACTTGCTCTTTTGGTATGCGTACGTACATTCGATAAGCTAGGTCTGCCAAGAGAAGGTATCACTGGCATTACAATGCCGGGATTTGGTACTACCGACAGAACTTACAACAATTCCATCTCCATCATGGAGTCACTTGGAGTATCGATAAAGGAGATTAGCATAAAGGATGCGTGCATACAACACTTTAATGATATAGAGCACGACATCAACCAGCACGATGTGACTTATGAAAATTCTCAGGCAAGAGAGAGAACACAGATTCTTATGGATTATGCCAACAAGATTGGCGGACTTGTAATTGGTACAGGTGACCTTTCTGAATTGGCACTTGGATGGGCTACCTATAATGGTGACCATATGTCAATGTATGGGGTCAATGCTAGTATTCCTAAGACACTTGTCAAGTATCTTGTAAACTGGGTTGCTGTGAACATAGTAGATGAGAAGTCAAAGACAACTCTTCTTGATATTGTTGATACACCAATCAGTCCGGAACTTATACCTGCCGATGAGAATGGAAACATAAAACAGAAGACGGAAGATTTAGTAGGTCCATACGAACTACACGACTTCTTCCTATATAACATAATTCGTTTCGGATTCTCACCTGCCAAAGTATTCTTCCTTGCAAATATTGCATTCGAAGGTGAATACGACAGAGAGACTATAAAGAAATGGCTCACTACTTTCTACCGCCGTTTCTTCCAGCAGCAATTCAAACGCTCATGCCTTCCAGACGGACCTAAAGTTGGTTCTGTTTCTCTAAGCCCAAGAGGAGACTGGAGAATGCCTAGTGATGCTTCGGCAACATTATGGTTGAATGAATGCAGCAAACTTTAATATGCATAACATATAACTAAAAAGGGCTTGAGAAATCAAGTCCTTTTTTAGTTCAGTTGTATATGTAATTATTATAAACATCCCTTACTTGAAGGAACTTCATATCTATATATGTCTCTCTTTACAGCCATCTTTATAGAGCGCGCAAGAGCTTTGAAAATGCCCTCTATCTTGTGATGTTCATTCTCACCTTCTGCCTTTATATTCAGATTCATCTTTGCTGCATCACTGAGTGATTTGAAGAAGTGGAGGAACATCTCTGTAGGCATCTCTCCTATCTTCTCTCTCTTGAACTGAGCATCCCAAACAAGCCATGGGCGACCTCCAAAGTCGAGTGCCACCTGACATAGGCAGTCATCCATAGGAAGAGAGTAACCATATCTCTCTATACCTCTTTTATTGCCCAGAGCACTGTAAATACACTCTCCAAGAGCTATTGCAGTATCCTCAATAGTGTGATGTTCATCAACATACAGGTCGCCTTTCACCTTTATGGTAAGGTCCAAACCTCCATGTTTACCTATCTGTTCAAGCATATGGTCAAAGAAACCTAGTCCTGTAGAGATATCACACTTACCGCTTCCATCGAGTGATAAAGATACATATATATCAGTCTCCTTTGTCGTACGACGCACCTCAGAACTTCTCTCTCCCGCAAAAAGAAACTCAGTTATCTTATCCCAATCGTCGGTTGCAAGAGCGCATGTATCTCTCAGCTCATCACTTAGAGAGTCCATACTCTTCTGAAGAAGAATAGCCTTACATCCAAGATTCTTAGCCATCTGAACATCAGTATATCTGTCGCCTATCACGAAGCTGCCTGCTAGGTCATACTCGGGATTATCAATATACTTACCAAGCATTCCAAGTCCCGGCTTTCTTGTAGGCAGATTATCTTCAGGCATACTCTTGTCGATAAAAATTTCATCAAACTCTATCCCCTCACCTTTCAATGTATTTAAGAGGAGGTTATGAACAGGCCAGAATGTCTCTTCAGGAAAAGATGATGTACCAAGTCCATCCTGATTTGTCACCATGGCAAGTTCGAAATCAAGTTTATCAGCAATAAAGTTGAGATTTTTGAATACTTTAGGATAGAATTCAAGTTTCTCGAATGAGTCCAACTGATAATCTACCGGTGGTTCAATAACCAGAGTACCATCTCTATCTATAAACAATACCTTCTTCATAAATTATATTATTTATATTTACTAAGTGATTCTATAAGTGCATCATTCTCCTGACGAGAGCCTATAGTAACTCTTAAGCAGTCATTGCAAAGAGTTATATTGTTTCGGTTACGAACAATGATACCATTGTTTACAAGATAGCTATAAATCTTAGTGGCATTGCTCACCTTAGCAAGGAAAAAGTTTGCATCTGTAGGATAAACCTTAATGCAGCAATCAAGTTTGGAGAACTTATCTATTAATACGCTGCGCTCTTCGATGATTGTCTTAACCCAACTCTCGACATCTGAGTTCCTACTAAGTATCTCTCTAGCCTCCTTCTGAGTAAGTCTATTTATGTTGTAAGGATACTTCACCTTTGAGAATATAGATATAATCTCAGCAGATGCAAATGCCATACCAAGACGTATTGCAGCAGAGCCCCAAGCCTTTGAGAATGTCTGAAGAACAATCAAATTAGGATAATTATCAAGTTTCTTCAGCAGCGATTCAGAAGATGAGAAGTCAGAATATGCCTCATCCACAATTACTATACCTTGGAAAGTCTCTATAAGTTTCTTTATCTCTTTCGCATCAAGATCATTACCTGTAGGATTGTTTGGAGAGCAGAGGAATATAACCTTTGTCTTCTCGTCGCAAGCTTCAAGTAAACGGTCAGCAGAGAACTGGAAAGAGTCATCAAGAAGCACCTTTCTATACTCCACATCATTCACATCTGCGCAAACCTTATACATTCCATAAGTTGGTTCAATTGCTACTACATTGTCAACAGACGGAGTACAGAATATACGATATATAATATCAATAGCCTCATCGCTACCATTGCCAAGAAATATGTTATCTGCCGGCACACCTTTTATAGGAGATATCATCTTCTTAAGATCTATCTGAAGAGGATCAGGATATCTGTTATTTGGGTTGTTGAAAGGACTTTCGTTGGCATCGAGGAAAACTGATGCCTCAAATCCCTTATACTCATCTCTTGCAGATGAGTATGGTTTAAGACTCCATATATTTGGTCTTACAAGTTCTTTTAAATCTTTCATAATAATTACTCTTTTGATTCCAACCTTACTGTTACGGCATTTTTATGAGCGAATAACTGTTCGTTCTCAGCCATAACCTGAATAATACCTCCTATATTCTCAATTCCTTGACGTGAGATATGTTGGAAAGTAATCTTCTTTATAAAGCTGTCAAGGCTCACACCACTATATGCTTTTGCATAGCCGTTAGTTGGCAGTGTGTGGTTAGTACCCGAAGCATAATCTCCTGCACTTTCAGGAGAGTATTGACCAAGGAATACCGAACCTGCATTTACAACCTTATCCGACAACTCTTCCCACCTTTCAACATGCATGATAAGGTGTTCCGGAGCGTACATATTTGACATTTCAATAGCCTCATCCATATCTTTTATCAGAATCAACTTACTGTTCTTTATAGATTTTGTTGCAATATCAATGCGAGGAAGCAGTGCCAACTGTCTCTCAACCTCCTTCTCCACCTTAAGAAGAAGTTCTTCGGATGTTGTGACTAGTATAGCCTGGCTGTCGGGACCGTGTTCTGCTTGAGAGAGCAGATCGGATGCTATAAACACAGGATTAGCATTTTCATCTGCCAGCACCTCGACTTCCGAAGGACCTGCAGGCATATCAATAGCCACCTTGTTAAGAGAAACAAACTGTTTTGCAGCCATCACATACTGATTACCAGGACCAAATATCTTATAAACCTGTGGAACAGACTCTGTACCATAGGCCATAGCGGTAATAGCTTGTATACCTCCTATCTTGAATATCTTGTCAACTCCGGCAGTATGTGCAGCAAAAAGTATAGCAGGATTTATCTTGCCCTCTCTATTTGGAGGAGAGCAAAGAACAATCTCTTTACATCCGGCTATCTTGGCAGGTATAGCAAGCATAAGAACCGTTGAGAATAAAGGTGCACTACCCCCAGGAATATATAATCCCACTTTCTCTATACCAACGCTCTTTTGCCAACACTCTACACCCGGCATAGTCTCAATTTTCTTTCCCTGGAACTTCTGAGCTTCGTGGAACTTCTTAATATTATTATAAGCAGCTACGATAGACTCTTTAAGCTCACTGCTGATAAGAGAACCCGCTTCATCCATCTCCTCTTTTGAGGCAGCAAGTGAACCTAACTTCACCTTGTCGAAGCGCTCTTCATACTCTCTTACGGCAGAGTCGCCATCCTTTTCTATCTTCTCAGCCACCTCTCTTACCACATTGTACAGAGTTGTAACATCAATAGTAGGACGAGAAAGTATATCCTTCCACTCTTTTCTATTTGGATAGTATATTTTTTCCATATCAGATAATCATTTTTTCGATAGGCAAGACCAAAATACCTTGTGCACCTAGAGATTTCAGTTTACCGATAATCTCCCAGAAACATTTCTCATCCAACACTGTATGTATTGAACTCCATCCATCCTGAGCCAAAGGCATCACTGTAGGACTCTTGATACCTGGAAGAGCTTCAATAATTTCTTTAAGTTTATCTGTAGGAGCATTCATAAGGACATATTTCTTATCCTCGGCAGCCTGAACAGCATCTACACGAAAAAGAATCTCATCGAGTATGTCTCTCTTTTCCTGTGACAACTCTTTGTTACCAATAAGAACAGCCTCGCTCTTCATAACCACCTCAACCTCTTTCAGTCTGTTGCTTACAAGTGTTGAGCCAGAGCTTACAATATCAAAAATAGCATCAGCCAATTGTATTCCAGGAGCGATTTCTACAGATCCTGTTATGACATGGACATCTGATTTTATGTTATTCTTGGCCATGAATCTTTTCAGGATTCCAGGATAAGAGGTAGCAATCTTCTTGCCTTCGAACCACTCTAATCCGGCATATTCAATATCTTTAGGAATAGCAAGAGAGAGACGGCATTTACTAAAACCAAGTCTCTTTATGATAACAGCATCCTCATTACGTTCAACAAACTCATTCTCACCTACTATACCAACATCGGCAACACCGCAGGCAACAGACTGAGGGATATCGTCATCTCTAAGGAAAAGTATCTCTACAGGAAAGTTTGTAGACTGAACAAGAAGTATTCTTTTTGAAGATGGGATCTTTATATCTGACTCTTCAAGCAAAGCCATTGTCTCTTCAAATAGACGGCCTTTTGATTGTACTGCAATTCTTAGCATAAAAGATTTATTTATTTAGTTGTTATTCGATTAAAAACAAAAAAAGAGGCTCACCTTACGGCAAGCCTCTATATATTTTTCTACAATAGCATCACAGCCCACCGATTAATCGTTAGGATAATGATGATGATGTGTAGTTATAATTACCATTATTTTCTGTTTTATGCGACAAAAGTAAAGTATATATTTATAAATAGCAAACAAATATCATTTTTTTATACTGTTTTCTATCAAATTAAAGGAATGAACTCTTCAGGCTCTACATCGCAACCTCTAAAATTCATATCCTTCTCTGCCTTTTCTTTAGAGAAGGTATAATATGTGCAAAGAGCCTTAGAACATAACTCGTCATCGGCACTATATAACTCTGCTTCGACTGTAACAAGATTCCTGACAACACCTTTTATACGAGCTTTCAAAATAAGATGACTCTGTGTTGTATCTACCGGTTTAAGGTATTTTATCTCCATCCTGGAGGTAACGCCACCAGTCTGCATCTTTCTGAAAACAGTCCATCCGCTTATCTCATCGAGTAATACTGCATGTATGCCCCCATGAAGTGTATTTATCCATCCTTGAAACTGTGGTTCGGGTTTCCAGAAACTTATAATCTCGTCACCATCTTCAAAGAATTCCATCTTTACTCCACTCTCGTTTGTAGGACAACATCCAAAGCAATTATATTTGTCCATCCCCTTCCAAGGATTTATAATTTTCTTCATATTCTCTCAGTTTATAAGCGAAACGCTATTTGAAAAATATAAGTCTAGTCAACAAAACTATTAATATTCAAAATCTACACATGCTCTATCCTCTTTGGCATCTTTTAGGATAGCCCCTGCTGCCACATGAGAAGGATGAACTGCATATTTCTTCACATCGTCCAAGTTATCAAATTCACTTTCAAGACAAATATCCCATTTCTCAGCACTGTTAATATTGAAACCAACATAGATTCGACGTATGAAAGTTATAGTTTCAGGTAATACCTCTATAGCTCTTTTAAAAGCTACCATTAAGTCATTTTTCTCGTCTTGTGAAAGAGTTTCTTTCAACTTGAACATTACAATATGTTTAACCATACTTGATTATGTAAATTTATTCTTCTATTTTTGTATTATATAATAGGTCAGAAGAATGATTCTGACCTGTTGCAAATTTAATAAATTTCTTATAACTGCATTCAATAAAATGATAATAATCGGTATTGCCGGCGGAACTGGATCGGGAAAGACAACAGTGGTAAAAAGAATTATTGACTCTCTCCCCAAAGATGAGGTAGCACTCATTCCTCAAGATTCATACTATAAGGATAGTAGTAATGTTCCTGTTGAAGAGAGACAAAATATAAACTTTGATCACCCAAATGCTTTCGACTGGGATTTGCTTTCAAAACATATTGCAATGCTGAAAAAAGGAGAATCTATAGAGCAACCGATTTATTCATATCTGACCTGTACTCGTCAAAGAGAGACAATACATGTAGAGCCTAAAGAGGTTATTATTATTGAAGGTATCATGGCATTAAGTGACAAGAGACTGAGAAACCTTATGGACCTTAAGTTTTTTGTGGATGCCGACCCTGATGAACGACTTATAAGAGTTATTCAAAGAGATGTGCTCGAAAGAGGCCGTACTGCGGAAGCTGTTATGGAAAGGTACATGAAAGTACTTAAACCTATGCATCTGGAATTTATTGAGCCATGTAAACGCTACGCTGATCTTATAATTCCTCAAGGAGGGCATAACCAGAAGGCTATAGAGATTATTAAACTATATATTGAGAAGATTCTTGGTAAATGATAAATAAGTGGATTATACTATGCTTGGTTACTTGCCTATCTCTCTTTACTTTAGGTTGTTCTAAAAAAGATAAACAGGCAGATAAAAATATGCAGTATGATCTGCCGCAGATAAAGAAGAGGGGGAAAATTACAGTACTTACATTAAACAGTTCCTTATCATATTTCAGATATCGTGGCGAAGAGATGGGTTTCCAGTATGAACTGGCCAAAGAGTTCGCCAAGTCACTAGGGGTAAAACTTGACATCAAGGTGGCTAAGAGTAATGATGAGATGTTTAAAATGCTAAAGAGTGGCAAGGGCGATATTATAGCATACAACTTCCCTGTTACAAAAGAGTACAAAGACTCAATAAACTTCTGTGGAGAGGAGGTTATATCACATCAGGTCTTGGTTCAAAGGAAAGATAATGAAAATGAGGTAAAAAATGTCACCGAGCTTATCGGTAAAGAGATTTATGTGAAACCCGGAAAGCATTATGATAGATTAGTAAACCTTGATAAAGAGCTTGGTGGCGGTATTAAGATTCATAGGGTAGATAATGACTCTGTTACAGAGGAGGATCTGATAATGCAGGTATCAAGTGGAAAGATCGATTTTGCTATCAGTGACGACAACCTAGCCAAGTTCAACAAGACATACTATCCCAATATTTTAATTGATGTTCCGGTAAGTTTCGACCAAAGAGCATCATGGGCAGTAAGGAAGAATACCCCACTACTTGAAAAAGCGGCAAACGAATGGCACCAAAAGATTGTAGACGCAAGCTTCTACACTAATCTTTTATCACGTTATTTTGAGCAGAGTAAGACATATCAACATGGTTCTATACTATCACTGAAAGATGGAAAAATTTCTCATTTTGATAAGTTGTTTAAAAAATACGCCAAAGGTATTGGATGGGACTGGAGATTGCTAGCTGCTCTGGCATACATTGAATCAAACTTCAATACAGGAGCTGTTTCCTGGGCAGGAGCCCAAGGCATGATGCAGCTTATGCCTAGCACTGCTAGAAAAATGGGTATTCTACCAGGAAAAGAGCACGATGCTGAAGAGAGCATAAAGGCTGCTACAAAATATATAAAAATTACTGACAGGAAGTTCAGTAAGATAAAAGACCCTAAAGAGAGAGTTAAATTTATACTTGCTGCCTACAATGCCGGAGCTGGACATGTTATAGATGCCATGGCTTTAGCAAAGAAATATGGCAAGAACGGATACAAATGGGATAATAATGTTGCAGAATTTATTCTCTTGAAGAGTAATGAAGAGTACTATAATGACCCTGTATGCAAAAGTGGTTATTTCCGTGGCAAAGACACATACAACTTTGTAATCAATGTTCTCGAAGCTGCAGAATCATATAAAAAGAAAATAAAGCACTGACTTCTCTAAAAAAAATCTAACTTTGTCGCAAATTTTTTGCATATGAAAATCTCCAGACTAATATTATATATTTTCTCTACCACCCTTATCTACTCGTGTGGAGTTGACAGGACTTACGAATTCGAAGAAATGACAAATGATGACAAGTGGATAGAAGGAATAATGCAAGAACATTACCTATGGTATGATAATATGTCTGAGACCTCATTCGATGACTATTTTGCAACTGCTGATGAGTTTCTACAAACAATAATGTTCAAAGGGAGCACATCAGAAAAAGCTGACCAATACTCATATGTTGTAGTTAAAGATAGCTCAATAATCAATTCCGGAAATTACATAAAAAATAAATCTACTTACGGCTTTGACTTTGAACTTATAAAAGACCCTACTCAAACAACAGCCCACACACTCGCCAGAGTACTCTATGTACTTCCTAATTCACCTGCTTACGAAGCAGGATTGAAAAGAGGTGACTGGATTTCCGAAGTGATGGGAGAACGTGTTACCAACGACAACTATGCCTACCTAATGGATGGTTATGCCAAAGAATTTACAGTAAGAGATATTACCTCTGTTGATGGAGAACCGGCATGGATAAATGAGAGAAAAATAGAAATTCAGGCATCACGCAAGGTCGAGAACAACCCATTCTTTGTAGATACAACTTACACCGTAGGCGGAAAGAAGATTGCATATCTTGTATACAACAAATTCAGCACAGGCCCAGACGACAATAGCAAAGATACTCAGTACTTGAATAATATGAAACAGATATTCTCTAAGTTCAAGGGTGAGGCACCAAGCGAATTTATTCTTGATTTAAGATATAATACCGGAGGTTACCTGACATGTGCTCAAGAACTTGCCTCTATGCTTGCGCCATCAACTGCACTTGGGAAGACATTCCTCACTTTGAAGTATAATGACAAGACAACTCCACAGAATGTATCATATGATTTCATAAACGATTTAAGCGCTTACAACTTGAATCTAAAAAAGATATATATACTAACTTCATCGTTCACGGCTTCCGCATCTGAAGCAGTTATCAATTGCCTGAAACCATATATGGGAGATGATAATGTAATAATCATTGGTGAAAAAACTGTTGGAAAGAACGTTGCATTAGAACCATTCACAACAGATAATCTTAAATTTGTTTTATGGCCTGTTGTCGCTTATGTCCTTAATTCAAATGGTTCAGGGGATTACTCAACGGGCATAAATCCTACATATGCAATAAGTGAACGTAGTTATTCAGGTAGCCTTCTTCCATTAGGTGATATAAATGAATTGCTATTAAAGAATACAATCTCTTTAATAACATCAGGTACAATGCCTGATTACACCATGAGCAAAGTGAATGTTCAAGGGACATCGGAACTTAAATCATCTATATCTCTTCGCAATCCTATAGGTTTTAAAATCAAATAAGAAAAGAAGACAAAAACAATCAAAAAGAAAGACTATAGCTTTTTGAAATAAGTGATAAATAAAGCATGTTAAAAGGCGCAGGAACTGCTATTCTATTATAATATAGACAAATGTAGTAATAGACGCTTCTAAGCGGGTATTGACTTATTAATTTCATAATCATATATAAACGGACTAATAACATTTTTTATTAGTCCGTTTTTATTTAATATAATAAAATTAAGAGACACATATTAATATTATAATTACATTTGTCTTATTGAAAAATTATTAAAAGAACATGTATGGCACAGTCTGACAGTATTGTTATAATACCAACATACAACGAAAAAGAGAATATAGAAAGCATTATAAGAGCTGTTTTCAATCTAGAAAAGAGTTTCGATATATTAATCATTGAAGACAATTCACCAGACGGGACTGCAGATATCGTAAAGAGATTACAGACTGAATTTCCAGACAGACTTTTTATGATAGAGAGAAAAGGCAAGCTTGGCCTTGGTACAGCATATATTACCGGATTCAAATGGTCTATAGAGCAAAAATATGACTACATATTCGAGATGGACGCTGATTTCAGCCATAACCCTAATGACCTACCAAGACTATATGAAAAGTGTTCTAATGATGGATATGACCTCTCTATCGGATCAAGATATGTAAGTGGAGTAAACGTTGTTAACTGGCCAATGGGACGAGTGCTAATGTCCTATTTTGCATCAAAATATGTACGTATAATTACAGGTCTTAAGATTCACGACACTACAGCCGGATTTAAGTGCTATCGCAGAGAGGTTCTTGAAACAATAGATCTGGATAAGATCAGATTCAAAGGATATGCGTTCCAAATAGAGATGAAGTTCACCACCTATAAATGTGGTTTTAAAATAGCTGAGGTACCTGTTATATTTGTTAACCGCGAACTTGGCGTATCTAAAATGAACAGCTCCATATTTGGAGAGGCAGTTCTTGGAGTTATACAACTTAAATTGGACAGTTTATTAAAAAAATATCCTCAAAAGAAAAGATAATGGCATCCACATTAATCAAGAATGCAATAATCGTAAACGAAGGAAAGAGTTTCCCAGGTGCTGTTGTTATCGAAAATGATAAAATCGCCGATATACTACAGGACGGTGCATTTGATGAGAATATATTCGATAATATAGTTGATGCGAAAGGTAATTTTCTGATACCCGGTGTAATTGATGATCATGTACACTTCCGTGATCCGGGGCTTACCTATAAAGCTGATATATCTACAGAAAGTCGTGCTGCAGTAGCAGGTGGCGTTACAAGCTATATGGACATGCCTAATACCAACCCTCAGACTACAACTATTGAGGCACTCGAGAATAAATTCCTTGTAGCACAGGAGAATAGTATTGCAAACTACTCATTCTATTTCGGAGCAACAAACAATAACAGCAATTTACTCCCTTCACTTGATAAGAGAAACATATGTGGTATAAAACTCTTTATGGGCTCCAGTACGGGGAACATGCTTGTTGACAGGAGAGATGCTTTGAATAAGATCTTCAAAAATGCCAATATGATTATTGCGGCACATTGTGAGGAGCAGTCAATCATATCCAAGAACAGTGCATTCTATAAGAAATATTTCGGTGAAGATGTCGACATAAAATATCATCCTCTTATAAGAAGTGAAGAGGCATGTTATAGATCATCATCACTAGCTATAGAATTGGCCCGAGAGACCGATGCGAAACTACATATCCTTCATCTCACAACAGAAAAAGAGCTATCACTACTTGAGAACAGAGCTCTTGAAGATAAACAGATTACTGCTGAAGTATGTATTGCACACCTACTCTACTCGGATGAAGATTATAAGAGATTAGGATCACTTGTTAAGTGTAACCCGGCTATAAAGAGCATAAATGACAGAAATGCTTTGCGAGCAGCTATTGCAACTGATTTAATTGATGTCATTGCTACCGACCATGCTCCTCACCTATTGTCTGAGAAGGAAGGTGGCGCTTTTAAAGCTACATCGGGAATGCCAATGATACAATTCTCGCTGTTGGCAATGATGAAACTTGAAAAAGAGGGAATAATTTCAATAGAAGAGATTGTAAAAAAGATGTGTCATAATCCGGCAAAGCTTTATAACATTGAGAAGAGAGGATTTATACGTAAGGGATATAAGGCAGACCTTGTTATAGTAAACAGTAACTCTGCCCATAAAATCAAGCAAAAGGATATTCTAAGCAAATGTGGATGGAGTCCTCTAAATGGTGAGACCCTTAGCTCTAAAGTAGAGAAAACATTTGTAAATGGTAATCTGGTATATTCAAATAATACAATTATAGAAGGTAGCTTAGGAGAACATCTAACATTTGCAAGATGATAATAGACTACAAAATCCATCAAGTGAGCGAGTATATCAATTGGATATACTTCTTCCATGCATGGAGCTTTGCTCCCAAGTTTGCAACAGTTGCAGACATACACGACTGTGTGGCTTGCCAAACAGGTTGGTTAGATAGTTTTCCTCCAGAGGATAGAGAGAAGGCCATTCAGGCAAGCAAACTATATAAAGATGCAAAGGAACTACTAAAAGCTTTAGATAAGAAGTACCATACCCATGCTATCTGTGAACTATTTGATGCAAACAGCCAGGGGGATGATATAATTATTGGAGATACACTATTTCCTCTACTTCGTCAACAGTCTAAAGGGAAAGAGGTATTCATCTGTCTGAGTGATTATATAAGACCTTTATCTCACAATATAAAAGACAAAATAGGAGTATTTGCATCAACAGTGGAAAAAGAGATGGAACATCTTTTTGATAACGATGACTATATGCGAATGCTCTCACAGACAATATGCGACAGACTTGCTGAAGCTACAGCTGAAAAGGTACATGAATATGTAAGAAAGGAGCTTTGGGGATATGCTAAGGATGAGAACCTATCTCCAAAAGATCTGTTCATGGAGAGATATCAGGGTATTCGTCCGGCTGTGGGATACCCTTCACTACCCGACCAGTCAATTAACTTTGTCATTAATGATCTGATAAACTTATCATCAATAGGCATTACACTAACTGAAAACGGCATGATGATTCCCCATGCATCTGTAAGCGGACTTATGTTTGCTCACCCAAAAGCACAATATTTCTCTATAGGAGAGATAGATGAAATTCAGTTGGCTGACTATGCAAAGAGAAGAGGCATATCAATTGAACAGGCAAAAAAATATTTAGCAGCAAATATTTAGTTTTTCAGTCTGAACATTTGCAATGATAACATGTTATATAGTATATAAATTAGATGAATCATGCTTATCCGACTTTTAATATTCTTTCTTTTAATACTTGTACTTCCAACATTCTTTATCTATAGAAAATATATTTCTAAGATGAGTAATAGAGTGGTAAAGCTACTATTCTGGCTTCCTACCCTATTAATTATTATTGTCATGGCTTATATACTTATTTCATATGAGCCTTCTCCCAGATCAATAAGAGTACTTGCTAACTTTATAATTTTCTTTCTCTGCTATACAGTTCCACAGATTCTGTTCACACTTATGATCCTATTTATGATGCTCTTTCATAAGATTACAGGATTAAAGATAAACGGAGAGTATATAGGAGGTGCAATAGCTATAATAGCTCTAGGGTATATAATATATGGAGGTACTTATGGTAAAAGAGACTTCCAGGTAAGAGAAGTTACAACAACATTTAGGAAACTGCCACCAGAATTTAATGGCTATAAGATAGTACAGATATCCGACCTTCACTCCGGAAGTTGGACCGACAAGGGAAAAGCACTAAGTAAAGTAGTAAGAATTGTAAACAAACAAAACCCAGACCTCATAGTTTTTACCGGGGATCTGGTAAATAACCTTGCTTATGAAGTGACCCCATTCATGAAAATTTTGTCAGGACTTAAGGCAAAAGACGGAGTTTATTCAGTACTTGGCAACCATGACTATTCTCCATATGTAAAGTGGAATAGCGAAAAGGCAAAAAAGGAGAATATGGACGAACTTAAGAGTTACGAGGCACAAATGGGATGGAGATTGTTAAACAATGAGAATGTAAAACTAAGGAAAGGCAATGACAGCATAGCACTTATCGGAGTAGAGAACAGTGGAAGACCTCCATTTCCTGACTATGGTAACTTGCCTAAAGCCTTGAAAGGTACTGGTAAGATGTTCAAGGTTCTGCTTAGCCATGACCCCACTCATTGGAGAAGAGAAGTTCTTCCAAAGTCGGATGTTAATCTCATGCTATCAGGACATACACACAACATGCAGACATCTATATTTGGATTCTCTCCGGCTAAGTTTGTTTACGATGAATATGATGGTTTATATAGTCAAGGAGATAGAAAACTATTTGTAAACATAGGTCTAGGATATGTTATGTTTCCTCTCAGAATTGGAGCCAGGCCTGAGATTACCGTGATAACACTATCTGATGGTAAGGGAAAAAGATAAACCTATTTAAAGAGATAAAAAATCAATACCCTTTTTTGGACTACACTTAAGTTGCATTATATTTGTGTAAAATTAAGCTTAGCCTTATGAAAATCATATATGTTTTATATCAAATATTTATTGCTTTTCCTATACTTCTTGCCATAACAATACTGACATCTATTACTACAATATTAGGGTCCACATTAGGGAATGCACATTTTTGGGGATACTATCCAGGGAAGATCTGGTCACAACTTATCTGTTTCTTCTTGCTATTGCCGGTTCGCGTAAAAGGTAGAGAGAATATCTCGAAGACAACTTCGTATGTATTTGTAGCTAACCACCAAGGTTCTTTTGATATATTCCTAATTTATGGATTCTTAGGACGAAACTTTAAATGGATGATGAAGAAATCACTCCGCAAGATGCCATTTGTCGGTCCTGCTTGTGCAGCAGCTAATCACATTTTCGTTGATAAATCGGGTCCTAAAAAGATTGCAGAAACGATAGAACATGCAAGAGAGATTTTGCAAGGAGGAACATCACTTGTGGTATTCCCTGAAGGAGCAAGAACATTCTCGGGGCATATGGGATATTTTAAGAAAGGGGCTTTCCAACTTGCCGATGATATACAACTACCTGTTGTACCACTTACCATATCAGGCTCATTCAATGTACTTCCACGAACAGGAGGATTTATTAGTTGGCATCCTATGACCTTAACTATACATACTCCTATATTTCCTGAATCACAAGGCATGGAGAATGTAAGAAAGACAATGAAAGAATCTTACGAAATTATTGATAAATCTTTACCTGAAGAGTATCAGGGCATAGTGGATAATCCGGATCAATAAATTTTACCGTTCATTTCTGAGTTTCTCCATATTCATATTTGCAGCAGAGATGTACTCCTTAACATATGGTACATTCTTGAAACTATCCGGAGCATCTTTAAGTATCTCCTCCACGTAAGGAGTAATAACCGGATACTGATAGTTGTTGCATATCATAATAAATACAGCAGGACCAAGGATATTATTATAGTTACTCTGAATAAATTCTTTAGTAAGCTTATCCATATCATGAACCAACTTCTCCTGACGTATGCTCAACTCACGAGAAATATCCTCCGGATCACTTCCATCCATAATCATACGGCTCTCCAACCTACTAAGTTCATAAGCCATATCATCTATCGAATTCTTCTTTGCAATAAATGAATAGAGTTTATCATTAAGTGGAGTTCCACTCACAAGAATACGTGCGTTGTCAATGCTTATAGAGATATGGCCCTTTTCAATGACAAAAGGCATTATGCTTTCATCATCCATATATAGTGAGGCGAAGATAGAAGAATCTGCAACACCCTCCATCTTAAACATTCCATGAATAACCTCTGATGAGTCTATGTTTACCATAGATTCACCCATAGGAACTTTTACAAATAACATTTTTCCATCCAGCCTTGAAACAGAAGAACTACCTTCTATCTTATATTCGCTAGCACATGATGTAAAAGCTAAGATTGAGATAACAGAGAAAAAAAGTTTATTCATTTTCATTAAAAATACCTCTTACTATTTCGTAGTAGCAAAAATATAATCTTTAATCTATCAATAAAAATTTTTTATTAATATTTAAAACTTAATATAGCATTATTGGTTAACATTTTCATGAAATAGCAATAATCAACTATTTTTTATACTTTCGCATTAATATTACATAAATATTTAAAACTATATGAAGAAAATAAAACTACTCCTAATCTTACTCTCGTGTAATCTCTTCGGACAGTTACATGCAGATGAAGGAATGTGGCTTCTTCAACTTATGCAGGAGCAAAATCTTTTGGATAAGATGAAGACTCAGGGACTGATGATAGACGGTAAAGAGCTATATAGTCCTAACAGCGTTTCACTGAAAGATGCAGTTGGTATATTCGGAGGTGGATGTACCGGTGAGATTGTATCTACTGACGGACTGATTCTGACTAATCATCATTGTGGTTATGGGGCAATACAAAAACATAGTTCTGTTGAACACGACTACCTAACAGATGGCTTTTGGGCTAAGAACAGGAGTGAAGAGTTACCTACTCCGGGGCTAGCTTTCAAATTCGTCGAGAGAATAGTAGATATTACCGACTCTATCAATGCCTTGATAAAAGAGGGCAAGGTTAACGAATATGATGCTATGGGAAGAGAGTTCCTTAATAAGTTTGCTCAGGATCAGTTAAAGAATAGCGATCTGAATGGTAAACCAGGAATTATTGCTATGGCTCTTCCATTCTATGCAGGCAACAAATTCTACATGATGTATCTCAAGAACTATACTGACGTACGTATGGTTGCAGCTCCTCCATCTTCTATAGGCAAATTCGGTGGGGAGACAGACAACTGGATGTGGCCACGTCATACTTGCGACTTCTCAATTTTCCGTATCTATGCTGATAAAAACGGAGAACCTGCAGAATATAGCAAAGATAATGTTCCACTTAAAGTGAAGAAACATTTTGCTATTTCTCTAAAAGGTTTCGAAAATGGAGATTACGCAATGATAATGGGATTTCCTGGAAGCACAAGCCGCTATCTGACAAAACAAGAAGTTGAAATGCGTATGAATGCATCAAATAAGCCAAGAATAGATGTACGTACTGCATACCTGAATGTACTGAAAGATGTAATGTCAAAAAGCGACAAGACAAGAATTCAGTATGCAAGCAAATATGCTAGAAGCAGCAACTACTGGAAGAACTCTATCGGTATGAACAAAGCTATTGTTGACAACAAAGTACTTGAGACAAAAAATGAACAGGAGATTAGATTTGCTCAGTTCGCCAAAGAGAATAACAATAAGGAGTACATGGATGTGGTATCACAAATTGATAATATCATAAAAGAAAAAACTGATCTAATTACCAACCTTACATATTTCTCTGAAGTTTTCCAGAACGCAATTGAGTTTGGATCTCCATATGTTGTAATGGATAGCCTTAAAGTTGCTGTTCAGCAGAAAGACAAAACAAAGATTGAGAAATATATTGCTCAACTGAAAGATGTATATAATTATATACACAACAAAGACTATGATCATGAAGTTGACAGAAAAGTTATGAAGAGATTAATTCCTATTTATGGTAGAAATGCTAGTAAGGAATTTTTGCTGCCTCTATTCCAAGAGGTAGAGAAGAAATGGAAAGGTAATTTCGATGCTTATATTGACAACCTTTACGACAACTCAATATTCTCTAATGACAAAAACTTCAACAAGTTCATCAGCAAGCCTACTATAAAAGCTATTGATAATGACCCTATGACAGGCTTCGTACGTGGCAAGTTTTCTATATACAATAAAGCAATAGCTTTGACTGCGAAAGATGCGGATAAACTTGAACTTCTTCACAAGACATATGTTCGTGGACTTTGTGAGATGTATCAGCCTACTCCAAAAGCACCTGATGCTAACTTCACAATACGTATGACTTATGGAAACATTAAATCTTACGATCCAAAGGATGGTGTTCACTATAACTACTACACTACTTTAAAAGGAGTTATGGAAAAAGAAGACCCAACAAATCCTGAATTTGTCGTACCGACAAAGCTAAAAGAGCTTTACAGCAATAAAGATTTCGGACGCTATGCTATGAAGAGTGGGGAGATGCCTACTTGCTTCCTTACTACAAATGATATAACAGGAGGAAATTCAGGGTCACCTGTTATAAATGGTAAAGGAGAGCTTATTGGTATAGCATTCGATGGCAACTGGGAATCATTGAGTGGTGACATCAACTTCGACAATGATTTACAAAGATGCATTGCTGTTGATATACGTTATGTACTATTTATATTAGATAAACTTGGTGGTTGTAAAAACCTCGTTGATGAGATGACAATCGTGCAATAAACATATTAAACAATAGAAAGAGCCCCGAATATTCCATTGAATATTCGGGGCTCTTTCTTGTATCTATAAGCAGTCACAGTCTGTAGTGCAGATAGAATCTATTGGTTCAAACTCTATTGTCACATGAACTATATGATATTGAGAAACTATGTCTAGAATATTATTCTTTATTGAGAAGTGATCAGCAACATCAGTAACAACATGGAGTGTCATAACATGGCTCTCTCCATCAAGACTCCATATGTGAAGGTCGTGTATTGATTCCACTCCAGATATATCTGTTATTTTAGAAGTAAGTTCATCAATAGGAACATCATAAGGGACAGCCTGAAGTAATATTTTGAATACACTCTTCAAGTTTTTGTAGATATTGCTCAATACCCATAAACTTATTACTATTGACAAAATAGGATCGAGTATAGGTAAGTCAGTAAACATCATAACAACACTGACAACCAACACTCCTACCCAACCAAGCACATCCTCCATTATATGAAGATATACAGCTCTCTCATTTAGAGACGATCCTTTCTTAACACTAAAAGCTGCAGAACCATTAATAATTATACCAATTATAGCCATCCATAACATACCTTGTGCGCTCACCTCCTCTGGAGATAGTACACGCCTTACTGCAGCTACAAGAACAAATATGGAACTTATAGTCAAAACTCCTGAGAGGAAAACTGATCCAAGAAGAGAGAAACGTTTGTATCCATAGGAGTAGTTACTGTCACGGCCTTTAGTCGACTTTTTCTGAAGAGCCCATGCTGTAGCAAGAGAGAGACAATCGCCAAAGTCATGTAAAGCATCGGTAAGGATAGCAATACTATTGGTCAATAATCCTCCTACTATCTCAACTAATACAAAGAATGCATTCAGGTAAAATGCTATGGAAATATTTTTCTCTGCATTTCCATGATTATGGTGATGGTGATGATGTTCTTGTTCCATTTTTATCTGTTTTGGCTACAAATATAAAAAGAGATTATTATCTCTGTTTCAGTAACATCATCTTTATTCCGATTATTTCTTCTCCTTTTCTATCTCGTAAGGAATTCGGAAAGCAGAGTATAGTTCAAACACCGCAGCAATAGTCATACAGAGTATCCACTCATTATTCTTCAGCAATATCATCATAAATCCGGCAACAATAAGTAGAAAAGCACCAAGAATCTGCTGACGACGAAGACGTTTCACTATATAGTTTGAGCCATTGTATGTATTATGAACAATCTGTACATAAGCAAAAAAGACTGCTCCTATAGAGAATATGTATGGTGAAAAAGAGAGCTTGAGAATCTCTAATACTGCACCGGCAAGAATCATCGTGGCTCCGGCATAGCCTATTATATCATAAAGTTTATTCATTATTCTGAATTATATAGATATCCTCGTTAGGTTTCTTCATATAGTATTTCTCACGAGCTACCTTCTCAATAGTCTGAGGATTGGATGTTATCTCCTTCAACATTTTTGAATCCTCCTCATACTGCTTGCGGTAGGTTTCTATCTGAGAATTAAGATTGATAATTTCACGTTGGTGTTGCACACGACGAACTAGACTGTTTTCATCAATAAAACCGATAATAATGATAAAAACAACAAAAGTAAACATGTACTTATGTTTCCTTATATAGTTCCAAACTTTAAGCAATCTGTTAACGCCCATTTATATCAATGTTTATTTGCAAATATAAGAATATTTCATTCACGGCTATCTCTGAAAAGAGGATATTTTGTATTACATTTGCATAACTCATTATTTGTTTTCTCCAAGTTATGGAAAATTATATAGTATCAGCGCGTAAATACCGTCCCACAACATTCGACTCAGTAGTTGGCCAAAAGTCTTTGACAACTACTCTGAAAAATGCTATAGCCAACAACAAGCTGGCGCATGCATATCTTTTTTGTGGTCCCAGAGGAGTAGGAAAAACTACCTGTGCACGTATTTTTGCAAAAACAATAAATTGTTTGAATCCTCTTGCAGATGGCGAGGCATGTAACGAATGCGAGTCCTGCAAAGCTTTCAACGAGCAGCGATCATACAACATACATGAACTTGATGCTGCATCAAACAACTCAGTTGATGATATAAGGACATTGATTGAACAGGTTCGAATACCGCCTCAGATAGGTAAATATAAAGTATATATAATTGATGAGGTTCATATGCTATCAAGCTCTGCTTTCAATGCTTTCCTAAAGACATTGGAAGAGCCACCTCATCATGCTATTTTTATTCTCGCCACTACCGAGAAACATAAGATACTTCCTACCATACTTAGCCGCTGTCAGATCTATGATTTCAACAGAATAGGAATAAACGAGACTGTTGAGCATCTTAAGTATGTAGCTTCGAAAGAGAGTATAGTAGTTGAACTGGAAGCGTTAATGGTTATTGCTCAGAAGGCTGATGGTGGTATGCGTGATGCACTCTCAATATTCGATCAGATTGTAAGTTTTACTAATGCAAATGTTACTTATAAGAGTGTCATCGAGAATCTCAATGTTTTAGATTACGATTACTACTTCCGACTAGTAGATATATTCCTAAAAAATGACGTTACAGCTGCCATGCTTCTCATGAATGAGATCGTCAATAAAGGATTTGATGGTAATAATTTCATCAACGGCTTAGCATCTCACCTACGTGATCTGCTTGTGAGTAAGGACAAAGCAACTGTCGAGCTGCTTGAGGTGAGCGACTCTGTAAAAGGGAAATATACAGAGCAAGCTTCAAGATGTGATACAAAGTTCCTATATAAGACGATGAAGCTATGCAATAACTGCGACATCAATTATAAGACAAGTAAAAATAAACGCCTTCTTGTTGAGCTTACTCTGATAGAGTGTGCCCAGGCAACCTTGCCTGATGAGGATGGCATAGGTCATGGGCGTCGCCCTAAGCATATATTAAAACCAATATTTAAGCAAGCTGCTGTTAAGAACAACGGCTCTGCTCAGGAGAGAGAGGTAGATAACGATAAATCAGAATCAACCTCTTCCTCTTCCACTGTATCTGAAAATAGAGACAAAAAGTCTCTAAATATACCAAAATCTCCACTGCCTAAGAAAGAGGCAAAGAGCAATATTCCTGTTATGAAGGAGAGCGACATCCGTTTCTCTTTAAAAAGGAGTTTGCTTAAGAGCACAGAGAAAGATAACGAAGAGACCTTGAAGGATAATGTCGTTGAAGAAGATTATAAAGACTATATATTCAACGAGAAAGATTTGAGTTACTATTGGAGAGACTTTGCTACCTCTCTTCCTGATGAAGAGAAAGCCAATGCCTCAAGAATGATGAACATATCTCCTAAACTTCTTGATGATACCCTGTTCGAAGTTGTTGTAGACAATGAGATGGTTGAGAAGTATATGAATGAACTACGTCCTTTGATAGAGAAACATCTCTGTGAGAAACTTCATAACCGCTATATAACAATGAAAGTGAGAGTAAGCGAGAATAAAGAGATTATCCGTGCATACTCCCACAAAGAACGTTTCCAACTTATGAGCCAAAAGAACCCTAGCCTTCTTAAGATGAAAGAGGCATTCGGCCTTGAGCTCTCTTAAAGATCGTGATTTTTTAATCTATATATGGCCAGTTCTTCATACTTTGTACCTGGACGGCCATAATTACTATATGGATAGATTGATATACCTCCACGAGGGGTGAATATTCCTGTCACCTCAATATATTTTGGATCCATAAGTTTTATAAGATCTTTCATAATTATGTTTATACAATCTTCATGAAAGTCTCCATGGTTACGGAAGCTGAAAAGATATAGTTTGAGACTCTTGCTCTCAACCATCTTAACATCAGGAAGGTAACTGATACGGATCTCTGCAAAGTCAGGCTGTCCTGTAATAGGGCAAAGACTAGTAAACTCAGGGCAATTGAATCTTACCCAATAATCATTTTCCTGATGTTTATTAACAAAAGCTTCCAATACCTCGGGTGCATAATCCTGCTTGTAATCACTCTTGCGACCCAATATTGTCAATTCTTCACTTCTTTCCATAAATAAATTATTACTCTGTATAATATTCTTTTAAATACTCTTCTCTATTATCAAGATATCTTTCCAGTCCCTCTCTACGCAACCTGCATGCAGGGCAATGTCCACATCCGTCACCTTCTATCCCATTATAGCATGTCAGCGTCTCCTTGTGAACAAGGTCAATAACTCCCAATTTATCAGCGAGTGCCCATGTCTGAGCTTTATCAATCCACATTAATGGTGTATGAATAACGAACTGATCGTCCATAGCAAGATTGAGTGTTACGTTCAGCGACTTTATAAAGTTATCTCTGCAATCAGGATATCCACTGAAATCTGTCTGAGAGACTCCTGTTACTATATGCTTAACTCCCTTTTCACGAGCATATACTGCTGCTGCACTAAGAAAGAATAGATTACGTCCCGGTACAAAAGTATTTGGGAACGTGTCATCAGGCTTCTCTTCATCCATCTTTATTGATGTATCGGTGAGAGAGTTCTTTCCTAAGTTTCCTATGAAAGAGAGATCGATGACATGGAAATCTACACCGGCCTTATCGGCTATTGTTTTTGCCAGTTCAATCTCTCTGATATGTTTCTGCCCATAGATAAAGCTTATAGCATATACTTTTCTGAATCTTCTCTTGGCCCAGAACAGACAGGTTGTTGAATCCTGCCCTCCGCTGAAAACGACCAGCGCATCACTATTTTTCATGAAATTAAATCTCCTTTACTTTCAATACATTGTATGATATATTATCATCGAATACATCACTTCCATCAACCTTCTTGATATAATTCACCACTTTTATGGTTACAGGAAGAATAATCACCTCATAAAGAGTCTTTAGAATAGCTTGGATAAGCATCATCTTTAAAAGTTCATCCATAGGAATAAGGCCACCAAAGGCTATCGGGAAGAAGATTAAAGAATCTGCACTCTCACCAACAAGAGTAGAGGCAATAGCACGAATAGAGAAATGTTTACCATTGCTGGCTTTTTTCATCTTACTCATAACGAAAGCATTAAGGAATGAGCCAACAAGGAAAGCCAACAGACTTGCAGCTGCTATTCTTGGGGCCATGCCAAAGACAAAATTGAAACCCTCCTCACCTTTCCAGAAAGGAGCAGCAGGAAGAATTATTGCTATCTGTCCAAGTAAAACTACAAGGAAGTTCATCAGGAAACCCATCCATATGATAAGACGTGCCTTCTTAAAGCCCCATACTTCGGCTATACAGTCATTAATAATATAAGAAATTGGGAAGACCACAAGACCTGCTGTTACGGTAAGTTGCCCTATCTGGACCACTTTAGACTCTAAGAGGTTTGCAGCGACTAAGCATACACAGAATAGTATGCCAAGTATCATGAAAGATACAGAAACAGTGTTGTTACTTTTACTCATTTTCTTGTTTTTTACGTGGTTAATCTAGAATACACGACCGCTATTCACGGCATCAGATGTCTATTATTTCGGCTGCAAATATAAGTATATTTATTGAATAATCATAAATAGCTCAACTACTATTAATAAAAGAGTTGCAGCGACAAATATTATTTCTATAAATTTTTATTTACATTTGCTCAATAAATATAAAAATGCATTCATCTATTAATTTAGATTTTATGACACTAAAAGCTTTTTTATATAATATTTTCATGAGCCTTTGTTCAAAAATTTAACTACTAATATTTCTAATAACACTTTGTAATTTATTACTATGAAGAAAAACCTTTTATCATTTTACCTAATATGTTTAATTGTAATGCTTTCATCATGCTCAGGAGGAGATGACATTGCCAACAACACAGGTAATAAAAAGAAAGCTTATGCCTATTTCGAGAAAACTGAGATGAGTGCGACTGCAGGTGCTAGTGAATATTCACTAGCTATTGACTGGGCATATAGCAAATGGAGTATCACCAAAGGTGATGGTGATATTATAAAAACCATAACTCCAACAACAGGTGGTATGTTGGATGGCAAGCCACAAACTGTTACTATAAAGGTGGCTTGTAATGCCAATACCGGATTAAATGAGCGTACACAAACAATAATACTGACAGATGAAGTAAACAATACTACCACAAAAATTACAATTAGACAGGAAGCTGCTATGAGCATAGTGAACTTATCAATTAACACTTCTCAAAAACATCAGTCTGTAGTTGGATTTGGAGGTATGTACAACCCAAAAATTTGGTGTGGGAACAACCTTATAAATCTTTCTCAACTTCAGAGTATGTATGGCAAAGATGGACTAGGATATAATATTCTAAGACTGATGATTTATCCAAACGAAGCTGATTGGAGTGCTGATGTTGAAGCAGCAAAAGCGGTTCAGCAAATGGGAGGAATTGTTTTTGCCTGTCCATGGGATTGTACTACAGCACTGGCTGAGACGATAAGTGTAAATGGTCGTGATGTAAAACATCTAAAGAAAGAGAACTATACAGCTTATGCCGACCACCTGATACGCTATATTAACTACATGAAAGGACAAGGAGTGAACTTACATGCCATATCTGTACAAAACGAGCCTGATATGGATTTTACATTCTGGTATCCTAATGAAGTGGTTGATTTTGTCAAAGCAGAAGGTCAAAGAATACGTAATACCGGAGTCCTTTTGATGTCACCGGAAGCATGCGGCACACAACCTCAATATACAGATCCTATAATAAATGATGCTGAGGCGATGGCTCAGACAGATATAATAGCGGGACATATATACCAAGGATTTATAGATTTAGATTACAGCTATGTTAAGAACCGCCATGACTATATTTGCTCTCTTTATAGCCGTCTGTCAGGAAAGACATGGTGGATGACAGAACATCTATTCAATGACGGCGAAAAAGAGAGTGATTCTTCAAAATGGCTATTCCAAAAATGGAATTATGTATTAACCCATCTGGCAAAAGAAATTCATATGACAATGGAGGGAAACTGCAGTGCCTATGTATATTGGTATCTTAAGCGTTTCTATGGTTTGATGGGCGATAATGACAGCCGTTCTCCTGTATCTGAAGGTTTAATAACAAAGAATGGTTATGTTCTTTCTCATTATGCCAAATATGCAGCTAACACAACACGTATTGATGCTCAGACTTCAGATACAAATATCAAAGCTACTGCTTATATCAATAAGAGTGGTGACAAAATAACAATAGTAGCATTAAACTTTGGCAATGAATCAAATATGCTTTCTATAGATTATCCAGGTGTGAAGTCAGTAACAGCAGAGGAGACAACCGAAAAGAGAGACATGAAGAGTGTTACAACAGAAGGGAGTGAAAGTAAATTCTATGTTCCAATCTCCGCTCAAAGTATAATATCTATTCGATTGAAATTATAATAATCTATAATTACTTATATCGTATCCGATAAAAAAATTATAGCTCCATCTGTTCACTAATTGCATCTATAGAGTGATTCAGATGGAGCTTAATTGTATATAAATAAGTAATAAAACATCACATTGATAATTACGCAGGAATTATAATAATGTTTATATAATATTATCCAAAAGATTATTTCTCTATATATTTGTACTAATATCACAAAATAGAAGATGAGAAAGAAAGAGATATATTCCAAAGTAATAGATTATTTTGAAACCACAATGCCCATTGCAGAAACAGAACTGCAATACAACACTCCTTTCGAACTACTTGTAGCTGTAATACTCAGTGCGCAATGCACCGACAAGAGAGTGAACATGATCACACCTATCCTGCTTGCCCACTACCCTACTGCTGAGGCTATGGCAAATGCAACACCCGAGATTATTTTTGAATATATAAAGACTGTTAGTTATCCTAACAATAAGGCAAAGCACCTTGTAGGCATGGCAAAGATGCTTATTAAAGATTTTAACGGTGAAGTCCCTGATACACTTGAACAACTTGTAAAGCTACCTGGAGTAGGTAGAAAAACTGCCAATGTGATGCAGAGTGTTGCTTTCAATAAAGCAGCCATGGCTGTCGACACTCACGTATTCAGAGTAAGTCATCGAATAGGCCTAGTACCTGATTCATGCACAACACCTCTTGCCACTGAAAAATATCTAATGAAGTATATGCCTGAGGAGATTCTCTCGAAAGCACATCACTGGCTCATATTACATGGAAGATATGTCTGTATAGCACGTTCACCTAAGTGCAGCGAGTGCGGTCTTAACGGGCTATGCAAGTTTTCACTTAAGCCTAAGATAAAATAGTGGGAAAGGAAGTAGATATCTTCTAAATATTAATCACCAAACCATCGTAAGCAAGGTTAATACCCTCTGGTAGAGCAGCATCAATTACTGAGTGAAGTCCCATCTGATGGCTCATATGTACAAAGTAAGTCTGTTTTGCTCCTATCCTTTTTGCGCTCTCAATAGCTTGTTCAAGGTTCTGATGAGTGTTGTGTGGCATAATCCTAAGAGCATTCATAATTAGGCAATCAAGTCCTTTCAGTTTTTCAATTTCCTCTTCAGGCATGGTCAACATATCTGTTATCCAAGCCATATTTCCTATTCTATATCCCAATATAGGCAGTTTGCCATGTATCACTCTTATAGGGAGAACTTCAACACTTTGACCTTCATTGTTTGATACAACAAAGGTTCTGTCAGTTTCAATCTTTATAAGTTTCAGCTTTGGTACCCCAGGATATAAGTTCTCAGCAAAGCAGTATGGTATTCTCTTCTGTATTCTGTTTGCTGTACTCTCCTCAGTATAGACAGGTACATCACGGAAGCGGCAATATGGTCGTAAATCATCAAGGCCTCCAACATGATCATAATGTTCATGAGAGACAAGAACACCATCAATAGCCTTGAAATCATCAATACGTATCATCTGCTGGCGGAAATCTGGACCACAATCAAGAAGAATTCTAACACCATCAACATCTACAAGTCCCGAACAGCGCAATCTGTCATCACGCTTATCACTACTTGTACATACCTCACAACGACATCCTACTTCTGGAACTCCCGTAGAAGTTCCGCTTCCTAAAATATTGATTACCATTTCCTATATATAATTCACTTCAGGTACTATCTTAATACCGAACTTATCGAATACAGATTCTACAATTTTCTCAGCCAAAGCCATAACCTCTCTGCTATCTGCTCCTCCCAAGTTCACTAAAACAAGTGGCTGGATATGATGTACACCAACATTACCTGTCTTATATCCCTTGAACCCACACTGGTCAATAAGCCATGCAGCTGGAATCTTCATACCATCTTCTCCCATTTTATAATATGGCATTGAAGGGTATTTTTCAATAAGCTCGTTGAACTTATTATTACCGACTACAGGGTTCATAAAGAAACTTCCGGCATTTCCAAGTTCCTTTGGATCCGGCAATTTCTCCCTTCTTATCTTAATGATTGTATTCCTTACATTCTCAAGAGTAACATCACATCCTGCAATGTCCAACTCCCTACGGACGTTTCCATAATCAAGATCGAAAGCAGCTATCTTACTCAACCTATATGTTACATAGGTTATAATATATCTGTTTTTTAATTCCTTCTTAAAGATGCTGTGTCTGTATGAATAGTTGCACTCCTGATTAGAGAAGATACGCTTCTCACCACTCAACACATCTATAGCCTCAACATTTAAAATGATGTCTTTTGCCTCTCTGCCATATGCACCAATATTCTGCACAGCCGAAGCACCAACTTCTCCTGGAATATACGAGAGGTTTTCAGCACCATACAGTCCTTTTGATACGGAATATTGAACAAAATCATCCCAGTTAGCACCAGCTCCCACCTTTAAATCGACACTACAATCAGATTCTTCTGTTATTGTGATATCCTTTATGAGTGAATGAAGTATAGTTCCATGGAAGTCCTGAGAAAAGAGTAAATTACTACCCTCCCCAATATGTAAGAATGGATTGTTATCTTTTTTTATTTCCTGAAGTATAGACGTAAGTTCATCTACAGATTCATATTCCACGAACTTGTCCGCTTTTACATCTATTCCAAATGTATTTCTAGATAATAAAGAGTAGTTATCGTATACTATCATTGTTAATCACTTAAGTCTTCAAACTGTGTCAATTTCCACTTACCATTTCTTCTTTCAAAATATAGGGTATTATTGAATCCGTTTCCAAATCCTTTCAACTCCATAACACGGCTATTGGACTTATTCGACAGTGATTGTCCATAAATGACATTAGTAAGATAATTTGTTGGCAATTGCGGTTTAAAAGCAAACCACTGTCCTTGCTCCAAAGTAGTCTCTAGAATCTGGAACTCATCATCAGGATCTACAGTTACAAATTTAAGAGGAGAAGCAAGTCTTTCTTCCTGGAAAAGAGAGTCAGCAGCAAATTTCTTGTAGAAGTCATAGAAATCTTCTTTATCATCATCTGTCTTAGCCATATTTCTCAAGTCTATAGCTTCCAATTTCCATACCCCTTTTACTCTTTGAAAATAATATGTCTTTATCTTATTATTTTTCAAGAAACGCCATTCAATTTTCACAGAGTTTATTGATGTGTCCTTCTCCATCTCCATCTGAGATGCTTCATCATAGAATACAGTATAAGACGCTAATCTACTCATCATAGGGTCATGTTTCCACTGCTTTTCCTGAATACTCTCTTTTTTATTCTCCTTGTAATAAGCAAGAGGAAAAACGATACGAGATTTCTGTAACTTCTTGTCAATTGCGAAATTATAAAAGAAGTCGGCAAAACTCTCATCTGCTGATGGTGGAATAATATCACCTTCAGCAATTTCAGTTGAATCTACGATAGAATCCTTAGCAGAGTCTAATGAATCTGTCTGCTTTGATAACTCGTCAGAAGAACCCATCTTCTGTTTGTTACCGGTGCATCCACTTACTAAGAGGAGCATAAAAACTACATAAACTAGTTTTCTCATTTATTATATGGAAAAAGTTGTTGCAAAAATAGAGTTTTTTTACTTTTGAACAAAAAATTCAGTTTAATTACTTAAATTTGCATGCAATAAAAATTAAGAAGAAAGTATGTTAGCTAAAATAGAAAAGTTGCTTCAAGATATTAACAATATTTCTGCCTCAAATTTAGAGGAACTTGAAGCGCTACGTATTAAGTACTTAAGCAAAAAAGGAGCAATAAACGAGCTGATGGCAGACTTCCGTAATGTTGCTGCTGATCAGAAGAAGGAAGTGGGAATGAAATTAAATGAGCTTAAGAGTATAGCACAAGATAAAATTTCCACACTAAAAGAATCTTTTGAAACTCAAGACAACGGAACTAGCGAGATTGATCTTTCTCGTACTCCATATCCTATTCCGCTAGGTACAAGACATCCATTGAGTATTGTAAAAAATGAAATTATAGATATCTTTCATCGTTTAGGTTTTTCTATCGCAGACGGACCAGAGGTTGAAGATGACTGGCATGTATTCTCATCTATGAACTTCGCTGAAGACCATCCTGCACGTGATATGCAAGATACATTCTTCATAGAAGCACATCCTGATATTATATTACGTACACATACATCATCTGTACAGAGCCGCGTTATGGAGGTTAGCCAACCACCTATCCGTGTTATCTGTCCGGGACGTGTTTATAGAAATGAGGCTATAAGCTATCGTGCTCATGCTTTCTTCCATCAGGTAGAAGCTCTTTACGTTGATAAGAATGTATCATTCACAGACCTTAAACAAGTTCTTCTTCTTTTTGCTAAAGAGATGTTCGGCCCTGATACAAAAATAAGACTTCGTCCTTCATATTTCCCATTTACAGAGCCTAGTGCAGAGATGGATATCAGCTGCAACATCTGTGGTGGTAAAGGTTGTCCTTTCTGTAAAGGTACAGGATGGGTAGAAATTCTAGGTTGTGGTATGGTTGACCCTAATGTTCTTGAGCTAAACGGAATAGATAGTAAAGTATATTCTGGTTATGCACTTGGTATGGGTATCGAGAGAATAACAAACTTGAAGTATCGTGTTAACGACCTTCGTCTATTCTCAGAAAATGACACAAGATTCCTAAAGGAATTTGAAGCTGCTAATTAATTATATTACATATATATAAAAAGGAGAAGGTGATTACCTTCTCCTTTTTTAACCTAAATAATTCTAATCAACCAATAATAGGCTACTTCTGTACACTTTATGTCGTCAAGGGATGTCATTAGGAATATAATAATGAAAATCTTATTCACCAAATAACAGCGTTTAAAATATCATCCTTTGTATGTAAGGATTATGACATGCATAAGATTGTCTTGTGAAAGAGATAATTGAGCAGATAAAATAAAGTCCGAAAAATCTTCTTTATTATTCAGGATGAAAGGTATTATATATGGCTTACACTCATTCTTTATTGTTTTAAGTTTTTCTCCATCAACAACCATCATGAAAGAGGCATCTTGAGAGACATTAGCCACACACTCATCAAATAGAGTATTTTCACCTCTACTCCTCTTAGCATATATCTCATCTATATTATCTCGCATAGATTTAATATTTGATGTCAATATTATGCTATCTTGATCTACTTCAGGCACATTAACTAATTTACTTTCTATATCGTTAGACTCTAAGCCTGCTTCAGTGAATGAAGTATTGCCGGTAAGATATATCACATCACTATTTATCTTAAAGTTATATGCACTCCATACCTCCTTGTGGCTATCTAAATAGCTCATCAATGACTCTTTGCAATAGAGAGTAAGGAAGTTATGAGTAATGTTCTTCTCCCTTGTCTTTTTAAACTGTTCATTGTTCCAAAGTGACTTACTCTCCTTCTGCCCTTTTATTACATCCTTTATCAGATTGATATTGAAACTAACAATTCTAAAGCCATCATCTTTATACATTGACAGAGCCCTTGTGGCATTAATCTTATATTGATATATCTTCTTACCTTTATATTTCTCCATATTAGGACTCTGAGCTGCACCAAAGATCTCATTTAGCATATTATCCATCTCATTTGAGCCATTCTCATCGGAATATATATACAGCACCTGATTATCTATGGTATCAGTATCATGAACACTTATCAATATATGTCCCATATAGCTATTCAGCCCATGCCCTACTTGAGAAGAGTAGTCATTCAAAGTCCCAAGTACATATTTTGCTAAATCTAAAGTTTCAATAGAATCAAATTTCTCTGCACAGCTGAGATGTGAAATTTCATTAAAGTAGTAATTGATATTATCGCTTTCGAGAACACATATTGCATCTTCAGGTACTAGTGAGTATAAGTTAATTTCTTGGGTCTCTTTATTGTTGTTTAAGCCCCACAGCATGTACAGCCCTGCAGCAATGCAGAACAGACTAAGGGATACGATAACACCCAATTTTGCGACAGACTTCAACCTCATAACTAATACTTAATAAATACCTAGGCAAATATAACATTTTTTATAATTAACCCATCGTTTTATAAAATAATGTTTAATACAGCAACAAGTTTTTTTTATTTTTTTTTCATAATGTAAATTTAAATTGTAATAATCCTACTATTATTTGATAAATATCTCTTTTTAAGTACTTTTGTGTGGTTAACAAAGGTCATACTATGATAAAATACAAGCACCTACTGTACATCTTTTTATGTGTACTTAATATTCAGGTTTACTCACAATCTATAAGGTTCTATACTGTTGACAGAGAACTATCAAGCAGTTTGATTCATAACAATTTTCAGGATAAGTTAGGAAATATCTGGATTGCTACTGAAGACGGATTAAATAGATATGACGGAGCAAAATTCTCTATTTATAAAAATTCATCAAAAGATGAGTTTTCCATAATGGCTAACAGCGTACACTGTATCTGCGAAGATGCAAAGAGAAATCTTTTCTTTGGTACGAGTAAAGGTATACAACTTTTCGATCACGCAACCGACAAATTCTTTCCAGTCCCTATTTACGGAAAGAACAATCAGAAGCATGAACCTAGTGTAAGAAAAATAGCTATAATATCTGATGGATCAATATTAGTGGGTACATCCGGATTCGATGGTATGTATCGTATTGAAGAGAAAGGGAAAGGGAAATTTGAGGCCCATGCCATAAAGAATATTGACTTGAAGAATAAATCCATTGGTGATTTCTATGAAGACCATGACAAAAACTTATGGATATCAACAGAGAACGGAGAACTATTGAAGACTAGAAACTTCAAAATAATAAAAAGATACTTCACTAACGCCGAGAGTACATTATACACCATATCCTCAATGTGCGAGGATAGTAAGAAGAATCTCTACATAGGTACTCAGGGAAGAGGTATATTCATATATGACAAAAAAAAGGATAGCTTTGAATCCATCGAATATAGTAATCCCAACCTAACTGTAATGACACTCTACCCATATGATAAAAAGAGTATCTATATTGGAACTAATGGATATGGACTAAAGATTCTAGATGTAGAAAGCAAAAAAATTAAAGAGGGTAATATTAAAGTACCATCTTTCTATCTTGATAATTCTAAGGTTCACACTATGATAAAAGACCACGCAGGCAACTTATGGATTGGTTTCTTCCAAAGAGGTCTTATGATGGTACCAAATACAGTTAATAAATTCAAGTATATCGGCCCTCGTTCCAACAATATGAATATTATAGGAACGAACAGCCTATCTTCAATATATCATGACAAAAATGGCAGACTATGGGTTGGCACTGATAATGATGGGTTATATGTAATATCAAACAACAAACAAGTAAAACATATAAAGAGCTTTGATAAAGTAGGACAATCACCTACGACTGTAATAAGTACTTTCAAGGACAGCAATAACGATATATGGATTGGTACTTTAATGTCTGGTATATTTAAGATGAGCTCAGCCAACTACTCATTCAAACAGATTAATGAGTATAAGGATAATACCAGTAATCTTATTCAGAAAGCATTTAGTTTCTCTCAGGATCACGATGGACGTCTTTGGATAGGAACAAAAGGAGATGGACTTTTTTATCTGAATTTAAAAGATGGTATCGTTAAGAATATCAATATTGGTAAAAACGGCAAAAGCCAACTTGAAAACAGATGGATTAACGTAGTATTTACATCCAATGACAATAAATTATATATAGGCACTTGTGATGGAATTGAGTGTTTCAATTTGAGAACATTAGAGTATGAGCCGTTGAACTCCATAAAAAAACAGTTTCCTCATATCATTGTATTTTCTATTTACGAAGATAAACAAAATACTATGTGGCTAGGAACCTCTATCGGATTAATGAAGTTAAGTAAAGATAGAAAGTTGATAGGCCATTATGATGTAGAAGATGGACTGTCAAATAGTGTAGTTAGTAGAATTGAAGTTGACAATGATGGTAATCTATGGTTAAGTACAAATTATGGATTGAACAAATTCAATACAAAGAATAACACTTTCATAAACTTCTATTCGAGCAATGGACTTCAAGGCAATGAGTTCAATAGAACAGCCTCAACTAAAGACGATAAGGGAAATCTCTATTTCGGAGGTATTAATGGAATTAGCTATTTTAATCCTAGAGATATAACTACATCAGTACACAGTGTTAAAGCTTTTATATCGGATATATATCTTCAGAACAAGCCAATAAGGAAAGGCATGAAATCGGGAAGATATGACATTATTGACAAGGCAATAAGTGATGAAGACGAGGTAAATCTTGACTACGATGATAACTCATTCACTATAGAATTCTCCAGTCTTGATTTTAATAGTAATGAGCATATTTGCTACCAATATTCTGTCAACAATGAAGATTGGGTAAGCCTGCAAACTGGAGTAAACTCAGTATCATTCAGTGGCATTCCTGCCGGAGAATATGATGTAAGATATAGAGCAAAGAACTACGATAACTATTCCGAGATAAAGAGTATTAAGATAATCATCCATCCGGCATGGTATCTATCTAATTTTGCAAAAGTGTTGTATGCACTATTTTTTATTGGAATAATAATGTTCATAATATATGAGGTAAAACATTATTATAAGGTACAGCAGGAGATACTTAAGCACGTACATGCTAAGGAGATAGATGAGACCAAACTACAGTTCTTTATAAATATATCTCACGAGATCAGAACACCTATGTCGCTTATCATAGGACCTCTACAGAAGTTGATAAGCAGTGATAAAGATGTTGAGAGACAAAAATCTTATAAACTTATATATAATAACTCTAGACGAATACTTCAACTTATTAATCAGTTGATGGACCTTAGAAAGATTGACAAAGGTCAGATGCCTATGCATTTTGTCGAAACAGAAATTATAGAGTTTATTGATGATATATATAAGTTCTTCCAGTATAAAGCAGTAAGCAAGGAGATTCAATTCAGATTCTTACATAAAGATGAAAAGCTTAACGTATGGGTTGACCCAAAGAATTTCGATAAGATAATATTCAACTTATTGTCTAATGCCTTTAAATACACTCCATATAATGGAGCTATAGATATTTCTTTAGAGAAGATAACCAAGGACAATGATGAAGAAGTTATCAGGATAATAGTCTGGGATAATGGAGAAAGCATAAAGAAAGAGGATATGGAAAAAATCTTCGAACGATTCTATCAATCATCAAGCAGAATAAACTCAACAAGCATGGGAACTGGAATCGGATTACATATTACTAATATGCTTGTTAATCTTCATCACGGGTCAATCAGAGTTGAGAATAATGAAGAGGGTGGATGCCAGTTTATTGTTGAGATTCCTTATGGATGCAAACACCTTAATAGTGACGAAATAGCGCATGATGATCCAGAGGTGATAGAGAATGAGTCTAAGCAGATAATCTTTGATGCCGATACAGAAGACATAGATGATGAGGATATTACAGAAAAGGAGCTTAACAGATCTAAGAGTCACTATAGAATAATGATTGTTGAAGATGATGAGAATATTAGAAACTATATCAGTAACGAGTTCTCAAAGGACTACCATATAATTGAGAGCTGTAATGGTAAGGAAGCACTGGCACTAATTCTTAGTAAGAGACCTGATCTTGTCATTTCGGATGTGATGATGCCTGACATGGATGGTATTACACTATGCAAGAAGATTAAACTTAATGTAAACATAAACTATATTCCTGTTATATTGCTCACTGCAAAATGCAGAGATGAAGATAATATAGAAGGACTTAATGCTGGTGCTGATGCTTATATTACCAAACCATTCAACATTGATGTATTGCATAATACCATAGACAACCTGCTGAAGAACCGCGAAGTATTGAAAAACTGCTTCACTGGAAGTCAAGAACAGGAGGAGAGACAACCTAAGTTTGAGATTAAGAATACAGACAACAAGCTTCTTGACAGAATTATGAATGTGATAAATAAGAACATAAGTAATCCTGAGCTAAGCGTTAATATGATTGCATCCGAGGTAGGAATAAGCCGAGTACATCTGCACCGTAAACTAAAGGAACTTACCAATCAGACCACAAGAGACCTTATAAGGAACACACGTCTGAAACAGGCTGTTTCGTTACTGGAGAGTAAACAATATAATGTCTCTGAGGTTGCTTTGATGACCGGTTTCAGCAATATAACTATATTCTCAAGAGCATTCAAAGAGCTTTATGGACTGTCACCAATGAATTATATAAATAATAATTCTGAAAATGACGATAATGATATAGACTTTGATAAGAAGTCGGACGACTGATATATTTGAGTGCCAATAAAGAGGGCTTCTTCAATTGAGGAAGCTCTTTTTTTTTGCATAAAAAACTTACTTTTTAATATCTACATTTAATCTAAAGTTCTTGCCAATAATACTTAAAAGAACCATGGCTACAACTCCAGATTCAAACAGAATATCTAAGGATGTTGCTAACTCAACACTTTATCAGAATCCATATTGGCCAACAGAGGCTAATTTGCCGGCTGAGAGATGATAATTTTTCCAACTAATTCAATATGTTTCTATAAACGTTTTTTAGGTTATTAGAATTATTAA
>NZ_BAJR01000014.1 GCF_000613805.1 Phocaeicola paurosaccharolyticus JCM 15092 | reverse complement strand
TTTTTATACCCTTCCTGAGAAAATACTATTTCTTTCATAATATAATCTTACAATCTTTTTTACTCAACCAAATGGAATCAAAAATCAGCCTCACCAAATAATTGGCAAGGCTGAACTTTTATGATTGATAAAGGATAATCTATATTATTCCTTTTCTCCAAATGCTAGGTCACCTGCATCACCTAACCCCGGAATGATATATGAGTGTGCATTGATTTCCGGATCAATTGCAGAGAATCATTTGGAATTTATCTTCTTTCTGCTCAGTATGATTTTCTTGTTTTCCAATAAATCCAATAAGACTGAAGAGATACCCTTTTAAATACGCCGTATTGTTCTTTAAATAATAATTTTTACTCAACAAAATTGATGAAAGCTAGAGAATGTTTTGTACATAATGCTTATCATCTAGATCTAAAAATCAGTATATAGTAGCCCCTAAAATGCCCTGAGATAAACCGCTCAGGCCTCTCAATACACTCTTTGTTATGCAAAGACTAACATTGCTGAACGCTGAATCTTTTGTATATAATTTTATATATTTTCTTCAGCCATTTTCTTATAGCCCCATTCTATTAGATAAGCTATAAATGGTACTAATTCACTACCGGTTGCTGTTAGTGAATATTCCACTTTTGGTGGAACTTGGGGGTACATTTTGCGACTTATCAGCCTGTCTCTTTCTAGCTCTCTAAGTGTTTGTGTAAGCATTTTTGTGCTTATATCCTCCAAGGCGCGATGAAGTTCTCCATATCGCATTTTATCATACTTAGAAAGAGCCCAAAGTATTCGTCCTTTATATTTCCCTCCAATTCGTTGGAATGCAAAATCAATTACACAAACATCTTTTTTTACTGATTTATCCATTCTATGAAATTTTTATCTTATTGATAATCTGCAATAGAAACCAAAAAGTATCTACATAACAAAATTGTACATACTTGACACAAAGATAGTTATTATTTATTTTTGTTTAAAAAAAATTAAGTATGGAAAAGAATAAAGCATTACTTATTATTGATATTCAAAATGACTATTTTGAAGGAGGATCAAATAGATTATGCGGTAGTGAAGAAGCCGCAATAGAGGCAAGCCGTCTAGTAAAATATTTTAGAATCAGGAATCTGCCGGTGGTACATGTACAACATATATCCACAAGAGCGGGGGCAAAATTTTTCCTACCCGATACGATTGGAGCTGAGATATACCACTCTGTTTCCCCTAAAGACGATGAACCTGTAGTTATAAAGTATACGCCCAATAGTTTTTTCAAAACAGATCTTAAAAGTATTCTTGACTCAATGAATATTAAAGATTTGACAGTGTGTGGTATGATGACTCATCTCTGTATAGATACTACTGTAAGAGCTGCAAAAGATTTAGGTTATAATTGTACAGTTGTCTATGATGCGTGTGCTACAAAAGATTTAAAATTTCAAGAAGAGAGTCTAGAGGCCAAAGATGTACAGTTGGCTTTTCTCGCAGCTTTATATCCATATTTGCGCAATTTGTTCCGTTGATGACATTGTTTGTGGCACTCAGGAGAATTAACGATAATCTTAATGCTACCTATATTAATTATTGTGGCTATATTTGTAAAGTAAACTTTTAACAGAGATATCATTAATTTAAAATATTGATTTCTATATTGATATATTTTAAAAAGAATTGAGGTTGGCAAAAATATAATTCTTCTATAGTGGAATAATTGAATATTATTTGTATCTTTGTCGCCCGATTTATATACTTAAACATTGGGAAGACTAGATAAATATAAGGTAGAACTGAAGTCAATGAAAGTTGACAGTGCTCACTATGAGATTCAACTTAATAATCAATTTTTTGAAGACTTAGATGCCACTGAAGTTCAGAAAGGTAAGTTGACTGTACAACTGACTGTAAAGAAAACATTGTCAGAGGTATATGTTATAGATTCTAAGATTGAAGGATTTGTGATTGTACCTTGTGATCGTTGTCTTGATGAAATGGAGTTATCTATTTCAACAACTGATCAGCTTAAAGTGAAGTTAGGTGAGGATTTCTCTGATGATGGTGATATCGTTGTAGTACCCGAGTCGGATGGATATATAAATCTAGCTTGGTTCTTTTATGAATTTATAGTCCTTAATATCCCAATGAAGCATGTACATGCTCCAGGTAAGTGTAATAAGGGAATGATGAATAAGCTTGGAAAACATCTCAGCACATCATCTAATGATGAATCTGATGATATGCCGGTTGATATGCCTGATGATTCTATAAAGGATGAAGGCAATGAATCTGAAGAGATAGATCCAAGATGGAGTGAATTACAAAAAATATTAGATAATAATTAAAGTTTAGAAAAATGGCACATCCTAAAAGAAGACAATCAAAAACGAGAACTGCAAAGAGAAGAACTCATGATAAAGCAGTTGCTCCAACTTTAGCTATATGTCCTAATTGTGGCGAATGGCATGTATATCACACAGTATGTGGTGCTTGCGGCTATTACAGAGGTAAGTTAGCAGTTGAAAAAGAGGCTGCTGTTTAATCAGCTAAAAACTCATTTATACGTGAATGAAATAAAGCCGGCGAGCTTCGGCTCTGTCGGCTGTCTTTTTTTCGTATAATTTAAAAATGTAAATAATGGAAAAGATAAATGCAGTAATCACAGGTATCGGTGGATATGTACCAGACTACGTCTTGACAAATGATGAAATATCAAAGATGGTAGATACCAATGATGAATGGATTATGACACGTATCGGTGTTAAGGAAAGGCGTATTCTTAACGAAGAGGGTTTAGGTACCTCTTATTTAGCTAGAAAGGCAGCAAAACAGTTGATGCAGAAGACAGGAGTTAATCCTGACGAGATTGATGTTGTGCTAGTTGCGACATCTACTGGAGATTACCATTTTCCTTCAACAGCTTCAATACTTTGTGATAAGTTAGGACTTAAGAATGCTTTTGCTTTTGATCTCCAGGCTGCATGCTGTGGATTTCTTTATGCATTAGAGGTTGCAGCTTCGCTTATCGTTTCCGGAAGACATAAGAAAGTGATATTGGTTGGTGCTGATAAGATGTCATCTATGGTTAATTATCAAGATAGAGCTACTTGCCCTATATTTGGTGACGGTGCAGCTGCTGTTCTTCTAGAAGGAACAACTGAAGAGATTGGAGTTGTAGACTCTATGCTTTACACTGATGGAAAAGGACTTCCTTTCCTTCATATGAAAGCTGGCGGTTCTGTATGTCCTCCATCTTATTTCACAATTGACAATAAGATGCATTACTTATATCAGGAAGGAAGAACAGTATTTAAATATGCAGTATCTTCAATGTCTGATGTAACAGCCAAAATTGCAGAGAGAAATAATCTGACTAAAGACAATATTGATTGGGTGATACCACACCAGGCGAATTTAAGAATCATTGATGCAGTAGCATCAAGACTCGAAGTTCCTATGGATAAGGTAATGATTAACATACAAAACTATGGTAATACAAGTGCCGCTACTCTGCCTTTATGTCTTTGGGATTATGAGAAGAAATTGAAAAAAGGTGATAACATTATCTTCACAGCCTTCGGAGCCGGATTTACATATGGAGCTCTCTATATGAAATGGGGTTACGATGGAGCTAAGAGATAATTTATATAAAACTACAAATACAAATGAACGCATCTCTATTTTGATGCGTTTTTTTGTCTATAACTAATTTAAGTTACTATTATGCATAAAGCCGGATTTGTAAATATTGTAGGTAATCCAAATGTAGGTAAATCAACTTTGATGAACCTTTTGGTTGGTGAAAAAGTCTCAATAGCAACTTTCAAAGCTCAGACAACTCGTCATAGGATAATGGGTATACTCAATACTGATGATACGCAGATTGTCTTTTCGGATACCCCTGGAGTATTGAAACCTAACTATAAATTACAAGAGTCAATGCTGAACTTCTCGGAATCGGCTTTGGCTGATGCTGATGTACTTTTATATGTTACCGATGTAGTAGAAAAAACGGATAAGAATATAGATTTTGTCCAGAAGGTGGCAAAGATGGATGTTCCAGTCTTGCTGCTTATCAATAAGATTGATTTGAGCAATCAGCAAAATCTTGAAATAATTGTGGAGCAATGGCATGAACTCTTACCAAATGCTGAAATAATTCCTATATCTGCAACTTCAAAATTCAATGTTGATGTAGTGATGAAGAGAGTGAGAGAACTTTTGCCTGATTCACCTCCGTTCTTTGGAAAGGATCAATTGACTGATAAACCAGCTCGTTTCTTTGTTAATGAGATAATAAGAGAGAAAATTCTCCTTTATTATGACAAAGAGATCCCTTATTCTGTGGAAGTCGTTGTAGAGTCTTTCAAAGAAGAAACAAAAAAAATAAACATCAATGCTGTGATATACGTTGAAAGAGATTCTCAGAAGGGAATCATAATAGGAAAGCAGGGTATAGCATTGAAGAAGGTAGCTACTGAAGCAAGGAAGAGTTTGGAACGATTCTTTGGAAAGACTGTTTACCTTGAAGTCTTTGTAAAAGTTGATAAAGACTGGAGAAATTCTGATAAAGAACTTAAGAATTTTGGATATCAGTTAGATTAATACTCGACTGTGATAGCCGTTAATTAAATAATAGAGATGAAAAATTTAGTTGCTATAGTTGGCCGCCCTAATGTTGGTAAGTCAACACTTTTCAATCGTTTGACAAAAACTCGTCAGGCAATAGTAAACGAGGAGGCAGGTACTACTCGTGACCGTCAGTATGGCAAGAGCGAATGGTTGGGAAATGAGTTCTCAATAGTAGATACAGGAGGATGGGTGATAAACTCTGAT
Source organism: Phocaeicola paurosaccharolyticus JCM 15092 (assembly GCF_000613805.1). GTDB lineage: Bacteria > Bacteroidota > Bacteroidia > Bacteroidales > Bacteroidaceae > Phocaeicola > Phocaeicola paurosaccharolyticus. The sequence goes on along the minus strand of NZ_BAJR01000014.1, from coordinate 68,642 downwards.
GATGTTTTCGAAGAAGAGATAAGAAAGCAGGTTATGCTTGCTGTGGAAGAGGCAGATGTGATTCTATTTGTTGTTGATGTTGTCAATGGAGTGACTGATCTGGATATGCAGGTTGCATCAATACTTAGACGTACAAGTAAGCCGGTACTTGTTGTAGCAAACAAAACAGATAATAATGATTTACAATATAATGCAGCCGAATTTTATTCATTAGGATTGGGCGATCCATATACTATCTCTGCTATAAGTGGTAGTGGAACAGGAGATCTGCTTGATATTTTGGTATCAAAGTTTCAGAAAGATGCTGATGAAGAGTTGGAGGATGAGATTCCAAGATTTGCCGTTGTAGGCCGTCCTAATGCAGGAAAGTCGTCTATTATTAATGCATTCATTGGTGAGGAACGTAATATTGTTACAAACATCCCTGGAACTACCCGTGATTCAATATATACCAGATACGAAAAATTTGGTTTCGACTTCTATCTTGTTGATACAGCAGGTATACGTAAGAAAGGCAAGGTTAATGAAGATTTGGAGTACTATTCAGTAATACGTTCTATACGTGCCATAGAAAATTCTGATGTATGTATTTTGCTTCTTGATGCTACACGTGGTATAGAGAGTCAGGATCTTAATATTTTCTCACTAGCTCAAAAGAATCAGAAAGGGCTCGTTGTTGTAGTTAACAAGTGGGACTTGGTAGAGAACAAAGATAATAAGGTGATAAAGACCTTTGAGGAAGCTATACGTACCAGATTTGCTCCTTTTGTAGACTTCCCAATTATATTTGCATCTGCACTTACAAAACAGCGTATCTACAAGGTTCTTGAGATGGCGAAAGAGGTCTACAATGCTAGAACTAAACGTGTCTCAACAGCTAAACTAAATGAAGAGATGCTTCCTTTGATAGAGCTTATCCGCCACCATCAAATAAAGGTAAATATATTAAGATTAAATATTGCATGCAGTTACCAAATACTCAGGTGCCATCTTTTGTATTCTATGCTAACCTTCCACAGTATGTGAGAGAGCCATACAAACGATTCCTTGAGAATAAGATACGCGATAAGTGGGATTTTTGCGGTACTCCAATTAATATTTTCATAAGACAGAAATAATCTTTTATATTAAGATGAAATGATTATATGTTCTTTCTAGATTAGTCCTGATAGAAGAATGGTAGATTATTTCTGCAAGGAAAAGGAACCATATCATTATTAAGGATGAATTGCTCCTTCCAAGAAAAACGACAGATAATTATTTGTTTATATGATAGAGCCCGGTACTATACCGGGCTCTATCTTTTCTTATCATAAAATGCAACGTTATTTCCATCAGTTATATTAATGGTATTTTCCACAGAGCATTTAATTTTGTTTTGTCTTCTTCTAATATTTAATTATCATTACTCCTGCAGAGAGAGGAGCGACTGTCAATTTTAAGCTATTACCGGATGGAGCAATCTCTTTCTCTTTCAATGATACCGCATCTTTCTTCTCCATAGAGTTGGCTGCAGTGAGAGAACCAGGAGCATAATATTTGTATGTTGCATTACTAATCTTTTTCCAGTCTCCATTGATAGTAAGTGTTTCCTCCTTATCTGTTGCATTTACAATCTTTACTATCACCCCTGATCCATTTTCAATCATCGTAGCTACAATGTTCAGATTGCCTGTGTCACCGCTGTATGCAAGACGATACTTTGAGAAATTGTCTTGCCATAGGTTTGTCACCTGATAGTTTGGTGCAACGAATAGATCCTTATAGTCAAAATTTATAAATGCATTGTTCCAGTCGGGAGCATCTGTACGACGAATAAACAGTGCAGCGGCACCTAGCTCAACGACAGGAGTCTTTTCGCACATGTTCAGGAATCCTCCTGCAAATAGTCCTGTCTTCCAGTCTGTACTATTTAGGTTCCATTCCGAAATGAAAAGTTTTATGTTCGGATTAGGTGAGTTTGCAATGACGTCAGCATACTTCAAGTACTGTTCTTGTAGTTTCTTTGGTCCCGATTCATATCCGCTGGCCACCTCATAGTGATGTAGGCTGAGATAATCAAAGTAGTTTCCCGACCTGTTTATGAAATCATTATCTTCCCTGAATCCACCGCAAGCAATAATCTTAATAGTAGGATCAATCTCTCTGAGAGCTCTAGAGAATTTGCGAACAGCTGCTTCATATTTCTCAATTCCCATTTCCCACATCTCGTTATCTATCTCCCAGTATTTTACATTATATGGTTCAGGATGGCCGTTTGCAGCTCTCTTTGATCCCCATTTACCTGTAGCAGGTTCATTACAATAGGCTAACCAGTCGCATGCATCTTGTAGTATCTCGGTACTGTCGGCTTCCGGACGTTCAAATCCTACGCTTACAACAATTATTGGTTCCGAGTTTATCTGTCGGCATAGTTTAATAAATTCATCAGTTCCAAATACGTTCTGATCATAGTCCATCCACATCCAGTGTGGCCAGCGTACTCGTTCCTCTTGAGGGCCGATGCCCCACTTCCAGTTATATTGTGCCACATAGCCACCACCCGGCCAACGGAGGCATGTGGGATTCAATTCCTTAACAGCTTTATATATGTCAGGACGAAAGCCACCAAGTTCCATACCTGATGCTGTTGTTGCCGAAGCCTGATCTATCTGTATAGAACCGCCTTCTACTGCTATCGCAAGGTCGGCATCACCTGAGTATTCGGCAGAAGAGAGAACGAAATCATATTTTTTCCACTCCTTTGTAGGTTTGCCAAGTGTCTGTTCAACTATATATCTGTCTCCATCTTTCAGTGCAACGGACAGACGACCTTTCCCATCCCCTTTAGCATATACATATCCTATGTATTTTTCTCCCTTTACTATATTCTGTGGTCCTTGCGATACACCTGATTTTCCCTTCTTTGAGGTAATCTTTTGTGAGTATCTCATGTTCACGGCATCATCTTTTACCAGTGAGAAACTGCCGTTACCAAATGATTTCCATTGTGGGGCCACACTAGGCAGCTTGACATCTTGAGGTATTCCTGAGAACAAGACCTCATCCGAACCGATAGTGCTAACCTTAATATTCCGATAATATGCCTCAGTGTAATTTACCCAAAAGACAATATCATTTTTCGATGCCAATTCAAGCTTGTCTGTCGAGAGCACGGTTTTATTGTCCCACAATATTTCCACTTTGTTCTTGAAACAACGTATCTTGAGATTGTGCCAGTTGCCATCTTCTTCTATCTCTCCTTTTGCAGCTTTCTGTGATATTATAGGGATTATGCTTTCTACTTTCCTCTTTCTTCCACCGAATCCCTGTACCTCTATTTCATCTTTGGTTCCAATAGAGAATGAAGGAGATTCAGACTCTTCTCTGGATTTTCGTCCTTCATAGTAAGGATCATTTATTCTTAGGAAATAAGGCTTTCCATCTGCCTTGTTCTTGAATGCAAAACGTATGTCCATCAGTCCTCCGCTCCATGAGTGGTTAGCCAATTTGTATGAGCGCCATTTAATGTCCATAGAGATCTCATACTCTTTATCTGATACAGATGTCAGATTGATAGGTTGTTCATAACGGGTAGGAGAGTGTAGGACATTTTCGTCATCTACAAACCATCCATCGAAATAGCCGTCTCTAGGTGGAATACCAGCGAAGTGTTCCGGTTCAAAAGAGCGTTCAAAAAGCAGTTCTTGCCATAGTCCGTTGTTAGCCGAGAAGTAAATGTGTTCGAATAGCTGCCCATAGAGCTTAGAGTCGATAATACCATCAACTTTTCTCGAGTTGATGTTGACAGCTATTGAATCTGCTGAGATAGGTAGCAGATGAGTTGCCACTAGTAGTGACAATAGCAGTATCTTTTTCATATATTATTATTTTACCTGAAACTTTTCAGGTGTTGATTAACATTTCCAAAAGTAGAAATAATATAAGAAAAAGAGTAATAAAAAATGGTATAAATGTTTCGTTTTCAGCCTATTTTCACGAGTAGGCTGTTGAGTAGTGAATTAAAGATCTACATCGTTTGCTGAGATATCGTTAATCTCCTCATTTCTTACCTTTTTCAATAGGTCGGATGCAAAGATAAAATCATTCAATCTCTTGTTGGTAGCGGTAAATATCTCATCTTTTGTACCTTCCCACTCTTTCCTGCCCTGATATATATAGATGATAGATTCGCCGATACCCATAACAGAATTCATGTCGTGGGTGTTGATAATTGTTGTCATATCATATTCGGTGGTGATATCATGAATGAGCTCATCGATAAGTAGCGATGTCTTTGGGTCCAGACCGGAGTTTGGCTCATCACAAAACAGATATTTGGGATTAAGAGCTATAGCTCTTGCAATGGCAACTCTCTTCTGCATACCACCGCTTATCTCGCCAGGGAATTTCTTCTGTGCATCCAGCAGGTTTACTCTGTCAAGGCAAAACTGAGCTCTTCGAGTCCTGTCACGAAGTGTGTCGTTTGAGAACATATCAAGAGGAAACATTACGTTTTCCAGTACACTAAGCGAGTCGAATAGGGCAGCACTCTGGAATATCATTCCCATCTCACGTCTTAGAAGTTTCTTCTCGTTCTTTGACATGGAGAGGAAATCGCGGTTGTCATAAAGAATCTGACCTTTAGTTGGCTTTAGCAAACCAACAAGACATTTAATAAAAACTGTTTTACCAGAACCGCTTTGTCCGATAATAAGATTTGTCTTCCCTTGATTGAATGTAGCATTGATATCTAAGAGAACATCCTTATCTTCAAAAGATTTATATAGTGACTTTACTTGAATCATCCCATTAAAAGTTGTGTTAATACTAAATCAGAGAAAAGGATAAGCACGCTGCTCATTACTACTGAGTCTGTACTAGCCTTTCCAACAGCTATAGATCCTCCTTCAATGTTGTATCCGAAATAAGCAGATACACTGGCTATTATGAACGCAAAGAAGATGGATTTTATAAAGCTGCACCATATGAACCACTCCTGAAAGCTATACTGAAGACCATATTCAAGGTCCTCTACATTAAGTATTCCTCCGAACCAGCAGGTGAAGAAGGCTCCAATTATTCCTGCGAAGATGCTGAATATTACAAGGAAAGGGATCACAGTCATCAATGCGATGATTTTTGGAAATATGAGGTAATTAGCCGGGTTGACACCCATAATCTCTAATGCATCTATCTGTTGGGTAACTCTCATAGTCCCTATTTCTGAGGCAATGTTTGAACCAACTTTACCTGCCAGAATAAGACACATGATAGATGATGAGAACTCTAGAAGCATAATTTCACGAGTTGTATATCCGACAACAAAACGCGGCATCCATGGACTCTGTATGTTAAGCTTTATCTGAATAGTTATTACTGCTCCAATAAAAAATGATATCAGTAGCACAATACCTATAGAATTGATTCCTAGTGAAACCATTTCATTTAAATATTGCTTGAAGAACATTCTCATTCTGTCTGGTCTGGAAAAAGTCCTTCCCATCAAAATGATGTACTGTCCGAAAGTACTTATTGGTTTAAGAATCATATTAATCATTATTTATCGCAAAATTAGGTTTTTTTACAATCGAAAACACAAAACGATGTCTGATTTTCTCTCCCAATAGTCATTTACTAAAGATTTTTAGTACTTTTGTCGCAAAATATTATGGATATGTCGGAAAACGAAAAGGAAATATCTGCAACAACAGAGCCTGAAGAAAGAATGGTACTCCGTACAGAGAATCTTGTAAAGAGGTACGGAAAAAGAACTGTTGTAAATCATGTCTCTTTCGATGTAAAGCAGGGAGAGATTGTAGGACTTCTTGGACCTAACGGTGCAGGAAAGACAACTTCTTTCTATATGACAACAGGACTTATAGTACCAAATGAAGGACATATTTTCATGAACGACCTTGATATAACAAGTTACCCTGTATATATGAGGGCACAGAATGGTATTGGTTACCTTGCACAGGAGGCATCTGTCTTCAGAAAGATGAGCGTGGAGGATAATATATCATCTGTACTTCAGTTGACAAATACCTCAAAAGAGTATCAGAAGGATAAGCTTGAGAGTCTTATTGCTGAATTCCGTCTTCAGAAGGTTAGAAAGAATCTGGGTGACCAACTTTCAGGTGGTGAACGACGTCGTACAGAGATAGCAAGATGTCTTGCCATCAATCCAAAGTTCATTATGCTTGATGAACCTTTTGCAGGAGTTGACCCTATTGCCGTTGAAGATATACAGCATATCGTTTGGAAACTTAAGGATAAGAATATTGGAATTCTTATAACCGACCATAATGCCTTGGAGACTTTGAGACTTACAGATAGAGCTTATCTGCTTTTTGAAGGAAAGATACTATTCCAAGGAACTCCTGAAGAGCTTGCCGACAATAAAATAGTTCGCGAAAAATATCTTGGAACAAACTTCGTGTTAAGAAAGAAAGATTTTCAGAATGAGAAGTAGGAGTAGCTGAATAGCAAAACTCTTCTTATAGTATAATTTATATATCCCATGCCTTTAGATTAATATCCTAAGGCTTAGGATAAGCAAAATATCTTAATTATAGATAATTAGGCAGACGAGAGGGACTATTTTTATTTAAAACAAGATTAATAACATAAAAAAAAGAGGATTGAAAAATCCTCTTTCTTTTTATCTCGTCAAAGTCAAAATTACATTTTTTTTGGCAATGCCTCTTTGATAACTAATTGACGTCCCATAAATTCACTGCCATTGAGTGCATTCATTGCTTCTGAAGCCTCTTCGTCACTACTCATTTCAACAAAAGCAAAACCTTTAGATTTGTTAGTTTCGCGATCCTTAATCACCTTAACAGAAGTAACAGTACCATAAGCGTTAAAAGCTTGTTCCAAATCACTTTCCCTAACCTTGTAGTTAAGGTTTCCAACATACATGTTCATAATAAAAAATAAAAATAAAAATTAAAATTAAAATACTCTCTGAGTGGTGATTATAAATGAAGTAGATGATTGTAAAGACAGAGAGTTTACTTAAGTGCTATTCCGTACGCTGTAAAACCTTGTAAAAAAATCGCTAGCTATATTATTATCACCAGTCTTGTGCAAAGGAAAGCAAAAAAATTGATTATACAAGAAAAAAATGTTTTTTTTGGGCTCTTCAAATATATTTTGTTAAAATAATGTTAATTATTGCGAACTGTCTAATATAATGAGATTTAGGTGGCGTAAATATGGTGCAAAATATTGGATAAAGAGCAAACTTTTATTCTGTCTATTTTGTATTTGTTAGATTAAACACTACTTTTGCAAACTAATTTTGGAAGTAAAAAAAGAATAATAAATAATTAATTAAATAAGTAAGAATGAATATTTCATTACAGAATGTTGATAAGGTAAGCGCAGTCCTTACTATAGCAATTGAAAAAGCTGATTATCAGGAGAGAGTTGATAAAACTCTTAAGAATTATCGCCAAAAAGCTAACATCCCTGGTTTCAGAAAAGGAATGGTTCCAATGAGTCTTGTTAAGAAACAATTCGGCAAGGCTGTCTTGGCAGAAGAAATAGACAAATTATTGCAAGAAAAAGTATATGAATATCTACGTGAAAATAAAGTTGATATGCTTGGTCAACCATTGCCTAGCGAAGATATGGAAGCTATTGATTACGATCAGGACAACTTTACATTTAAATTCGATATCGCTCTTGCTCCAGAATTCAAAGCTGAAATCTCTAGCGATGACAAAATAGATTATTATACTATCCAGGTTTCTGACGAACTTGTAGACCAGCAGATTAAGATGTACACTCAGTGTGGTGCTTCTCACGAGAAGGTTGAAGAGTATCAGGACAATGATATGATTAAGGGTCTTATCGCTGAACTTGATGAAGCTGGCAACGTAAAAGAAGATGGTGTAAAGGTAGAAGATGCTGTAATGATGCCTCAATATATGAAGAACGAAGACCAGAAAGCTCTTTTCAATGGTGCTAAGACTAACAGCGTAATCGTCTTCAATCCATTCACTGCTTATGATGGTAACGAGGCTGAATTGTCTTCATTGCTTAAAATCAACAAGGAAGAGGTTGCAAATGCAAAAGGTAACTTCAGCTTCCAGATTAATGAGATAGTAAGAATGATTCCTGCTCCACTTGATGAGAAATTGTTCGATCAGGTTTTCGAACCAGGTACTGTTAAAAATGAAGAGGAGTTCGTTGCAAAAATAAAAGAGGGAATAGCTAAGCAGTTTGAAAACGACAGCGACTATAAATTCCTTGTAGATGTACGTGACTATCTTGTAAAGAAAATAGGTAAATTGGAATTCCAGATGCTCTATTGAAGAAGATCATGCTTGCAAACAACATCGAAAAGGGTGAAGCATTTGTAAGCGAGAATTATGATAAGAGCATCGAAGAACTTACATGGCATCTTGTTAAGGAACAGCTTGTTAAAGCTAACGATATCAAAGTTGAGCAGGCTGACATCAATAATATGGCTAAAGAGGTTACAAGAGTACAGTTCGCTCAATATGGTATGATGAACGTTCCTGAGGATATTCTTGAGAACTATGCAAAAGAGATGTTGAAGAAGAAAGAGTCTGTAGAGAACTTGGTTAACCGTGCTGTAGAGAGCAAATTGTCTGCTGCATTGAAAGCTAAAGCAACTCTTAACGAGAAAAAAATATCAATGGAAGAATTCAACAAAATGTTCGAATAAGAAACAAGATTTTAGTGATTTTTGCTAAATCTTACTTTAAAAAGAGGTTTTTAGCCCCTAAAAAACTAATAGACATATTTTTTATGTGCATAGCATATTATTTTTATTACATTTGTCTATTGGTAATATGGTTAAAAACCTCTTTTTTGTAAATTTTTAAAAACAATTTATTATGGATGATTTTAGAAAATATGCGACTAAGCATCTTGGAATCAGTTCAATGGTTTTGGACGATGTCGTAAAAGCGGAAGCTGGTTATCTAAATCCATACATTCTTGAAGAGCGTCAGCTAAATGTTACTCAGCTTGATGTATTCTCAAGATTAATGATGGATAGGGTTATATTTCTAGGAACAGAAGTCAATGATTATACTGCAAATGTATTACAGGCGCAGATGTTATATCTTGATTCAGTAGATCCAGGGAAAGATATTTCAATATATATAAACTCGCCAGGTGGATCTGTATATGCAGGACTTGGCATATATGATACTATGCAATTTATAAGTAGTGATATCTCTACTATCTGTACAGGTATGGCAGCATCTATGGCAGCTGTATTGTTGGTTGCAGGTAAAGAGGGAAAACGTTCTGCTCTTCCTCACTCAAGAGTGCTAATTCATCAGCCTCTTGGTGGTGCTCAGGGTCAGGCGTCGGACATTGAGATTACTGCTCGCCAAATAGTAAAGCTTAAGAAGGAACTTTATACTATCATAGCAGATCACTCTCATACAGACTTCGATAAGGTATGGCAGGATTCTGATCGTGACTACTGGATGACAGCTGATGAGGCGAAAGAGTATGGTATGATTGACACAATTCTTTCAAATAGACCAAACAAATAATTATTAATATTAAAGATAGATACATTGGAAGATAAGAAAACGTCAAAGAAAAAAAAGGTATGTAGTTTTTGTGGACGTTCTGAAGATGAAGTTGGCTTTTTGATTACCGGCATGGATGGCTGTATCTGTGATTCTTGTTCAGAACAAGCTCACGAGATAGTTCAAGAAGCTATTTCAAGCAGAGGATCAAAGCTAGCCAAAAAAATATCTTTGGATAAATTGCCTAAACCTAAGAATATTAAGGATTTTCTAGACAACTATGTTATTGGTCAGGACGACGCTAAACGATATCTTTCAGTAGCTGTCTACAACCATTATAAACGTCTCTTGCAGAAAAACAAGAAAGACGACGTTGAGATTGAGAAATCTAATATTATAATGGTGGGAAGCACTGGTACAGGTAAGACACTCTTGGCTCGTACCATAGCTAAGCTTCTTGACGTCCCTTTTACAATAGTTGACGCAACAGTATTAACAGAAGCCGGATATGTAGGTGAGGATATTGAAAGTATCCTCACAAGGCTTCTTCAAGTCGCAGACTATAATGTAGATGAGGCTCAGAGAGGTATTGTATTCATTGATGAGATAGATAAGATAGCACGTAAAAGTGATAATCCATCAATAACACGTGATGTCAGTGGCGAGGGAGTACAACAAGGGTTATTGAAACTTTTGGAAGGATCGGTTGTTAATGTTCCACCTCAGGGGGGAAGAAAACATCCAGACCAGAAGATGATACCTGTTGATACAAAAAATATACTATTCATATGTGGTGGAGCATTCGATGGCATAGAGCGAAAGATTGCACAAAGACTTAATACACATGTGGTAGGTTTCAACTCTGTAACAGATAGCGCAAAGTTTGATCGTAATAATCTTATGCAGTATATCGCTCCACAAGATTTGAAATCTTTTGGATTGATACCAGAGATTATTGGTCGTTTGCCGGTTCTTACGTATCTTAACCCTCTTGATAGGGATGCACTACGCAGAATCCTTACAGAACCTAAAAACTCAATAGTCAACCAGTATGTGAAACTATTTGAGATGGATAAGGTGAAACTAACTTTTGAAGAGGGTGTGTTCGACTATATTGTCGATAAGGCTGTTGAATATAAGTTGGGAGCCCGTGGGTTGAGGTCTATAATCGAAACTATAGTTACAGACGTAATGTTTGAAGTTCCTTCTATGGATGTAATAGAGTATAATATTACATTGGATTATGCTAAGGAACAGATGAGTAAAATCAATATATACAGACTTCAGTCTGCATAGGTTTTATTTGTTTTGCAAAAAGAGAGATATAATTGCAATTCTCTTCTGAATAAATAGTAAAAATATAGTGTATTTTTCATAACTTGTTTATAACTTTGTTTTACGTCGAAGTAGAAAAAGCGTATTAAACTTCGTGTTTTGGGTCAGATAAAACTATTATTACAATGAATGAGAAATCATATTTAACTGATGCACTTAAAAAGTATTTTGGATTTGATAAATTCAAAGGTAATCAGGAGGCAATCATAGTCAATCTGCTTTCTGGTAATGATACCTTTGTTCTCATGCCAACAGGTGGAGGAAAGTCACTTTGCTATCAATTACCTTCGCTTTTGATGGAGGGGACAGCAGTTGTTATTTCACCTTTGATTGCTCTTATGAAAAATCAAGTTGATGCAATGAGGAACTTTAGTGAAGAAGATGGCGTAGCTCATTTTATAAATTCTTCGCTAAACAAATCTGCAATAGATCAGGTTAAAGATGATATAGTTTGTGGTAAGACAAAATTGTTGTATGTAGCTCCGGAGTCATTGACCAAAGATGAGAACGTAGAGTTTCTAAAAAGTATAAAGATATCTTTCTATGCTGTTGATGAAGCTCATTGTATCTCTGAATGGGGACATGATTTCCGACCTGAATATAGAAGAATTAGACCTATTATTAATGAAATAGGTAAAGCACCTGTCATAGCTCTGACTGCAACAGCTACTCCTAAGGTGAAAATGGACATTCAGAAGAATCTTGGCATGCAAGATGCTGTCGAGTTCAAGTCTTCTTTCAATCGTCCAAACCTTTATTATGAAGTAAGGCCGAAAACCAATAATGTCGACAAGGATATTATTAAGTTTATAAAGAATAATCCTGGTAAATCCGGAATTATCTATTGTCTTAGTAGAAAAAAGGTAGAGGAGTTGACTGAAATACTTCAAGCAAATGGTATCAGCGCAAGAGCATATCATGCAGGCATGGATTCAGCTACACGTTCGGAAAATCAAGATGCCTTCTTAAAAGAGGATGTTGAAGTGATTGTAGCAACCATTGCCTTTGGAATGGGTATTGATAAACCTGATGTAAGGTTCGTTATTCATTATGATATTCCAAAGAGTCTTGAAGGCTATTATCAAGAGACCGGTAGAGCAGGAAGAGATGGCGGAGAGGGATTGTGTGTTACTTTCTACTCAAGTAAAGACTTGCAGAAATTGGAAAAATTTATGCAGGGAAAACCTATAGCCGAGCAGGAGATAGGAAAGCAACTTTTGCTTGAGACAGCAGCATATGCAGAATCTTCTCTTTGTAGACGTAAATCATTATTGCATTATTTTGGTGAAGAATATACAGAAGATAATTGCTGTAATTGTGATAATTGTTTAAATCCTAAAAAGCAAGTGGAAGCTCAGGATTCATTGTGCGCTGTGATTGAAGCAATCATAGCAGTAAAAGAAAATTTTAAAGCAGACTATATAATTGATATACTTCTTGGTAAAGAAACTACAGAGGTATTAGACCATAAACATGAAGAGCTCGAAGTATTCGGCTCATCTATGGGAGATGATGAAAAATTATTGAATGCTGTTATCAGACAGGCATTAATTGCCGGATATTTAAGTAAAGATGTAGAAAATTACGGTTTACTTAAGATAACTTCACAAGGACATAAGTTCCTGAAGAAACCAGTATCATTTAAAATAGTAGAGGATAACGATTTTGACGAAGAAGAGGAGGAAACTCCTGCAAGAGGTGGCGCTTCATGCGCTGTAGACCCTGCGCTATATTCTATGCTAAAAGACCTTCGAAAGAAGTTGTCTAAGAAGTTAGATGTTCCGCCTTATGTTATTTTCCAAGACCCATCGCTTGAGGCTATGGCAACTATATATCCTGTTACACTGGATGAGTTGCAGAATATTCCTGGAGTTGGAGCTGGTAAAGCTAAAAGATATGGTAAGGAGTTCTGTGAACTTATAAAGGTTCACTGCGAAGAAAATGAGATTGAACGTCCTGAGGATTTGAGAGTAAGGACCGTAGCTAACAAGTCTAAGCTTAAAGTCTCTATAATTCAAAGTATAGACCGTAAGGTTGCTCTTGATGATATCGCTGTATCGAAAGGTCTTGAATTCGGAGAACTTCTAGATGAGGTTGAGGCAATAGTATTTTCTGGAACAAAACTGAATATTGACTATTTCCTCGTTGAGATAATGGACGATGATCATTTGCAGGATATATACAGCTACTTCAAGGAATCTACTACCGACAAGATAGAAGATGCTATCGAGGAGTTAGGTGATGACTATTCTGAAGATGAAATAAGACTTGTAAGAATCAAGTTCATTTCTGAAATGGCAAACTAATATACTTATATATATTGAATAGCTGTTCCGGGTGTATTTAAAACAAATTGTAGTTTTAAATAACACTCGGTTTTTTTGTTGTCTTCATAATAAAACTCATAATATTCAACAAAACATATGAATAAAATATGTATATTTGCACGCAATAAAAATATAAAGCATATTCCTTATGTCATTTATTGCCGATAAAGTAGTTATGGACGGATTAACTTACGATGACGTACTTTTAATCCCTGCCTATTCAGAAGTATTACCTAAAACAGTCGAGCTCTCGACTAAGTTCTCACGCAACATTGAGTTGAAAATTCCTTTTGTGACAGCTGCTATGGATACTGTTACCGAGTCAAAAATGGCTATTGCCATAGCTCGTGAAGGTGGTATTGGTGTTATCCATAAGAATATGTCAATAGAGGAACAGGCAAGACAGGTAGCGATAGTAAAACGTGCCGAAAATGGTATGATTTATGATCCAGTCACAATCAAACGTGGCTCTTCTGTGGCTGATGCTCTTGCTTTGATGGCTGAATATAGAATTGGTGGTATACCGGTTGTTGATGACGAAAACCATCTTGTTGGTATCGTTACTAATCGTGACTTACGTTTTGAGAAGAATATGGAGAAACGTATCGATGATGTAATGACTAAAGAGAATATAATAACAACTAACCAAGCTACTGACTTGGAGGCTGCTGCAGATATACTTCAGCAGAACAAAATCGAGAAACTTCCTGTTGTTGATAAGAATAACAAACTTATTGGTCTTATAACATATAAAGATATAACAAAAGCTAAGGATAAACCTATGGCTTGCAAAGACAGCAAAGGAAGATTGCGCGTTGCTGCCGGTGTTGGTGTTACTAATGACACTCTCGACAGAATGAAGGCATTGGTTGAGGCTGGTGCAGATGCTATAGTTATTGATACAGCTCATGGCCATTCAAAATCTGTTATTGAAAAGTTGAAAGAGGCTAAGAAAATGTTCCCTGGAATTGATATAGTTGTAGGTAATATAGCTACAGGAGCTGCTGCTAAAGCTTTGGTTGAAGCTGGAGCAGATGCAGTAAAAGTAGGTATCGGCCCTGGTTCTATCTGTACAACTCGTGTTGTTGCAGGTGTGGGTGTTCCACAACTTTCAGCTGTATACGATGTTGCAAAAGCACTTGAAGGAACAGGTGTACCTCTTATTGCAGATGGTGGACTTCGTTACTCAGGAGATGTTGTTAAGGCCTTAGCTGCCGGTGGATACAGTGTTATGATCGGTTCTCTTGTAGCTGGTACAGAGGAATCTCCAGGTGATACTATAATATTCAACGGACGTAAGTTCAAGTCATATAGAGGTATGGGCTCTTTAGAGGCTATGGAGAATGGTTCTAAAGACAGATATTTCCAAAGCACTACTACAGATGTTAAGAAACTTGTTCCAGAGGGTATCGCAGCACGTGTACCTTATAGAGGAACACTTTATGAAGTAATATATCAGCTTGTTGGTGGTCTTCGCTCAGGTATGGGATATTGTGGAGCTTCCAATATCGTTGAACTTCATAATGCTAAATTTACTCGTATAACAAATGCGGGAGTATTGGAGAGTCACCCACACGATGTGGCTATCACAAGTGAGGCTCCAAATTACAGCCGCCCAAATAATTAATAGATGTATCGTCTATTAGTAACAATAATAACATATCTTCTTGTATCTGTGCATATAGCACAGGCACAAGGAGATATTGTAATGAAAATAGGGGGCAGTCCGGTATACAAAAGCGAGTTTATAAAGGAATATAGCAATAGCCAATCTATTTCTGTTGACGAGTTCCTTCCTAATTTCATTTTGCGTAAGATACGTATTATGGATCTTCAGCAGAGAGGGGTAGATACTCTTACTTCATTTAAGATTCTTCTTGCTAATTATCAAGGTGAGAAATTAAAATCTCAACTTATAGATAAGTATAAAAACTCTCTTGTTAAGCAGGATGCAAACAACCGATTTGCTGATAACCGCTGGGTTAAACTTCAATTAATAGAGAAATATATTCCTCAAAATAGTTCAAAGCAATTTATCGATAAGCAGAAAGCTAGTTCTGATTCTATTTATAATGCATTAAACAGAGGCGCTGACTTTGATGCATTATCAATAAGCTGTTCTGATAGAAAGGATGAGCTAGTTCCGCGGTGGAATAGGAAGAGTTTATTGCCACTAGAGGTGTTACCTATGATAGATAAGGCCAAATCAGGTGATATATTACCTCCAGTATTGACTCCATCAGGCTATATTATAATAAAAGTTCATGAACAGTCAGAATCTCTTCCTGTTGAAGTGGTTGACAGAAACTCTGTGAGATATCTTTCGGATATTGATAAGAAAAGATTGCCTGAAAACCTGGATATAGATGCTCTAAAATCGGAACTACTTTACAAACTTGCTGCAGAGAAAGACACAGCATCTGAGGAGATAAGTGAATCCGATCTTAAGGAGTATTTCAATAAAAATTCATCAATTTATCGTTATGACGAGCCAAGATTTAAGGGTGCAGTGATTCATTGTTCATCAAAGAAAATGGCTAAGGTTGTAAAAAAATATCTAAAGGATTATGATTTTGCCAACTGGCAGAAAGCATTGGATAATTTGACCGGTAACGATAAGGTGAAGATGATAAAGATGGAAACCGGTATCTTTAAAAAGGGTGATAATAAGTTTGTTGATAAGTTGGTCTTTGAAGTAAAGGATGGAGATGTAACAGCTCCTCAGTCCTTGCCTTACTCTTTTAAGATGGGTAAGAAGCTAAAAAAGAAACCTGATAGCTATTCCGATATACGTGATATAGTGAAGTCCGATCTTATAAGCAGCCGTTTGATGTTAAAAAATCAGGACTTGGTAGAGAAATATAAGGTGGAAATAGATCATGACGTTTTAAAAACCGTTAATAATAGTGGAAGTAATTAATTATTCCATTATCTTCGTTCGTTATTTCATTTTTAGAGAGTTATACCAAAAATATAAGATATATTTATATTCAAATGAATAAATTCAGAAATATAAAGGTTTGTTCCTTATTCTTTTTACTGTTTGCCTCCGTTACGACACAAGCTCAAGACAATGTGATTGATGAGGTAGTTTGGGTAGTTGGAGATGAAGCTATTCTTAAATCAGATGTTGAAAGTGAGAGACTGAATGCTCAATACGAGGGCAAAAAATTCGATGGTGATCCATACTGTATTATACCAGAACAATTGGCAATTCAGAAATTATTCCTTCATCAGGCTGCAATTGATAGTATTGAAGTCTCAGAACAGCAAGTAATAAACCAAGTTGACCAACGTTCTAACTGGTTAATAGACCAGATTGGTTCAAAGGAAAAAGTTGAAGAATACTATAATAAGACATCTTCACAGATTCGTGAAATGCTCCGTGAGAATATCAGAGACGGACTTACAGTTCAGGAGATGCAGAAGAAGATTATAGGTGAGATAAAAATTACACCTTCCGATGTAAGACGTTATTTTAAAGATCTTCCACAGGATAGTATACCATTCATCCCTACACAGGTTGAAGTTCAGATAATAACTAGAGAACCAAAGATTCCACAAGAGGAGATAGACAGAGTTAAGAAGACTCTACGTGATTATACTGACCAGATAAACGCCGGCACTATCTCTTTCTCTCTATTGGCTCGTCTCTATTCAGAGGATGAGGCAAGTCGCCGTAATGGTGGTGAGTTACCTTTTATGGGTAAGGCTGAGCTCGTTCCTGAATATGCTAATGTAGCATTCAACCTTCAGGATCCTAAGAAAGTATCTAAAATTGTAGAATCAGAATTTGGTTACCATATTATTCAACTTATTGAGAAGAGAGGCGATAGAGTTAAGACTCGCCACATCCTTCTTAAACCAAAAGTTGAGGAGAAAGATATTGAAGCTTCATTGGCTCGCCTAGATTCTATTTCGGATGATATACGTAATCAGAAATTCACTTTTGATGATGCTGCTGTATTGTCACAGGATAAAGATACACGTAACAACCACGGATTGATGGCAAATCCTGGTTCAGGAACAGCTAAATTCGAGATGCAGCAGTTGGCACAGGTGTCTCAGGAGATTGCAAAAACTGTTGAAGGTCTTCAGATTGGTGAAATCTCTAAGCCATTTACAATGGTTAATAGTAAGGGTAAAGAGGTTTGTGCCATCGTTAAGTTGAAGAGCAGAATAAATGGTCACAAAGCAACAATGAGCGAGGATTATCAACGTCTTAAGAGCATTGTACAAGAGAAAAAGAGCAGCGAAAAGATTGAGAAGTGGATAAAGGATAAGCAACAACATACCTATGTTCGTATTAACGACAAGTGGAAAAAATGTGACTTTAAATATCCAGGCTGGATAAGCAATTAAAAATATTGTTTTGCATATGCTTGATAATAAACGAGAAAAAAAATATACAAGCAGGCATAGGATATTATTATTAAGTATCTTATGCCTGTTTGGCTTTTGTCTGCTGGCACAGAGACCTGTGAAGAAAGGGGCAACAAAAGCTCCAAAAAGCAAGGTTTTCTTGCTTCATTCTGATATAATAAAGAAAGATCCATATTCTGCAGAACCTGATGCTCAGATATTGGTTGGAAATGTAGCATTCAAGCATGACAGCCTCTATATGTATTGCGACAGTGCTCTTTTCTTCCAAAAGAACAACTCCTTCAAAGCTTTCAATAAAGTGAAGATGAAACAGGGAGATACCTTGGCATTGTATGGTGACTATCTCTACTATGATGGAAATACTCAGATTGCGCAAGTCCGTTATAATGTAAAGTTGGAAAACAGAAAGACCACACTTCTTACCGATAGTTTGAATTACGATAGAATCTATGAGCTTGGTTACTTCTTTGATGGTGGTACCTTGATGGATGAGCAAAACGTCCTTACATCGGAATGGGGAGAGTATAGTCCTAAGACTAAGATGTCTGTCTTCAATTTCGATGTTAAGTTGGTAAATCCTAAGTTTACTCTTACTTCGGATACACTTAAGTATAACACAGCTACCAAGGTTGCAAATATTGTGGGACCATCGAATATCATTAGTGATAAGAACCACATCTATTCTGAGTCAGGGTTTTATAATACAGCTAAAGGACAAGCTCAGCTGTTGAACCGTTCGGTAATTACTAATGAAGGAAAGAGCCTTACAGGCGACAGTCTTTATTATGACAGAAACAAAGGTTTTGGAGAGGCATTCAATAATGTTTTGATGAAAGATACTATTAACAAAAATCTCCTGAAGGGTGATTATTGTTACTACAATGAGAAGACCAAATATGCTATGGCTACCAAAAGGGCTGTCGCTGTGGATTATTCTCAAGGAGATTCACTTTTTGTGCATGCCGATACTCTGAAACTCTTCACATACAATATTGATACAGACTCTCTTTTCCGTCAGGCAAGAGCTTATCATAAGGTGCGTATGTTCCGTAGTGATGTGCAGGGAGTATGCGACTCACTTACATTCTCATCAAAAGACAGCTGTCTTACTATGTATGGTGAACCTATTCTGTGGAATGGAAATCGTCAGCTTCTAGGAGAGCAGATAATGGCATATTTTAATGACAGTACTATAGATTGGGCTCATATACACAATCAGGCACTCTCTATAGAGAAACTTGACTCGGTTAACTATAATCAGGTATCGGGTAAGGATATGAAAGCCTATTTCAAAGATGGCGATATGAAGATGGTGGATGTCATTGGTTCTGTTCACTCAATCTATTATCCTACGGAGAAAGATAGCTCACTCATAGGCATGAATGTATCTGAGACAAGTCTCCTGAAGATATATCTTGAGAATAGGAAACTTAAAAAGATGACTATGAGTCCTAAGTCTACCGGTACTCTATATCCGATGCTGATGTTGCCGAAAGATAAGATGAGACTGGATGCTTTTGCTTGGTTTGACTATATTCGCCCTATTGACAAGAATGATATATTCCAATGGAAAGCTAAGGCAGAAGGCAGGGACTTAAGAAGAATACACGTGGTGATGTCCCGTTGCCTAATCGTAATTTGTTTAAAAAGAAAAAATAGTTACTATGGGACTTTTTAAATCACAAAAACCGCGCCGTTTCTCACATCAATATATTTATGTTGATGAGAGGAAAGAGAAACTTGATAAAATAGAAGAACAGGCTAAAAGAGATTTAGGAATGATCCCTCCAAAAGAGTTCTCTCCTGAAGATATAAGAGGAAAATTCATTGAAGGGACAAAACATCTTAAACGCAGAAAAGAGAGCAACCGTAAACCTCTTGCTTTCGGAACCATTTTAATGGCTATAATTGTACTTCTTTATATTCTTCGCTACCTTGTTACGGGAGAGTGGAAATTTTAAATGTTTGATTTCTTATGAGTGATATAATACGTCTTTTGCCTGACTCTGTTGCTAATCAGATTGCAGCAGGTGAGGTTATTCAGCGCCCTGCTTCTGTAATAAAAGAACTTGTTGAAAACTCTATTGATGCTGGGGCTAAACATATTGATGTCATTGTAACAGATGCTGGAAAAAGCTCTATTCAGGTTATTGATGATGGAAAGGGAATGTCGGAGACTGATGCACGACTATCTTTTGAAAGACATGCAACATCAAAGATAAAGGAGGCTTCCGACCTGTTCGCACTTCACACCATGGGCTTTCGTGGTGAGGCTTTGGCATCTATCGCTGCTGTTGCTCAAATTGACTTGAAGACACGTCAGGAAGGTGATGACTTAGGTACTCATCTCGTTATCTCAGGCTCTAAATTTGAAAGTCAGGAGGTTATACCTTGTCAGAAAGGATGTAACGTATCCGTTAAAAATATATTCTTCAATATACCAGCACGTCGTAAATTCCTGAAATCAAATCAGACTGAGCTGACTAATATATTGAATGAATTTGAACGTATTGTTTTGGTAAATCCTGATATAAACTTTACTCTTCATAACAATGATTCAGAGATGTTGAACCTACCGGCTACTCAATTACGCCAGAGAATAATGGGTGTATTCGGCAAGAAGATTAACCAGGAACTATTCTCTATAGAGGTCAACACAACTATGATAAATATTTCCGGTTTCATTGGTAAACCGGAATCTGCAAGAAAGAAGGGAGCAAGACAGTTCTTCTTCGTTAATGGCAGATATATGCGCCATCCATATTTCCATAAGGCAGTCATGGATGCATACGAACATCTTATACCTACAGGTGAACAGGTATCATACTTTATATATTTTGAGGTTGATCCATCAAATATTGATGTGAACATACATCCTACAAAGACAGAGATTAAATTTGAGAATGAACCTGCAATATGGCAGATACTCGATGCAGCTGTAAAGGAATCTTTGGGTAAGTTCAATGCTGTACCTTCAATTGATTTTGATACAGAGGATATGCCCGACATCCCAGCTATAGATACAAGTTACTATTCTGGAATAGAGCCTCCTAAAACTACATTTAATCCTGATTATAATCCGTTTAATACATCTACTTATTCGCCATCTTCATATTCTAACGAAACTCGTAACTGGTCATCACTATATGAGGGATTAGAGAAGGCAAATGGTGATGAATTAGCACCTTATGATATTGATCTGGAGGATAGTCAAACTTCCGGTACACAATCATTTCAGATTACACATTCAGAGAGACTCACAGATGCCGTACAAGAGAACTCTACACAGCATTATCAATTTAAAGGCAGATTCATACTTACATCTGTAAAGTCAGGCCTTATGATAATAGATCAGCAGAGAGCTCACATACGTATACTCTATGAGAGATATCTTAACCAGATAAAGAATCGTCAGCACGCCTCACAAGGAATGCTGTTCCCTGAAATAGTGCAATTCCCTATGTCAGAGATTCCTGTTCTTGAAAATATAATGGAAGATCTTTCATTTCTTGGATTTGAACTTACACCACTAGGTGGAGGAAGCTATGCTATTAATGGTGTTCCATCAGGAATAGAGGGACTAAATCCTGCTGAGCTGGTAAAAAACATGGTGAATTCTGCCGTAGAAAAGGAGTGTAAGGTAAAAGATGAGGTAGAAAATATACTTGCTCTTACTCTAGCTAAATCGGCTGCTATTGTTCCGGGACAGGTATTGACCAATGATGAGATGAATAGTCTTGTAGATGGTCTATTTGCTTTGGCAACACCAAACTATACACCAGATGGTAAGACTGTTTTGCATGTACTTGAAGAGGATGAAATTGAAAAAATATTCAAATAAAAAAAGGGAATAAAAAAAGGCTATCTTCCCAGACAGCCAATCTTTGTTAACCTTAAATCTAATACTATGAAAAACACATTACAAAGGTATGCCTTTTTTATTATCAGCAAATATTATATTAAAATTGAGCTCATTTATAACACGTTTTAATAAATAGTTGCAACTTATTAATAATTAGGGGTATTCATCAAAGCTTTATTTACATTTTTTGTGTATTAAATTATACCTTTGTTTGTAATTATATAGGAAAAAAAAGATAGACGATGGTTTCAGTCGATAATTTAAAAGTTGAATTTGGAGTTACTCCTCTTTTTGAGGATGTTTCATATGTAATAAATAAACGTGACCGAATTGCACTTGTAGGAAAAAATGGTGCAGGAAAGTCCACAATGCTTAAGATTTTAGCAGGAAAGCAGCAACCTACAGGAGGAACTGTATCTGTTCCTAAAGAGGTTACATTAGGCTATCTACCTCAGGTAATGATACTGAGTGATAACCATACAGTAATGGAGGAGGCTGAGACAGCCTTTGAACATATCTTTGAACTGCAGGAGAGCATAAATAAGATGAACAATGAGCTTGCAGAACGTACAGATTATGAGTCGGAAAGTTATCATAAACTTATAGAGCGATTCACTCATGATAATGACCGTTTCCTGATGATGGGCGGTACAAACTATAAATCTGGAATAGAACGTACTCTTGTTGGTCTTGGATTCAATCGTGAGGACTTTGATCGTCCCACATCTGAGTTCAGTGGTGGATGGAGAATGCGTATTGAACTAGCTAAACTATTGCTTCGTCAACCAGATGTACTGCTTCTTGATGAGCCTACCAACCACTTGGATATAGAGAGTATTCAGTGGCTTGAAAATTTTCTGAAGACAAGTTCAAGCGCAGTGGTATTGGTAAGCCATGACCGTGCATTTATTAATAATGTAACCAATAGGACTATAGAGATATCCTGCGGACACATATACGATTATAAGGTTAACTATGATCAGTTTGTAGAACTTCGCAAAGAGAGACGTGAACAGCAAATTCGTGCTTACGAGAATCAGCAGAAGCAGATACAGGATACTGAGGATTTCATAGAACGTTTCCGATATAAGGCTACTAAGTCTGTTCAAGTACAGAGCCGCATTAAACAGCTTGAAAAGATTATCCCTATAGAGATTGATGAAGAAGATAATTCGGCACTAAGATTAAAATTCCCTACAGCAATCCGCTCAGGAAATTACCCGATTATCTGCCAGGATGTTAAGAAAGCATATGGTGAGCATGTTGTATTCCATGATGTCAATCTTACAATTGAGAGAGGAGACAAGGTGGCGTTTGTAGGGAAAAATGGTGAAGGAAAATCTACTCTTGTAAAGTGTATAATGGACCAGATACCATATGATGGGAAACTAAAGATTGGACATAATGTGCAGATAGGATATTTTGCACAGAACCAGGCACAACTCCTTGACGAGAATCTTACAGTATTCGATACCATAGACCGAGTTGCCGTGGGTGATATACGCCTTAAAATACGTGATATCCTCGGTGCATTCATGTTTGGAGGAGAGGCTTCGGATAAAAAGGTTAAAGTACTATCGGGAGGTGAGCGTAGCGACTGGCTATGATAAAACTCCTTCTTGAACCAGTGAACCTTTTAATTCTCGATGAGCCGACAAATCACCTTGATATTCGTTCTAAAGATGTACTTAAGGATGCAATAAGGGATTTTGATGGAACAGTAATCGTGGTATCTCATGACCGTGACTTTCTGGATGGCCTTGTGACTAAGGTTTATGAATTTGGTAGAGGAGAGGTCAAGGAACATATCGGAGGAATTTATGAATTCCTGAAGAAAAAGAATATTGATAACCTAAATGAGATCCAACTATCTACTTCACCTAAGAAGGGGACTGATGAAATAGTGCAGAACACTCCTGTAAGCGAGAATAAAGTATCATATGAGAATCAGAAGGAGCTCAATAAGAAGATAAAAAAGGTCGAAAAAGTCATAGCCGATTGTGAGAAGAGAATAGAAGAGCTGGAGGAAGAGGTCGCTAAGATTGAGACAGAGATGGCAACTCCTGATGGTGCTTCTGATATGTCGCTATATGAGAAACATCAAGCAAAAAAGAAGGAGATAGACAAGATTGTTGAAGAGTGGGAGAATGCATCTCTTGAGTTGGATGAACTAAAGAAATAATATTTAATGATAAAAAAATGAAAGCAAAAGATTATTTACCTATTGTTGCATTTGGACTAGCTATGGCTAGCGGATGTCAATCAAAGAAAGATGTAGTATCATCGGGATTGAATTATGCCAATATGGATACTACTGTTGCAAGAGGAACCGATTTCTATAATTATGCTTGTGGAGGTTGGATGAAAGCTAACCCTCTTTCAGCTGAATATTCTCGTTTTGGCTCATTCGACCTTCTTGCTGAGAACAACAAGAAGCAGCTTAAAGAGCTTATATCTGAAATCGCATCTAAACCTCAGAGCGAAGGAACTGTTTCACAGAAGATAGCTGATGTATACAACCTTGCTATGGATAGTGTGAAACTTAATGCAGATGGAGCAAAACCAATTCAGCAGGAACTTCAGGCTATCGCTTCAATTAAAGATAAGTCGGAAATCATTCCAATGATTACTAAACTTAACTTCTTTGGTATATTCCCATTCTTCTCATATTCTGTAGATGCAGATATAATGAACAGCAAGAATAATCTCTTTCAGATAGGTCAAGGCGGGCTAAGCTTGGGACAGAAGGAGTATTATCTTGACAACGATGATGCGACTAAAAATATTCGTGATAAGTACAAAGAACATATTGTTAAGATGTTCGAACTTGCAGGGTTTGATGAAGAGACAGCAAAAAAGAACATGGAGTCTGTACTAGAGATTGAGACAGCTATAGCTAAAAAGTCATCTAGTAATGTGGAACTTAGAGATCCTGCAGCCAACTATCACAATATGACTATGGAGCAGTTGAAGAAAGAGTTCCCTGGCATAGACTGGACTAATTTCTTTAAGGGCCTAAGTGTTGATGTCAAGACACTCTCTGTAGGACAGATTGCTCCTATTAAGGAGGTAGAGACTATAATCAATACTATTCCACTTGATAAACAGAAAGCATATATGCAGTGGTTCCTTATAAATGAATCATCTAGTTATCTTAGTGATGACTTCGTTGCACAGGACTTTGATTTCTATGGAAAGGTTCTATCAGGTAAAAAAGAGAATTCTCCTCGTTGGAAAAGAGCTGTAGGTACAGTTAATGATGTTTTAGGTGAGGCTGTCGGACAGATGTATGTTGAGAAATATTTCCCTGCTGCAGCAAAAGAGAGAATGGTAGAGCTTGTTAAGAACCTTCAGCAATCTCTTAAAGAGAGAATCATGGTCCAGGAGTGGATGAATGACAGTACTAAAGCAAAAGCTATAGATAAACTCAACTCTTTCTATGTGAAAGTTGGTTATCCTGATAAATGGAGAGATTATTCATCTCTGAACATTAAGAAGGACTCTTATTGGGCAAATATTAAGCGTTCAAGTAAGTTCGCTGTAGATTATATGTTGGCTAAGGCAAACAAACCTGTTGATAATAACGAGTGGTACATGACTCCTCAGACTGTCAATGCATACTATAATCCTACAACAAATGAGATATGCTTCCCAGCTGGTATACTTCAGTATCCTTTCTTTGACATGAATGCCGACGATGCTTTCAACTACGGAGCTATTGGCGTTGTCATTGGTCATGAGATGACTCACGGATTCGATGATCAGGGTCGTCAGTTCGATAAAAACGGTAACTTAAAGGATTGGTGGACAGCAAATGACTCAAAACAGTTTAACGAACGTACAAAAGTTATGGTCGATTACTTCAACAATATAGAGGTATTACCCGGACTAAAAGCTAACGGTGCACTTACACTTGGTGAGAACATTGCAGACCATGGAGGTTTGAAGATTGCTTATAATGCATTCAAGAATGCTACAAAGAATTCTACTCTCTCTTCAGAGAACGGATTTACACCTGAACAGCGTTTCTTCATAGCTTATGCAGGACTATGGGCTGCCAACATCCGTGAAGAGCAGATGAGATTACAGACTAAGGCTGATCCTCACTCTCTTGGTAGATGGAGAGTTAACGGAGCTCTTCCTCATATTGAAGAGTGGTATCAAGCATTCAATATAAAGAATACTGATCCTATGTATGTTGCTCCTGAAAAGAGATTATCTATCTGGTAAGAATTTAATCTATATATAAATAATAGGGCGAAGTATCTTTCAAGATATTTCGCTCTTATTGTTTATATATACTAATAAGCAATAAGGTTTTAGATAAACTTAGATTTATTTATACAAAAGATATTCATTTGAGGTAATATATAGTAAAAAAGATATATTTTTGCACTATGAAAAGAAGGAGTTTTATAAGCTATGTACTTTTAATGGTATGCATGATAATGCTTACTGCCTCCTCTATGCCTCATCACCATCATCAGCAGAACATATGTATTCAGCATGATTTAACTGAGTGTGAATGTACATGTGCCAATAATCATCATTCTTCTGATAATAGTATGAGCAATGAACATCATTCATGTTCATCATTATGTGTGACAAAGTTCAGCAGCGTCACACCTCACACTATAGATGCCGTTGCCAGTCCTGATTTAACCTTTGTGGCAATACTCTTTTCCATTAATAATGTTTTAGATTTATCATCATATATATCTGCTCGGATTACTCAAAAAGATTACTACTATCTCGAGCATCTCCATTCCACGCTTCTATACCAGAGTGTAGGACTTCGTGCACCCCCATATTCTGTTATTTGACCTTTTATCATTATTTGTTTATCCATAATATGGATAGACTAATTTCTTGTTCAAATAATTAGAATAAACAAAATGAAGAAATATTTTCTATTTTTAATGTTACTGAGTACAGTAACTCTATTTTCTTGCAGTAAAAACAGTTCAGCCAATGATGGTCATGACCATAGTAATGAATCAGAGCAAGCTGACGCACATGGGGCAGAAGGCGAAGATGTCCATTCAGAGGAAAGCCATAGTGAAGGAACTAAATCAGCTCATTCAGATGAGATAGTAGTAACTCCTGAAAAGGCTAAGGAAGCCGGTGTTGAGACTTTGGTTGTAGAGCCTAAATCATTCCGTCAGGTTATAAAGACAAGTGGACAGATCGAGTCTGCTCAAGGTAATGAGTCGACTGTTGTTGCCAATGTTGCTGGTATTGTATCTTTCAATCGTCCTGTAGTAGCTGGAATGAGTGTCACTAAAGGAACAGCACTCCTGTCGGTAAGCTCAGAAAATCTTCCTGATGGTGATCCGGTAATAAGAGCACGTAACGTTTATGCTACTTCAAAGTCTGAGTATGAAAGAGCGAGTAAGCTTGTAAAAAGTCAGATAATTTCTCAAAAAGAGTTTGAACGCATAAAGGAAAATTATGAGAATACACGACTCTCATATGAGGCAATATCCAAGCATAGAAGTGGTAAAGGTGTCTCTGTAGTATCGCCTATTAGTGGATATATAAAGTTGTGTATGGTAAACGAGGGGGATTATGTCACAGTAGGCCAGCCGCTGATGAGGGTCACTCAGACAAAGCGTCTATACCTCCGCGCAGATGTATCTGAGAAATATTACAGCGACCTTGCAAATATAAAGTCGGCTAATTTCAAGACTCCATATAATAACCAAATATATCAATTGGATGAGCTTAAGGGGCGTCTCCTCACTTATGGAAAGTCTTCGGGCGAGAACTCATATTTTATTCCTGTGACATTCGAATTCGACAATAAGGGAGATATTGTTCCTGGAGCATTTGTCGATGTTTATCTTCTCTCGTCTGAGATGCAGAATATCCTCTCTCTTCCTATCTCTGCTATAACAGAAGAGCAAGGATTATATTTCATATATAAGAAGATAGATGAAGAGGGCTATAAGAAGCAAGAGGTTAAGCTTGGTATGAACAATGGCAAAGAGGTACAGATTCTCTCTGGTCTTCAAGCCGGTGAGACCATAGTTGTAAAGGGTGCTTATCAGATAAAACTTGCTTCAGCTTCAAATGCTATTCCATCACATAGTCATGAACATTAAAAGTTGAGTAGACTATGTTGAATAAGATAATAGCATTTTCGCTGCATAACCGTATTACGGTTCTGTTGGCGTCACTCCTGCTTATAATATGGGGTTTATATATTGGTAGAAACACAGAGGTAGATGTCTTTCCTGATTTGAATGCACCTACAGTAGTTGTCATGACCGAAGCAAAAGGTATGGCAGCCGAGGAGGTGGAGCAGTTGGTTACATTTCCTATAGAGACATCTGTAAATGGTGCCAGTCATATCCGTCGCGTCCGCTCTTCATCAACAAATGGTTTTTCTGTAGTGTGGGTTGAGTTCGATTGGAATACCGATATCTATTTAGCCCGTCAGATAGTAAGCGAAAAACTGAGTGTAGTAGGTGAGACTTTACCTGAGAATGTAAGCAAACCTACTCTTGGTCCACAATCATCTATTCTCGGTGAGATGCTCATTGTGGGACTTACTTCCGACAGTACATCTATGCTAGACCTACGCACATTAGCCGACTGGACTATACGCCCACGACTTCTCTCCATGGGAGGTGTTGCGCAGGTTGCCGTTCTTGGAGGTGATGTGAAAGAGTATCAGATATCTCTTGATCCAGCAAGAATGAAGCATTATAAAGTCACACTCGATGATGTGCTAAAAGTTACTCGCCTGATGAACCAGAACTCAAATGGTGGAGTGATAAATGAATATGGTAATGAGTATATAGTCCGTGGAGTAATATCTACTCATGATGTTGATGAGATAGCCCGTGCTGTTGTAAAGAGCAGCGACGGTGCACCTATCACTCTAGAAGATATTGCAGATATAAAGATTGGTTCGCAACAGCCGAAAATGGGGACAGCTTCCGTAGAGGGTAAGCCTGCAGTATTGATAACTGTCACCAAGCAACCTAATACAGGGACAATAGAGTTGACAGGAAAACTCGATGCAGCAATAAAAGATTTGCAGAAGACAATGCCGAAGGATGTGCATGTCTCTACAGATATATTCCGTCAGAGTAACTTTATAGATAGCTCTATAAACAATGTAAAGGATTCGCTTTATGATGGAGGTATATTTGTTATAATAGTGCTCTTCCTTTTCCTTGCCAATGTAAGGACTACATTAATTTCACTTATCACTTTACCTATATCACTCATTGTTTCGATATTGGTACTCTATTATATGGGACTAACTATAAACACGATGAGTCTTGGAGGTATGGCTATTGCCATTGGCTCTTTGGTAGATGATGCTATAGTGGATGTTGAGAATGTATGGAAACATCTACGACAAAACAGATTGTTGCCTAAAGAGGAGCAGAAGCCGGTATTAAAAGTTGTATATGATGCCTCTCGCGAGGTGCGCATGCCTATACTAAACTCTACTCTTATAATAGTAGTGAGCTTTATTCCTCTCTTCTTCCTTACAGGTATGGAGGGTAAGATGCTTGCTCCTCTCGGCATAGCATTTATTGTAGCTCTCTTTGCTTCTACTATAGTGGCACTTACGCTTACCCCGGTACTGTGTTCATATCTTTTAGGTAGTGAGAATGACAAAAAAGTCCATAAAGAGGCTTTTCTCTCTACATTCCTTAAAAAACATTATGCAACTTCATTGAGATGGGCACTTAACAATAAGAGGATTGTCGTTGGAGGTACATCTATACTATTTATTGTTTCGTTCGTAATGTTGTTCACCCTTGGACGCTCTTTTCTACCATCATTCAATGAGGGCTCATTTACTATAAACGTAAGTTCACTTCCTGGAATTTCTCTGGAGGAGTCGGATAAAATAGGACAGAGGGCAGAGAAACTCCTGATGACCGTACCTGAGATAAAGACAGTTGCTAGAAAGACCGGTCGTGCTGAACTTGATGAACATGCTTTGGGAGTTAATGTCAGTGAGATTGAGGCACCTTTCGAATTGAAAGACCGTTCTCGTAAAGAGGTTATTGCTGATGTCCGTCAGAAACTATCATCAATAACAGGAGCTAATATTGAGATTGGTCAGCCTATAAGTCACAGAATAGATGCAATGCTATCTGGAACAAAGGCAAGTATTGCCATAAAACTCTTTGGTACCGACCTTAATAAAATGTTCTCTATAGCAAATAATATAAAGGATAAAATAAAGGATGTTGAAGGTATCGTCGACTTGAATGTAGAACAACAGATAGAGCGTCCTCAGCTTAAAATTGTTCCAAAGCGTGAGCTTCTTGCACGTTATGGCATCACACTCCCTGAGTTCACAGAGTTCGTGAATGTTAATATGGCAGGTGAAGTGGTATCTCAGGTTTATGAAGATGGAAAGACATTCAACCTGGTAGTTCGTAGTGGTGATGAATATCGTGACGATATGGAAAAGGTGAAGAATCTTATGATTGATACCGGTAACGGTGAGAAAATACCTCTGGCTTATGTAGCCGATGTAATCTCCGCAATGGGACCAAATACCATAAATCGTGAAAATGTTGAAAGAAAAATTGTAATTTCTGCCAATGTTGGCGAACGAGATTTAAGAAATGTTGTTAATAATATAAGGGAGAGAGTTGAAGACAATATAAGTTTGCCGGAAGGCTATCACATTGAGTATGGCGGACAGTTTGAAAGTGAACAGGCAGCAAGCCGTACCCTGCTTATTACATCTATAATTAGTATTGTGATTATATTCCTTCTTCTCTATTCTCAATTTAGAAGTGCAAAACAGAGTGGAGTGATACTTTTGAATCTTCCACTTGCTTTGATAGGTGGTGTTTTTGCTCTTGTGATTACAACAGGTGAACTGAGTATTCCTGCTATAATAGGTTTCATTTCACTCTTTGGAATTGCTACGCGTAATGGAATGCTTCTTATAAGTCACTATAACAGTTTGAGAGATAGCGGCCTTGATCTGAGACGAAGCATCATAAGTGGCTCACTGGATAGGTTGAATCCTATACTTATGACAGCTCTCTCATCAGCTTTGGCACTTATTCCTTTAGCTTTACGTAGTGACTTGGCAGGTAACGAAATACAGAGCCCTATGGCTAAAGTTATACTTGGAGGTCTGCTTACATCTACGTTCCTGAATGCATTTATAATACCTATCGTGTACGAGATGTTGAATAAGAATAAAAAAAATAAGATATGAAAAAAAGGACTCTCTTAGGCGCTATTTTATTACAATTTGCCTTTTCTATATATGCTCAGACAGTTCCAAACACTGTAGACAAGATTCTGCAGAGTATTGACAGGAACAATAAGGAGATTAAAGCTATGAATGAAGATGCTAAGGCAAAGAAGATGGAAAACCTGTCGGTTAATAACTTGTCGGACCCAACTTTGAGCTATGCCTCTACTTATGCTAATGATGCTGATAATAATCATAGCACAGAATTTATTGCATTGCAGTCATTCGATTTTCCTACTCAGTATATATCAAGACATAAACAGGCTAAACTACAGAATGTAGCAGTGACTAAGGAACAGGAGATTGGAAGAAGAGATCTTCTTTTAAAGGCAAAACACTTATGTCTTGATATCATTCTCTTGAACAAGGAGAAGGAGTTCCTTAACAAAAGAGTAGAGGTGAGCAATCATCTATATTCACTCTTCAACAAGAAAATGGAAGAGGGAGAGAGCAATGCCATTGAGTTTAATAAGCTGAAAATGGAGGTGATGAATCTTAAAACTCAGGTTTCACAGAACAATGTTAACCATCGTACTGCACTGCAGCAACTGCTTGCCATGAATGACAACATACCGGTGGAACTTGAACAGGCAAGCTATCCTGAGGTAAAGAGTGTAGACGATTTGAACAAGTTCCGTGAAGAGATGATGGCTTCGGATATTGACTTGCAAGCGATAGCAGCATATACAAAGGCAGCTGATAAGCAGGTGACTGTGGAGAAACAGTCATGGTTGCCAAAATTTGAGGTCGGTTTTCGTCGCAATACAACAAGTGTAAATGCAGAGAATGGATTTATCATTGGAGGTACTCTTCCTATATTCGAGAACAGGAAAAAGGTAGGTATAGCTAAAGCCAAAGCTCTAAGTACTAAATATATGCAGGAGTCAGTTCGTATAGATAGAGAGAATGCAATAATAGCTATGTTCAATGAGATACAGCAGATGAAGGCATCTATAGATGCATACGATCTTAGTCTGATGTATAACTACCTCGACTTGCTGAAGATATCTCTTGAGTCAGGTGAGATATCTCTGATAGAATATTATGTTGAAGCTGAAGATGTCTTCTCAAAGTTCCAGTCATTTTTTGAACTCGAGAACAGATATCAGAAGCTTATAGCTGATGTCTATAAGAACAGTTTATAGTAATATACAATAGGGGACAAATCTACTATTATTTATGAGAGTAGGTTTGTCCCCTTTATAATCAAAAACAAGTGAACATTGGTGAATGATATTTTAGTGTTATATAATTTGTCTATTTTTGTATAAAATATAATTAATACAAATGAGAACCAAAACCTTACAACTATTATCCCTGTTCTTGTGCTGCAATTTAGCACTGAATGCTCAGGATCTTGCAAAGAAATTGAAGAATGCCAAAGGCATCGAAGTTACTTACCAAACCCTTTATAAGGGTAAGGTAATTCCCGACGAGATGATTATGAGAGTGAAAGGTGATGAGGTATCACTTACCTCTTCAACTCCACAAACAGAGTTCCCTAAGACAGAGAGTTTCTTAAACTATTCGTCCGGCAAATTCTATCGACGTGCCGTCCTTAGTGGAGGCAAAGTAATATCTACCATAACACTATTCAAGTCTGGTGAAGGATTCAAAGATATTGGTAAAGAGAAATTTCTTGGTCTTGATTGTACTCTCCTAAGGACTTCAATAAATTCTAATACCATAGATGTATGGTATACTACAGCCATTCCATTTCGTGGAACTCCTCAAGCAGGAGTTGGAGTACCTGACGGATTAGTATTGAAGATTGTACGTAACGGTGACATGATTCAGCAGGCTACTTCCATAGTAAAACTAAAGGATACAGCTTCTATCTTGCCTACAAACTGGGGAGAGGAGATGGATGCATCTTACTATCAATATAGCATAAACAATAGCAATGTTATCACTGTTCCTGTCTTCTTGCATCAAAGCATAAACTTCACAGGGGCTAAGTTGCCTGCAGAGTTGAATGGTGCTGAGGTATATAATGCAGGTGGCGGTACAATCATCCTTAAGAAGGTGAAACTTCCTGATAATGTAAAAGATAGAAGTATCTTTGCTGAGGTAGCGCAATACTCTGATGGTGATGCATATGACCGTACAGGCTCAATCTTTATGATACCTGTTGATAAGAAACTATCTTTTCTAGATGCAATGAGAGATTTGAAGAGCGTACCCTCTTTCAAAGCAAAGGATGGTGATTATCCGGCTTTAGTTTCCGATTCTACTTATGATGTTCCTGTAGAGTTGATGCGATTCTTCACTGGCTTCGGAGTACGTAAGTTTAATAACAACAAAGTACCAGGTCAGAATTGGGTAGACTCTGTACTATATAAGAGTGAAATAACTCCTCTTGCTGAAAGACTGAAAGGAGAGGTATGGATAGGTGCTTATATAGGTAACTGGGATGCAAAGGGTCACAAGCTCTCATTAACTTTGAAATATTATCCTGAAGGTGAGAGGAGGGCTTATCACACCATACCTCTCTTCAATACATTAAACTATCTTGAACAGGCTGGACAGAAATATCCTCTCCTTTTTGGCAGCGATTCACTGAGGGCTACATTCACTATTGAGGAGCCGATAAAGAATGCATTGCTGTTATATACAACTACCGGACATGGTGGTTGGGGTAATGGCGATGAGTTTAATCAGAAGCCAAACAGTATATTCCTTGACGGACAGAAAGTTATAACATTCATCCCTTGGCGTGACGATTGTGGAACATACAGAAACTGGAATCCATGTTCAGGTAACTTTTCTAATGGATTGAGCTCTTCTGATCTAAGTCGCTCAAACTGGTGCCCTGGTACTGTAACCAATCCTGAATATATATACTTGGGTGACCTTTCTGCAGGAACACATACCATCTCTGTAGAGATACCTCAAGGAGCTCCTGAAGGTGGTAGCAACAGCTATTGGTGTGTTTCAGGTACACTGCTATATTGAATATCTACAATTATAATAATTCTTTGATTAAATACTGCCTAATAAATAGAAAGGAATCAATAACTTAATTATTCTTTGCAAGAATGATTAACAATGCATATGCTTATTTCGTATAGTAGATATATTGGTATAGCAACCATTAATAGAGTAATTATATCACTTGTAGGAGTAATTATTGCTGCTATTACAAGAATTATAATGATAGCATGCCTCCTATGCTTCTTCATAAATGATGAACTAAGGAAACCAAGTTTTGCGCAGAACCAACATATAATTGGCAATTCAAAGACTATTCCCATCATCAAGCTTAGCATAATAAGTGTATCCATGTAGGAGGTAAGAGTGATAATATTTTCAACCTCTGTGCTTACCTGATATGTTCCAAGGAAGCGAAATGTAAGAGGAAATATTATAAAGTAATTAAGTAATACACCTGAAATAAACATAACATATCCCCACGAAATTATCATTAATGAATGACGTCTTTCGTTTTCGTATAATGCAGGAAGTATGAATTTGAAAATTTGGTATATTATATATGGAGACCCAAGAATGAGCCCTGCATATAGAGCTGCATTCATATGTATTAGAAACTGTGATGCAAGTTGGGTATTTATCAGAGTAATATCAAAATCATCAGGACTAATAGATGGTATATCAGTAATTCTGGAAATCTCTGTAAAAATCCTATATGTGATAAAATCGCTATTCTTTGGAGCAAGAATAATGCTAAAAAGGGTCTCTTTAAAACAGAAAGCAGCAGCCATTAATGCAACAACAGAAATTGCGACACGAAAAAGTACGCGTCGCAATTCCTCTAAATGGTCCCAAAAGGTGAGTTCTGTCTTTTCCATTATTATTTTTTCTCTTCTTTTGAATCGATTTTATCTAGACTCTCTTCAATACCATTGATACCATCTTTAAAACTTTTGACTCCTTTGCCTAGTCCTTTCATTAGTTCAGGGATTTTCTTTCCACCAAATAGGAGTAGTACAATAAGTGCAATAAATATAATTTCAGACCCTCCAAGACCTAAAAGTAATAATGTCATTTCCATGTTATTTTATTTTTTTTTGCCAAAGATATTGAAATGAAGTTCTTTTGCAATAAATGATTTATCTTTTATTCATTCGTATGCTCCTATTGATTGTTTTGTTTTATTTTTTGATTTAAAATTTATATTATCTATCATTACGAATAGCTTATTTTGCTTTACAATACTTTTTTAAAATTAAAATAATTAATTGATTATGAAAAACAGATTCATTTTTAGTCTTCCTGTAATTTTATTAGCTTTCCTTTTTTCAATAAACTTAGAAGCTCAAAACTATTTTGATAATTTCCCAGTTAAAGCTGATCCTAAGTTAGTAGGTAATAATTTATGTAAACGTCTTCTTGAAACAAAACATCAATTGTATTTTGATAAAGGCATCCATTATGCAGAAGTTTGTACATGGTATGGTGCTTTGAGATTTGCAGAACAGACAGTTAATAAGGATATGATAAAAAAACTAAGGGCAAGATTTGAACTATTGTTTGAAATCGAAAAAGAGTTGCTTCCACCTCCTGTTCATGTTGATCAGAATATGTTTGGATGTTTACCTTTACGTTTTTATAGCATCACAAAAGACAAGAGATACCTGGACCTTGGTTTACCATATGCAGATTCTCAATGGACTCTTCCAAAAAATGCAAATGAAGAGGAGCAGAAATGGAATAAAAAAGGTTATTCTTGGCAAACACGTCTGTGGATTGATGATATGTATATGATTACAATAGTACAGTCGGAGGCTTATAAAGCAACAGGCGATGTTAAGTATATTAATAGAGCAGCTAAAGAGATGGTTTTGTATCTTGATGAACTTCAACATGATAATGGGCTTTTCTTTCATGCTCCAGATGTACCATATTATTGGGGTAGAGGAGATGGTTGGATGGCTGTTGGTATGACTGAATTATTGGCAAGTCTTCCAGATAATGATTCTAACAGAGCAAGAATAATGAAGGGCTATCAGTTAATGATGAAAAATCTTAAGAAATATGTTAATACTGATGGACTTTGGAATCAGTTAATTGACCAGCCTGATTTTTGGACAGAGACATCTGGCTCTGCTATGTTTGCCTATGCTATGATTATCGGTGTTAAGAATGGTTGGCTTAATAATGAAGAATATGCACCAATAGCAAGACGTGCTTGGCTTGGACTATGCAACTATTTGGATTCAAACAACGACATTACAGAGGTGTGTGTTGGTACTGGCAAGAAGAATAGTAAAGAGTACTATCTAAAACGTCCTCGTATTGCCGGAGATTATCATGGACAAGCTCCAATTCTTTGGTGCGCTTATGCTTTGCTTGAAAAATAATTATTATAATAAATAAGATTATATTCCTTCTTCTGACTATGTAGATAATGTTTTTCAATAGATTTATAATATTATAAGAAGAGGGTCAATAATATGGATAGTACAGTAATTTGTGTAGTGGAAATTGTATTGCAAGGATTTGTACTAATAAAAATAAAACATTAACCCATATAAATATTACTATGGAGATTAAACAAGTATTGACATCTGGCATATTGATAGGAGGATTCCTTTTGCCTAGTAGTGTCGCTTATTCTCAGAATACACAGAATGAAAAGAGTAAAGTATATGTAGTTGCGGATGCTCATCTTGATACCCAATGGAATTGGGATATACAGAAAACAATAAAGGAATATGTTTGGAATACAATCAATCAGAATCTTTTCTTACTTAAGAAATATCCTGATTATGTATTTAATTTTGAAGGTGGAGTAAAGTATTCATGGATGAAAGAGTATTATCCACGTGAATATGAAGAATTAAAGAAGTATATAAAATCGGGTCGTTGGCATATCTCAGGTAGTAGCTGGGAGGCATCTGATGCTTTGGTACCTTCTGTTGAGTCGTTTATCCGTAATATTATGCTTGGACAGACATATTATCGACAGGAGTTCGGTGAAGAAGGTACAGATATTTTTCTACCAGACTGCTTTGGCTTTGGATGGACCCTTCCAACAATTGCAAATCATTGTGGACTTATAGGTTTCTCTTCTCAGAAACTTGATTGGAGAGTGAATCCTTTTTATGGTGATAGTAAGCATCCTTTCACTATTGGTTTGTGGAAAGGTATTGACGGGTCTTCTATTATGCTGGCTCATGGATATGGCTATGGAAAACGTTGGGATGATGTAGATTTGTCTAATGATAAAGAACTTTCAACTCTGGTAAAACGTTCACCTCTGAATAAATTGTTCCGTTACTATGGGACAGGTGATATGGGTGGGTCACCAACATTGGAATCTGTATCATCGGTCGAAAAAGGAATAAAAGGTGATGGACCTTTACAGATAATCAGTGCAACAAGTGATCAGCTCTTTAAGGATTATCAGCCTTATTCAAGTCATCCAGAACTACCTTCTTTTGATGGCGAACTATTGATGGATGTTCATGGAACAGGATGTTATACATCTCAAGCTACAATGAAACTATATAATCGTCAGAATGAACTATTGGGTGATGCTGCTGAACGTGCATCAGTAGCAGCTGAATGGCTAGGAATGTCAACATATCCTAAGAAGACACTAACAGAATCATGGAAACGTTTTCTTTTCCACCAGTTCCACGATGACCTTACAGGAACAAGTATTCCGAGAGCCTATGAGTTTTCATGGAATGATGAATTGCTATCACTTAAGCAGTTCTCTGGTGTACTCTCTTCTGCTGTTGCTGATTTGTCGGAAAGACTTGATACAAAAGTTAGTGGTATACCTGTAGTATTATGTAATGCATTAGGTTTTGAATCAACTCAGAATGTAGAACTTCATATAAAATCAAAGACTATTCCTGCTAAAGTAACAATTCTCGATGCTTCTGGCAATAAAGTTCCTTCACAGATTCTTTCATATAAAGACAACAAAGTAAATATTCTTGTTCAGGCAACAGTTCCTGCTAATGGCTTCTCTGTTTACGATGTACAACTGACAGGAAGAGGTTCACAGCCAATTGTTAACATAGCAACAACACAGATTGAAAATTCAGTATACAAGATTGTTTTTGATAAGTTTGGTGATATTGTTTCTTTGATTGATAAGAAGAACAATAAAGAGTTGGTCAAGAGTGGCAAAGCTATTCGTCTTGCTATGTTCGAAGACAATAAATCATACAGTTGGCCTGCTTGGGAGGTATTAAAGAGTACTGTAGACCAGTCTCCTGTATCCATAGGTCAAGATGTAAAGATTATTTTTTGTGAGAATGGAACTTTGCGCAAAGCTGTATGTATAGAGAAAAGACATGGAGAATCTTTATTCCGTCAATATGTTCGTCTTTATGAAGGAAAACTGGCTAATAGGATAGACTTCTATAATGAAATAGACTGGAAATCAGCTCATTCATTACTGAAAGCTGAATTTCCATTGAACATTGAGAATGAAAAGGCAACATACGATCTTGGTGTAGGAAGCGTACAAAGAGGTAACAATACAAAGACTGCCTATGAGGTCTATTCACATTACTGGGCTGATATGACAGATAAGAGTGGTGATTATGGTGTATCTGTACTAAATGACTGTAAGTATGGATGGGATAAGCCTGATAACAATACTTTCAGACTGACATTACTCCACACACCTGAAACGAAACGTAACTATGCTTATCAGAATCGTCAGGATTTTGGCTTTCACTCATTTACTTATAGCATTATAGGTCATAATGGTGTTCTTGATAAGGTAGCAGTTCGTCAGGATGGTGAGGAGTTGAATCAGGCAATAAAAGGTTTTGTTACAACCTCTCATAAAGGTGAATTGGGACGTTCGTTTTCTTTTGCTTCAAGTGACAATAAAAACGTACTTATCAAGGCTATCAAGAAGGCGGAATGTTCTGATGAATATGTTGTCCGTGTATATGAGACAAGTGGTATAGCAGCTCAGAAAGCAAATATTATTTTTGCAGGTGATCTTGAATCTGCAGTTGAGGCTGATGGTACTGAGAAGAATCTTTCAAATGCAAATTTCTCTGGCTCACGTCTTGAAGTATCAATAAAACCAAATAGTATTAAGACATATAAAATACGCTTGAAAAAATATTCTAATGCTATTGTATCAAATAGAAAATACGAAGTGCTGTCAATTCCTTATAACAAAAGTTGTTTTAGTTGGAATGAGTTTCGTAAAGATGCCGATTTCGAGTCTGGCTACTCATTTGCAGCTGAATTGTTACCTGAGTCATTGACTGTTGAACAGATTCCTTTCAAGTTAGAGATAAAGGAGTTGAAGAATGGATTATTATGTAAGGGAGATACATTGAAGTTTTCTCCACAGAACAAATCACGACGTCTTTATATTTTGGCTGCTGCTGCTACCGATGGCAGAGATGTTAATGGCCAATTTGGTGTTGACAAGAAAAAGGTAAGCTTGACTATTCCGTCATATACTGGATTTATTGGTCAGTGGGAACATGAAAATCATACAAAAGGGTTCTTGAAGGATGCTGATGTAGCATATATCGGGACACACCGTCACTCATCTGATGGAGATCATGCTTATGAGTTTACTTATATGTTCAAACTTGCTATTGATATTCCAAAGAATGTATCTGAAATCTGTTTACCCAACAATAAAGATATTGTGATTTTTGCTGCTACTCTTGCAGATACTGAACCTTCGGATGTAGAGGTTACAACAACTTTGTTCAGGACAAACAATAAAAGTGAAAATCTTGATTCTGTAAAGGACGTTCGTAAGCATAGTGTCCTTAGTGTGAAGAATATTATTGGTTGGTCAGGCTTTGTGAATAATAGCGAGAAGCCTGAGATGTTGGTAGACGGTAAGGAGGACACAAAATGGTGCGATGTATCTCTTCTCCCAAATTATGTGGATTTTGATTTGGGCGAGGAGAAAAAGCTATCTTCTTGGCGCTTGTTGAGTGCTGCAAGTGAGGATGGATCATATATCACAGGTTCATGTTTCCTTATGGGAAAGAATAAACAGTCTGATGAGTGGCAGTCGTTGGATTATGTTGTAGGAAATAAGAAGAATGTAATTGACCGTTCCTTCGAGAATCAGAATAAGTTCAGATATCTCAGACTTATGGTTGTTCAACCAGATCAGTCTGTGGCTGGTGGAGCTTCAAGAATATACGAATTGGAGGTTTTTGAATAATAGTAAAAACGATGTCTATGATAAGAGCGTATATTGTTATAACAAATTTGCTTATATGCTTGTTTTCGATGTTTGGATATAAAAATTATCACGTTGAAGCTGAGTATAATAATCAGTTTTTAGAAAGGGCAGAGCAAACTTTGGATTCATTGTATTCAAACTACTCTTGTAAAGGAACTTTTCTTCTTCGTGAGAACTATTCTTCCAAGGACAACTATACAGCTACATATCTAGCATCACAGAGACCTAAAAGCCCGAATAATCCCTATTCATATTTATGGCCTTATTCGGGTACTTTCTCGGCTGTTTCCGCTATAATGTCATCTGATATTAATTATAAGAAAATTCTTGATAGGAAGGTATTACCAGGATTAGATGAGTATTATGATAAAAAACGGAAGCCATATGCATATTCTTCTTATATCTCTTCAGCACCATTATCTGATAGATTTTATGATGATAACATTTGGTTGGGTATTGATTACACTGATGTATATATGCTTACTCATGAATCAAAGTATATCACTAAAGCTAGAGATATATGGAACTATATAGAGAGTGGTATTGACGAAGAACTTGGAGGAGGTATATATTGGTGTGAACAAAAGAAAGAATCGAAGAACACTTGCTCAAATGCCCCTGGAACTGTATTGGCTTTAAAACTTTTTATAGCAACTAATGATAGCTCTTTACTTATCAAAGGAGAACGTTTGTATGAATGGACTAAGTCTCATTTGCAGGATCAGAATGATGATCTTTATTTTGATAATATTGGTCTGTCTGGAAAAATTGGGAAAGCAAAGTATGCATACAATAGCGGGCAGATGATGCAAGCGGCTTCGTTACTGTATAAGGTTACTTCAAAGAAGAAGTATCTTGATGATGCACAACGTATAGCAGCAAGTTGCTATCAATATTTTTTCACAGAATTCTTACCTATGAATGGAATTTCATTCCGTATATTGAAGAAGGGTGATATATGGTTCAGTGCTGTAATGTTACGTGGATTTATAGAGCTATATCATATAGATAGAAATAAAACCTATTTGAATTCTTTTATTAAGACACTCGATTGGGCTTGGGAAAAAGCTCGCGATGAAAAAGGATTGTTTTATACAGATCTGAGTGGAAGAGTAAAAGATAATCGAAAATGGTTACTTACTCAGTCTGCTATGGTTGAAATGTATGCGCGATTGGCTAAAATAGAATGACTAGATAATTATTTATCTTTGGCTGAATTATTAAATAAGTGCAGGTGCTCATCAACACCTGCACTTATTTATAATAGAGAGATTATAATTATTTTTCAGCCGAGAATTTGAATATTGTGTGGCTACTATATTTCTCTCCAGGAAGTAATACACATGAAGGCCATAAAGGTTTGTTTGGTGAGTCGGGATACTTTTGTGTCTCAAGACACACAGAAGCTCTGAATTGGTAAATTATATTATTCTTGCCAGTCTGTGTGCCATCAAGGAAATTGCCTGTGTAGACTTGAATGCCTGGCTCAGTGGTATATACATCAAGCTTTATTCCTGTATTTGCTGATTTTAGTGAAGCACATATCTTGTTTATATCGCCTTTTGTATTCAATACCCAATTGTGATCTATTCCATGTCCGTTTTCAATTTGTTCATCATCTAAATCCATTCTGTCACCTAACTTTGTAGGTTCTCTGAAATCCATAGGAGTATTCTTTACACTTGCTATTTCTCCAGTTGTCATGAATGTACTGTCTACAGGAGTGTATGAGTCTGCATTAATTGTGAGCAAATATTCTGAATTGTCTTTTGAAGGATCTCCGTCAAGATTGAAATATGAGTGATTGGTCATATTTATAATAGTAGGTTTATCGGTTTCTGCCTCATATGATAGTTCTATAGCATTATCATCAGTAAGATGCATAGTCACAGAACAAGTAGTGTTACCTGGGAATCCTTCTTCTCCATCTTTTGCATGATATGTAAGTTTTATCTCATTATCCTTTATTTCATCTACATTGAACATTACATCCTGAAAGCCCTTTAATTCTCCATGGAGGCAATGTCCGTAATTATTTTGTGGAAGTTGATATTCTGTGCCCTCCAATGTAAATTTCCCATTTTTTATTCTATTGGCATATCTTCCAATAGTTGCACCGAAATTGGAAGGGTTGTCAATATAATCTTGAATAGATGGGAATCCAAGAACTACATCTCTCATAGCTCCGTCTTTATCAGGAACCATAATTGAGACAATTCGTCCACCGAAGTTTGTTACACACACTTCCATTTTGTTTTTGTTCTTTAATACAAAGAGTCCTGTCTTGACACTATCAATCTCAATTTCAAAATGGGCTGGATTCAAACCTGAATCTGTTAGAACTTCGCTTTTCTTTGTCGTGTTACATGAAAATAGAGTTGTAGCAGCAAGCACTGAAATAAGCAGTTTGTTTTTCATAAATGTATAATTGTTTTTTTGTTATTTTCAAAAGAATAAAAATATCCTCTTTACAAGCAAAAAAATAAATTCAAATAATGTAAATTATTGAGCAATCTACAGGATACTATCTATTTCTAGATGTTTTGTATTTACAAAGAAAGAAAAGGTACAATATTACTATTATTTGAATTATTTGTTTTCTGTCGTTTCTCTTCAAAAGAATAGCTTTGCGCAGCGGAAATCAACAATAAACACAAAAAATAATAATATATGAAGAATATCTTTTTGTTGATGTTTATTCTTATACTTACTCCTTTTAAGGTTGCTGCGCAATGGAAGCCGGCAGGTGATAAGATAAAGACGGAATGGGCATCAAAGGTTAATCCTGAGAATGTATTACCAGAATATCCACGTCCTATTATGGAGCGTAACGAGTGGCAAAACCTTAATGGGCTTTGGAAATATGCAGTCATTAATAAGGGTGACATAATTCCAAAGGTGATGAATGGAGATATATTGGTTCCATTTGCAATAGAGTCTTCTCTTTCTGGTGTAGCAAAAAGAGTAAACGAAAATCAGGAACTTATATATAAAAGATCTTTTTCTGTACCATCTAAATGGAAAGGAGAGAATATCTTGCTGCATTTTGGAGCTGTTGACTGGAAGGCTGATGTATGGGTGAATGGTATTAAGGTGGGTGTTCATACAGGTGGATTTACTCCTTTCTCTTTTGATATTACAAAAGCTTTGTCTTCGAAAGGGAACAATGAGTTGGTCGTTAAAGTTTGGGACCCTACAGATAAAGGGTATCAACCAAGAGGAAAGCAGGTTACTAACCCTAGTGGTATATGGTATACTCCTGTTACTGGTATATGGCAGACTGTATGGATGGAACCTGTTAATAAGAACCATATAGAGAATCTACACATCACTCCAGATATTGATAATAAGATATTGACTGTTGATGCTCAGATTGCAAATAATAGTTCTAATGCTTTGTTACAGGTCAGTGTATATGATGGAGATAAATTGATCGCCTCTAGTAAAAGCATCAATTCACAACCTGTAGAGATTGCAATGCCTGAACATATGAAGCTATGGA
Source organism: Phocaeicola paurosaccharolyticus JCM 15092 (assembly GCF_000613805.1). Classification (GTDB taxonomy): domain Bacteria; phylum Bacteroidota; class Bacteroidia; order Bacteroidales; family Bacteroidaceae; genus Phocaeicola; species Phocaeicola paurosaccharolyticus. Next base: position 25,320 of record NZ_BAJR01000014.1, on the reverse strand, counting down.
GTCCTGATTCTCCATTTTTATATACACTAAAAGTTTCTTTAATAAAAGACGGAAAGGTCGTTGACAATGTAAATAGCTATGCTGCAATGCGTAAGTATTCAACAAAACGTGATAATAGCGGCATTGTGCGTATGGAATTGAATAATAAGGCATTGTTCCAATATGGACCTTTGGATCAGGGATGGTGGCCTGATGGTTTGTATACAGCTCCTACCGATGATGCTTTGGTTTATGATATAAAGAAGACAAAAGACTTTGGATTTAATATGATCCGCAAGCATATTAAAGTTGAACCAGCTCGCTGGTACACTCATTGTGATAAACTTGGAATTATTGTATGGCAAGATATGCCAAGTGGCGATAAAAATCCTGAGTGGCAGATGCATAAGTATTTTGATGGTGTTGAAAGAAAGCGTTCTGCAGAATCAGAGGCTTGTTATAGAAAAGAGTGGAAAGAGATTATGGATTGTCTGTATTCTTATCCATGCATTGGAACATGGGTTCCTTTCAATGAGGCTTGGGGACAGTTCAAATGTCAAGAAATTGCAGAATGGACAAAACAGCACGATCCTACGCGTCTTGTAAATCCAGCAAGTGGCGGAAATCATTATCCTTGTGGTGATATCCTTGATATACACAAGTATCCTCATCCGGAATTGTTATTGTATGACGCAAATCGTGCAACTGTACTTGGAGAGTTTGGAGGTATAGGTCTCGTTCTAAAAAATCATCTTTGGGAGCCAAATAGAAATTGGGGATATGTACAGTTTAATAGCACCAAGGAAGCAACAGATGAATATGTTAAGTATGCAAATATGCTTTATGATTTAATAGGTAAAGGTTATTCTGCAGGTGTATATACACAGACAACAGATGTAGAGGTTGAGGTAAATGGATTAATGACATACGATAGGAAGGTAATAAAGTTGGATGAAAAAATTGTTAGGGAAATTAATTTTAAAGTTTGCAATTCGTTAAGTAAATAGTTCTTCATTCTTTAGGTATCAAAGTATAGTTTTTTAGAGAACTTCAAGTTTATCTTGAAGTTCTTTTTTATAGTATAACTCTAGTTTTGTCATTAACGATATTGAATCATTATGCGAAAAACAATTGCTCACTCCTTAACTTTGGTGATTTAACAAATTCTATTTCTTCTTGATTAATAATATAATCTTTGCTTCATTCAAATAAAAAAACAGGATCAATTATTTTCATTGTTCAACCGATCATGATTCATTGATTAACCAATCATGATCTATTCATAAACCGATCACGACAGATTTTGAGACACGGATAATAGATCGGTCTCATGTACAGAAACAGATGCAGGAGGCATTGCAGGATCTCAGAGTACAATATCGTTGGTGTGCGATAGAAGATGAAAATAATAAAATAAAGAAGGCAAGAAAAGAAAAGGGAAAATACGTAGCAGAAACTTTTAAGTATTAAGTCTATGGAAATGAAGTGAAATTAAAGAGTTTCGATTTGGGAACTCTTATGCCTAAATCAATATGGAATAATTAAACTATGTTTGCAGATAAAGGGCATGAGATAAATAATAACTCATGCCCATATTGTTTATTTAGAAAGTAAAGTGGGAGTCTCATACTTGTCACTGGTTCTCATTCTGTCTGTTCCATTTACTTTTTCGAATGAATAGGTTCCTATATGTAGTACTCGTGGATGTATTTTATCTATAGAATTATGTGAGTGGAATACTATCCTTTTATTCCCTTGCTTGTCATTGAATAGAGAGTGGTGCCCTACACCTACGAGTCCTTTAGGAGACTGTAATATTGGGTTTTCATTGTATTTTGTCCATTCTCCCATAATTGATTTAGCAGTACAGCATCCTACGCCATATTCAGGACTTTGATAATTATTTGCTGAATATGTCATATAATAGACATTGTTGTGCTTTATAACAAACGGTCCTTCTGTTACTCTTGGCCAGATTTTTTCCCAGCTCTGAGAAACAGATATGCAGTGATGCATTGTCTCTTTTTTCATAGTACATAGGTCCTTTTCCATTTCAGCTACCCATATATTGTTACCATCATTGAATCTTACGAAGAAGAGGTATGGTGTTCCATCATCATCAATAAAAAGAGAGTTATCAATACTCTTCTCCTCTTCAAGAATAGGTTTCTTAATTTCTTGCTTAAATGGTCCCAATGGTGAATCGGATGTTGCCACACATATATGCTCATTGGCAGAATAATACATATAATATTTATTGTCTATGTGATATACCTCTGGAGCCCAGAACCATCTGTCACCCCACACATCTTGTTTATTCAGAGCCAATCCCTTCTTTTCCCATTCTTTCAGGTCGTCTGATGTATATACAATAATTCCATTGTCAGCACTTGTACCATAAGCATAATATCTATCTCCATCGCATAGAATATATGGATCGCCAAGCAGTAGAGGAGCTTCTATAGTCTTTTTTACTACTGGTGAATCTTGATTTGAAGCATTACATGAATACCCAATGCTTGTAAAGGCAAGTATCATGAATAATAAAGTTATTCTTTTCATTTTTGTATATTTTATTTTTCTATTTCACCTGTATACATTCAGTACCAAAATATGATTTATTAATTACTCCCATATGTACCTTTAAGATTATATTTCTGTTTCATTCCAGGTTTCCATGTGAAAGCAGGAGTAACACCTTTTGCAGATATAATCTGACAGTTCTCCGCGGTAAAAGCACCACTATTCTTTTTATAGCGTAGCTTCATTTTTGCTGTTGATAGCTCAATCCATTTTCCTTCTTTAAGTTTATAATTTACTTTTGGATAATCACGCTTAATAGCAAGAAATGAATTTTTGTTTACAAATTCACCATTAGGGGCATATTCTATGCGAATTGTGCCATCTGTAATGACTGTAAATCTTACGTGCTCATCTTGATATGCAACATTTGCTGATTTTTGTTGAGCATTTAAAGAAAAACAGGTGAATAACAAAATAAAAAAGAGGAAATAGTTTTTCATTTATTTCTGTTTATTAGATTAATAATAGTTCATATTACAAAGTAAATCATTAAATATATGTTATTATGAATTATTGTGTCATAGTCTGAAATAATTGTGGCAATAATATTATTCTGGAGCCAGCCTCTGTATTGCTTGATAATATTTATAGGCAATAGGCTTATAAAAAAGGAAAGCAAATGAGATTTATTCCCAAATGCTTTCCTCAAACTCTAATTATATTAAATGTATAAATACAAAAGTTCTTTACTGATTTTGGCTATTTCCGTCTGGACGGTTATTATGTCTTTGAAACATTTCTTGGTATTTTTTGTACTGTTCTTCTGTAAGTATGTTCTTTATTTTTTCATTCATTTCATCTCTTCTTTTTTTCATCTCTTCTCTGGAAGGGCGTTCGTTTTCAGAAATCTTTCCAGGTCTCATATCTTCCATGATTTTCTTGAAATCTTTTGCCTGGTTATCATCAAGGCCGAGCTCTTTGATAATCTGTTCTGTTCTTTGAGACATATTCATTCTTTGAGGCCTTTGCTCCTGAGCTGAAACTGTTACAAAACCCATTATTAGGGCTGTTGCAATAAATAGTAGATACTTTTTCATTTTTTTGTTATTTAGTTATTATATTTTTTTGATTATAAAAAGTCTGTTAGGTTTAATCTTAAACTGTTTTTTTTATATTTTTCATATAAAACAGATATGATTGAAACAAATAATTAAAATGAGGATGATAGATTAATAATATATTTGTTTTTTAGTAAATTTGTGATTTAATAAAAAATGATATTGATATGCCACTAAACCTACCGGATAGACTTCCTGCAATTGAACTTCTTAAGAAAGAGAACATCTTTGTCATAGACAGTTCAAGAGCTGAAACTCAAGATATTCGTCCATTGAGGATTATTGTTCTCAATCTTATGCCTTTAAAGATAACTACCGAGACAGATCTTGTACGTCTGCTATCGAATACACCTCTTCAGATAGAGCTCTCTTTCATGAAACTCAAAAGTCATACATCAAAGAATACTCCTATCGAACATATGAAGGCATTTTATAAGGATTTTGACTTGATGAAAGGGGAGAAATATGACGGCATGATTATAACTGGAGCTCCAGTGGAGCAGCTGGATTATGAAGAGGTAACATATTGGCCGGAGGTGACTATGATATTCGATTGGGCACGTACTCATGTAACATCAACTCTATATATCTGCTGGGCTGCTCAGGCAGGACTTTACCATTTCTACGGTATCCCAAAATATAGCTTGGATAAGAAGATGTTTGGTGTATTCAAACATAACCTTCATAACTCACAACTCTCTATCTTCCGTGGCTTCGATGATGAATTTTATGTTCCTCATAGCCGTCATACAGAGATAAGAAGAGAGGATATCCTTAAAGTAAAGGAGTTGGAACTTCTTTCTGAGTCCGATGACTCGGGTGTTTATATGGTTATGGCAAGAAAAGGTAGAGAGTTTTTCATAACAGGACATTCTGAATACTCACCTAACACTCTTGATACAGAGTATAAGCGTGACCTCAGTAAAGGCCTTGATATTGAGATGCCAAAAAACTACTACAAAGATGATGATCCTAATAGTGAGCCATTAGTAAGATGGCGTGCTCATGCTAATCTGCTTTTTGCAAACTGGCTGAACTACTATGTATATCAGGAGACTCCATTTGATATAAATAAGATTGAGTAATGAAGAGTCCTAGATCTATTGAACTTTTAGCTCCGGCAAAGAATCTGGAGTGTGCTATGGCTGCTATTGATCATGGTGCCGATGCCGTTTATATAGGTGCATCTCGTTTCAGTGCGCGTGCGGCGGCAGGTAACACATTGGAAGACCTTGAGGAGCTTGTAAAATATGCCCATCTTTATAACGTTCGTATTTATGTAGCTTTGAATACTATTCTGAAAGATGAGGAGCTCAAAGATACCGAGGAACTTATATGGAAACTTTATAAGATAGGAGTTGATGCTCTTATCGTACAGGATATGGGTATCCTTAAACTGAATATTCCGCCTATACCACTTCATGCAAGTACTCAGGTCGACAATCGAGATGTTGAGAAGGCTATTTTTATGAAAGAGGTTGGCTTCCGTCAGATTGTGCTGGCTCGTGAACTCTCTATTGAGGAGATAAGGAAGATTCATGAAGCAGTTCCCGATACCTCGCTCGAGGTGTTCATACACGGAGCTCTATGTGTAAGTTATAGCGGTCAATGCTACATAAGTCAGGCATGTTTCAACAGGAGTGCCAACAGAGGAGAGTGTGCACAGTTTTGCCGTCTCTCTTTCGATATAATCGATTCAGAAGGAAAGTTTATAACAAAGAATAAACATCTTCTATCACTTAAAGATGTGAACCATAGCAATAATCTTGAGGAGATTATTGATGCAGGTGCATCATCACTAAAGATTGAAGGCAGACTGAAGGATGTGGCTTACGTTAAGAATGTTACAGCCTATTACCGACAGAAACTTGACAGTATAATAAAGCGTCGTCCGGACCTGAAACGTGCTTCGTCAGGAAAAGAGAAATATAACTTTGTACCACAGTTGGACAAGAGTTTCAGCAGAGGTTCTACTGACTACTTTCTTCATGGACGTAGCAGCGATATATTCTCTTTCGATACTCCTAAATCGTTAGGCGAGGAGATGGGATATGTAAAAGAGATTCGTGGCAACTACTTCACTGTAGCAGGAGTAAAATCTTTCAATAATGGTGATGGTCTTTGCTACATTGATGGTAATGGTAAGTTGCAGGGATTCAGAGTAAATAGGGTAGATGAGAACAGGTTATATCCACAGGAGATGCCTTCTTTCAAACCTAAGACAGTTCTATTCCGTAACTTTGACCAGGAATTTGATAAGATAATGCAACATAAATCTTCAGAGAGGAAGATTTATGTCAATATAGAGTTGGCTGAGACACCATCAGGTTTCTCTCTTACTATACGTGATGAAGATAGAAATATGGCATGCATAGCAGTAGAGAGAGAGAGAGTTGAGGCACATACTCCGCAAAATGATAATATCAGAAATCAGCTCTCAAAGCTTGGCAACACACCTTTCCTTGCACAGGATGTAAGAATTGACCTTGATGGTAACTGGTTCATTCCATCTTCTGAACTTTCTGAGATAAGAAGAAAGGCTGTTGAGGAATTGTTGATGGTGATAAAGATTAACTACTTCCAGGAGATAGCTGTGTTGGAGAACAAGAATGTTCCTTTCCCAAAGAAGGAACTTACTTACCTTGGTAATGTTATGAATGAGAATGCCTTTTCATTCTACAGAGATCATGGAGTAGAGAAGATTGCTCCTGCATTTGAGAAGAAGGAGGAGAAGGGTGTTGCCCTTATGTTCTGTAAACATTGCCTGAGATATAGCATGGGTTGGTGTCCTGTTCATCAGAAACAGAAATCTCCATATAAAGAGCCATACTCATTAATCAGTTCCGATGGGAAAAAGTTTCGTCTTGAGTTCGACTGTAAAAGATGCCAGATGAAGGTCTATGCAGAAAATTAAGTATATATTGCCTATTATAATATTGATGACTACACTTATCAGTTGTCATTATTCTCATCCTGTCTTACCTAAAGAGGCTCAGACAGAGAAGAGTGCCGACTCAATAAATCATCTCATACATAAGCATTATACTCTTAATACTAATTTTGAGGTAACATCAGATACTCTCATGCTTCAGCAGCTACCACTTATTGATGTCATACCTGTTTATAAGGGTGATAAGGTTGTTGTTGCCGAGTTCATGATTCAGCCTGCCGACAGTGTTGACTCTGTATGGGTAAAGGTTGCCCGTGACCAGGATGCAATAGGGTGGGTAAGAGAGAATGATCTCTTACGCAAGGTTGTTCCTCTTGATTCAGTCTCTCAGTTCATACATTTCTTCAGCAATACACATACAATAATATTCCTTGTTATTTTAGCTTTTTTCGGTGTGGCTTATTCCTTAAGGGCTGTAAAGAAAAAGAGAATACAGCTGGCATGGTTTAATGATATTGAGAGCTTTTTCCCTGCTCTTCTATCATTCCTCATTGCATCAGCTGCAACAATTTATGTCAGTATTCAGAATTTTGTACCGGAGACCTGGCAGCAGTTCTATTATAATCCATCTCTTAATCCATTTGAACTGCCATTTATCATCTCTCTCTTTATGATAAATTTCTGGATGATAATACTTGTAGGTATTGCTACTTTAGAGGATATCATTCATCAGACACGTATTGAGACTATATTTTTCTATATGCTGGGATTGATGTCATATTGTATACTTCTCTATCTCTTCTTCAGCGTTGCAACATACCTTTATATTGGATATATATGTCTGCCAATTTATGGGTGGTGGTCGTATACAAGGTTAAAGAAGAGTTCCAAGTTCCAATATACATGTGGAAACTGTGGAGCGAAGATGAAATCAAAAGGAGTATGCTCACATTGCGGAGCAATTAATGAATAAGGGAATGGCTATAATTTCAGATAAGCACTGAAGATTATAGCCATTTTTATTTGGTATTATCTATATCTATTATTCTGAGAATGACCAATAGTCAAATCTGAACAATTCGTATGGTGTGCCACCTTTGAATATCAGATAGAGATCGTGCACCCCTTTGCTGCTTTTAACAGCTGTACTCAACTCTTTCCATTGATTCCAATCACCTATATATGGAATGTTTAGTGTACCGATAAGTTCTCCCTCTTTAGAATCTAACCTTAGTTCAATCTTTCCACCGAAATATCTGCTCGATACTGAGGCGGTAAATTTAGATGCACCTTTTTCTCCGAACTGCACATCTTTTACCTTTATATAATCACCATCGTGTATTGAACCTATAAATACGCCAACCTTACTATCATCTACACTCTTCAACCCTTCAGACCAAGCTATAGTCTCTGCTTCAGTACGTTTATATGGGTTAAGAGTGCCTACTCCTTTTGATATACCTTTAGTCATCTTCATTTGTGGAATAGTACCATCTGCATTATAGTTGAATTGTTCCACACAAACAGAACGACAGAAACTATGTCCTCCCGGAAGTGAATCATTATGGTAGAAGAAGTATGAGTTGCCCTTATAATCTATAATTCCAGGATGGTTGGTGCTGCTTCCTCCCTCTAATGGCATTACTATGCCACCTGCCTTCCATGGACCTTCTGCTCTCTTTGCAGTAGAATAATGTATAGACTCCGGAAATTCCGCTGCATATATCATGTAGTATAGATTTTTGCGCTTATAAATCCATGGAGCCTCTGTGTATTTGCCATAGAATGCTGTCTTGTCTTTAATGTCGTAAGCTTTTATGTCTCCGTCAAGTGAAATCATATCCTTATTAAGCTTTGCCTGATAACAAGCTCCATTTCCCCAGCAAAGATAAGCCTGGTCTTTATCATCTATAAAAACAGTAGGATCAAGGTCATCCCAAGAGTGTTTTGCTTGCAGTGTCATGTTATTTGTTACTAAGCCACGTCCAATTGCATCATCAAATGGTCCGTATGGAGAGTTGCCTACTGCAACACCGATTGAAGATCCGGGACTTACTCTATTCTGAGAAGAGATATACCAATAGAATTTTCCATTGCGTTGAATACATTGTGCTGCACTGGCATCACCTGCCGACCATTTGAAAGCACTTATTTTCAAAGGGGCACCACAGTCGGTCCAGTTAACCATGTCGGTTGTTGTATATAGACGATATTCCCTCATAAGATATCCACCTTTAGGAGAAGCATTGTCTTCATCGCATCCTACATATAGAAATAGTGTATCATTTATTACCATAGGAGCAGGATCGGCCGTATACCTTGTCTGAATTATTGGGTTCTGTGCTTGCATAGATGCACTCATTCCCAATGTGAGTGCCATCATAATTAATTTGTTTAAACTCATCTTTATATTTTTATTATCTAATTATTATCTTATTATTTTAGAATGGTGTAAGAGAATGTATGGAAGCTATAGTCGAAGTCTAACTGGATATAGTGTGTATACTTCTGTATGATACCCTTCAGGCATCTTTAACCCTTCAGAAAATCTGCTCTTTATCAGCTCAGCATAGAGAGCGCCGTTGTCTGCTTGGTTAATTTCTCCAGAGGAAATGCCATACATATAAGGAACAGCATATTTTTCAAGTAAGTTAATAAAAATTTGTTCTTGCGGTGTGGATTTGTTACCGTAAGAACTAAAGAACAGTGTAGATACCCTTAGGCATAAAAGTGTCTTTCTCATGTAAAATCTTAGATTTATATTAATATTAGTAATTGTCCTTCTGTCGTACCTGTATTTTTAAGTGTGTGAAAATATGGTCTCTATCATTAGGCATATCACTAAATAAAATAATCTAGGATGTTTAAAATAAATAATCTTTGATTGTTTATTAAATTAAAGATGCTTCTTTTTAATATAATTTACAATATGTCATTATAAATGATTTATCACTTAACAGTTGTAAACTATATAAACTTCACTGAAGAGTGAATACTCTACAGATTTGGAGTATATAATTCACAGTTGTGGAACGTGAAATTGATTATGATATGCAATAAAAGTTTCTCAATTCTACAACAATGTGAGTATTATATATACTCGGACAAGAAAAGCCCCTTTACAATTATGTGTATAATCCGTATGGTATCTTTGTTTAAAATTAGAATGTCATCTCTGATTACAAAATCTACTCTATGTGGTAGATTATATTTGCTCATTATTTCTTTAATTTGTATCGGATACTTTCTATAGGATTTATAGAAAAAATAAATATTATATAGTAAACACAAAAAACAATGCACTTAACACATCCATCATATATTCAGGCAGACAATCTAAGCTTCAAGCAAAGCCTCAAAGTAATGAGTAATCACGACTATCTTTTATATTCATCACTTTGGATGTGGTGGAAAAAGACAACGTCTTTTTGGGGATTGCCACTTCTCATCGTTTGTATATTAATTTATCTCTCTTTTTTCTTTGCACATTATGTAAATGGACATTATACAGATACATTTCTATTTACAACAGCTATAGCAGTTTCATTCGTTCCAATTATGTTCACTCTTCCATTTTTTTTGGCATTGTCATATTATTTTTCCTTCATAGCTCCTAAAGTTGTAACCAAAAGAATAAAGAAGCTTCTGGATAACGATATACCGGATGCAACAAATATTATTTGTTATTCACCGACAAGCTACACTTTTGAAAGAAATGGAATTGAATATGAGTTGACTTATACAAATCTTCCTGAAAAAAGCCAAAATGGTAATGTGAAGAAAGAGCATGCATGTTTCATTATTTGTGTATATTATGCGCCTAAACCAAGCACTCGCTTATTGTGGTTCGATGAAAACGCTTACATTAGAGATGAATTCATTAGTGCATTTAAAGTCTATTGCAATGGAAAAGAGGCATGTCGACATTTGGAATTACAGGACTATGCTATGTTTGCTGTCTTTGATGCAAAGGAGCATAAGGCAACAAATGATGTAACCAGATCTTTAGACGAAATGGAATATCTTCTGTCAAAATTTAGCCTGTTGCCATTAATCAAAAGCTGGTCATACATGCAACGTGCTATCAATACATGGCTGAAGGGAATTGACAGTTCGGCACCTGAAGGCATTGCTGCAATTAATATCAGAGTTCTCAAGACCGAATGCGGCTATGGATTTTATATTTCTGGTGCCCGTCATTCTGATAATATGAATTATGGTTGGACATGTAATAAAGACTTTATACCGGAGAATGATTGTTTGGAAATTAATACAGGAGAGTTATCTGCTAATGATCAGAAATACTTCCAACAAATGACAGCCAAATTTATAGAGAACTATATAAACAAATATTCTATTGAAAGCACATCTCTATTTCATGGCATGATTGTTACACTCAACCATGGTGATTATAATATGGTTAGGATAAAATAAATATAAATGGCTTTTTATTATCATTAAATCACATTCCAAAAATAGTGCCTTGGTTTATGACCGTTATAAATGAAAAGAACCTTTGGGAAAATTCTTTATGCATTAGTCAGCAAAAAAAAGAGAACAGATGTGTAGGCATATATTCTCTGAGAAAAAAATACAATCCGAAATTTCTTCGGATTGTATTATATAGTAAAAAAGGCTTATATAGATTAGAAATGATATTTCAAATCAACACCGAATTGTATTGGTTTGTTATATTGCTCGAATCCTCTGTTCATGCTTTCAAAGTAGAAAGTTGTATATTTCTTGTCAGTAAGATTTCTTCCCCAGAAGTCAACTTTCAGGTTCTTGAATCCTAATGATAAGTATCCGTTTAGTGAGCCTACGAAATCCTGGCTCTGGTCATTGCTCTCACTCCAATAGATATTACCTGCTCCTGTATAGTTCGCACCTATAGTGATGTTCTTAAGTGCGTTGTCGTTTAAGAAGAATGTGTAATCACCTCCTATAGCAAGAGTGTGCTTAGGAACGAATGGAACATAGTTGCCAGTATAGTCTATCTCAACTCCGGCTCTGTTTATGCCACCATCATATTTTCTGAATGTAGAGTATGTGTAACCATAGTTCACATTAAAGTTGAGGCTCTTTGTTATTGCTGCTATAAAAGCTGCCTCAGCACCGATACTGCGACTCTTTCCTGCATTGACCATTATTCTTCCGAGGCCACTCTCAACGAATTTTACAATCTGCTGATCGTGTGTGTTCATAAGGAATGCAGCAACATCAGCTTTAACCTTTCCATTGAACAGGTCAAAGTGTGAACCTACCTCAAAGTTCCAGCTATATTCAGGTTTGTATAGTGTTGTGCCCTTAACATCTATCTCTTTTGCAGCGGGTACATTAGTATTGATCATGTTCTGAACAACTGGTACCATGTTAGCTGGCAGACCTTGAATATTTGGAACTCCATTAACAATTGCTCCAGTCATAGCTGTTTGCATTTCCTTTTGTATAAGGTCGGAGAACATCTGTATGTTGTAGCCTCCTGAGCGATAACCTTTTGTTACACTGGCGTAGATATTTGAACTCTTTGATAAATCATATTTCAAAGCAAATTTAGGTAGTAACTGCCAGTAGTCTGTTCCTGTCTTTCCTGCAATACGTGGAGCAGCATTAAGATTCTTCATAGGGAATTTCATTGTAGGGCTTACCTCAACGTTGAAATCAAAATCTATAGAACTTGATGCATCATATCTCATCCACTGTTTTTCATATTCCAGACGTAGCCCTGCTGTGAAAGAGAGTCCTTCGACGAAGATATCATTGAAAGTAGACTGATGGAATAGTGCTGTGCTCAATGATGGAGTGCTGAAATCATTGTTCATCATAAGAGTGTTGTTAAGCACGTCCATAGTCATCTTTGGAGCACGTGGGTTACTAGCCTTAATCATTGAGAAGACGCGATTCATGTTATCTTCGATAAGGCTTGACACCCCTTCTTCCATAAATCCTACCGGACTTGATGTCTTTAGCGATTGATAGAATGCAGAAGCTCCATTAACCCATTGCCAGCGACGGTTGTTCTTGCTTTTGAATGTAATCTCTTCTGTGAGGCTATTCAACTTCTGTCTCTGCTCCAGAGTGTAGATGTTCATAGGCAAAAAGTCCTGATCCATAAACATACGGTCGCTAAGATTCTGGTAACCTGTAACAGCATTGAAGATAAACTTGTCTGATTGTATCTCGAAGTTAAGACCTGTATTGAGAAGACCTCTTCTATAGGTACAATCCTGGTTATAGCTTATTTTACCTTCATAATCTTTATATTGCTCGTTTGCCTGTTCATAACCTTTGACAGGACCTGAATAGAAGTATGGATATCCACCTTCATCGCTATAGTCGTATGATATAGAGAAATCCAATTTCATATTATCTTTTGGAAGCCATATAGCGCGTGCTCTTCCTCCTCCGGCTTCTAATTTATCAATTTTCTTGCCTGTATATGAGTTACGGAAGAAACCGTCGGAACCCTCATAATATCCACCTACGGAGAAGGCAAATCTGTCACTAACTCTGTGATAGTGGCTAAGAGAAGCTGTACGACTGTTATTCTTTGTAGCATATCCAAGTTTTACGTCAGTTCCATTGTATGTGAAAGGAGAGCGTGTATTGACTTTGACAAGTCCACCCATTGTGTTACGTCCGTATAGTGTACCTTGAGGACCACGTAGGATATCAATACGCTCAATATCATAGAAATTAAAATCGAAAGCAGATTTGTCGAGGTATGGTATGTTATCAACATATAGTCCAATAGCTGGAGTATTCATTCTTGAACCGATACCGCGAATATATATTGCAGATGTAAGTTTCGAGCCGTAATCAGGCATGTAGAAGTTTGGCGATAAAACACTGGCATCTTTCAAAGATGTCACATGATGTGCTTGCATTTGTTTTTGTGAGATAAGTGAGACGCTTGAAGGAAGTTCTCTCAACTTTCCGGTCTCTTTTGGTGAGGCAATCACTACCACCTCTTCGATGTCTACAGCTTTTGTTGTGTCTGCAGGGTTGATGTATTTATCCTCCGCAAACATTGATGTAGATGCAGCAAAGAGTAATACAGGAATAAATCTGTTCTTCATTTATAGTCATTTTTATTTGAGCTGCAAAATAACTATATCATTTAAATATATGCAATCCTAATTAATGAGGATATTTAGATACTGTCTGCTTCAATATAGCCATTCATTATAGCATAAACAGTAAGTGATGAAACCGATTTTAAGCCAAGTTTTTCAGTAATATTTTTCCTGTGTGATATAACAGTGGTAAGGCTAATGTTCAGTTTATCAGCTATTTCCTTGTTGATGAGTCCTTTTGTTATCAGCACAAGTACCTCTATCTCTCTTGGAGATAGGTCCAATGAATCTTTCTCATGAACAGGATGATTCTGATTAGGTATAGTTTCGTTACTATGCCCATATTTTTGGAGTGAGAGTAAGCTCTTTATCAATTGTTTCTCATTCTGGTTAATATTCATTGTAGGAACACCTTTTAACTGAGGCAGGTTCTCTCCGTTAGCCAGAACTATTGCTTTAGGAAAACGCTCAAGGAAGAATGATGTATGTTCAAAATAGATCTGTGATGAAACAAAATAGTGAGCATACATGTCGGGTGTGTCACATATGAACTTGTCGAATGTGCTGAATACTCGTATTGTTGCAGATGGTATAATCTCTTCGAGTATTGTCTGCAGGCCTATACACGACAGTGTATTTCTATCAATTATGGCCATTTCGGGTGAAATGTTATGCATATATTAATTATTGTTTGTTTCCTAGATAATCAGCAAGAGCTTCTGCACATCTCTCTCCATCAATACCGGCAGATACAATACCTCCTGCATATCCGGCACCTTCACCGCAAGGGAAGAGTCCGGTAATCTTAATATGTTGAAGAGTCTCATTGTCTCTTAATATCCTTACTGGAGAAGATGTTCTCGATTCTACTCCAATCATAACAGCATCATTTGTAAGAAATCCGTTTGACATTTTTCCGAACTGTATGAAGCCTTTGCTTAGTCGTTCACTTATGAACTTAGGCATCCAAAAGTGTAGAGGTGAAGAGACCAATCCGGGAGAATATGATGATGGTGGCAAGTCGTAACTCAACTTCTTCTTTGTAAAGTCTAACATTCGTTGCGCCGGGGCTGTCTGTCGCATATTTCCCTGAATCCAACAAGCTCTTTCCAAAGCCTCCTGGAAATACATCATGGCAAGTGGAGATTCTGAATCAAACTCCTCCTCAGAGTTATGACTTATTATCTCTTTAATGCTATCATCATTCAAGTCTTCAGGACGTATCTCGACAACCATGCCTGAATTACTCCATTTCCCATTACGGTGACTTGGACTCATTCCATTTACAACAATCTGATGAGATCCGCTTGCTGCAGGAACAACAACTCCGCCGGGGCACATGCAGAAGCTATATACGCCACGTCCGTCAACCTGAGTGACAAAGCTATATTCTGCTGCGGGAAGATATTTGCCTCTTCCATTTCTATTATGGTACTGTATCTGGTCGATAAGCATTGATGGGTGTTCAAGACGTACACCTACTGCAATACCTTTAGCTTCAATATCTACATTGTTATCATGGAGCCATCTGTAAACATCACGAGCAGAGTGTCCTGTAGCCAATATCACAGGTCCCATAAATCTCTCTCCGTTATTTGTTTCGATACCTTTTACGGTGCCGTTCTCAATAATGAGCGAATCCATGCGAGTTTGGAAATGCACTTCACCACCAACATTTAGTATGGTGTTTCTCATCTCTTCTATAACTCTGGGGAGTTTGTCGGTTCCAATATGAGGGTGTGCATCAACAAGTATATTTGTGTTGGCTCCATGTTGACAGAATACATTCAGAATTTTATCAACATTGCCTCTCTTCTTGCTTCTTGTATATAGTTTTCCATCAGAGTAAGCGCCAGCACCACCTTCACCAAAGCTGTAATTACTTTCCGAATCAACCTTATGCTCACGGCTTATGTTGGCTATATCATTTTTACGTTCTCTTACGTTCTTTCCTCTTTCTACAACTATAGGTTTTATTCCCAGCTCTATAAGTCTGAGCGCTGCAAAGAGTCCGCCAGGACCTGCACCTACTACTATAGCCTGTTGCTTGTTATGTACATCAGGGTATATGGTATGAGCATATTCATCATCTTTAGGTTGTTCATTAATATACAATCTAACCGTTAGATTGATAAATATTGTTCTTTGACGAGCGTCTATACTCCTTTTAAGGATGCGTAAAGCTTTTATGGTACGTATGTCTATCCCTTTTTCACGACTCACATATTCTTTAACCACATCTTCATTTACACTCTTATCGGGTGAGACTCTGAGTTGGAATTCCTGTATCATAACCAGTTATATTATTTCTGCAAAGTTACAACAAAATCTAAACTTATCCTAAGTCCATCCCAATCTGCATTAACTGTTGTTTTATTTCCATTATAATTTAGTTTAGGTTTTATAGGCGACCATTGATATCCTGCATGTAACTGCAGATACATCTTGTTTATCTGATATCTTGCTACCAATGCCGGCTCAACGAAAAGATTAATGCCTTTCAGATTAGCCTCATCTTTCTTTGACTGTTCAGAAGCAGTAAGGTATAAAGAGCTCTTCATATTCACATTGTTGAATATTGCACCTGGAGCCATCTCTGCAAAGAGAGAGAGTTTGTCTGCCTTTGTTAATCTGTAACGATAGAATAGGGCAGTTTTATATCCTTTAGCACGAATCTGATATTTGTACTCTCCGGAATAGTCCTCAACAGCTCTTTGTCCGCCTGTGTTTTGGTATCCTAAGTTTATACCGAATGACGAATGTCCTTTCATAAATCCTGCATGTATACCATGTGTAAAGTAACCCGGGAAATTATTTGTTGTTTTTAATCCATCTACCGTATTGTCTTTACTTAGTAGAGATTTCAAATCTGCCATGTTGAATGTGCCATATCCTAAATTATACTCTACGAAGAACTGTGCTTTTGCTGATTGGGATACGAATATTCCAATTACCACAAAGAGCATTATTATTTTGCTTTTCATTTTATTAAGTAGTTTTTGATATTCATAATCAATCCGTAATCTGATACTAAATAGTTGTTCATAAGTAGTGCT
Source organism: Phocaeicola paurosaccharolyticus JCM 15092 (assembly GCF_000613805.1). Taxonomy (GTDB): domain Bacteria; phylum Bacteroidota; class Bacteroidia; order Bacteroidales; family Bacteroidaceae; genus Phocaeicola; species Phocaeicola paurosaccharolyticus. The sequence continues at coordinate 8,678 of NZ_BAJR01000014.1, read as the reverse complement.
CTGCTATTGTTTGGTAGCTGGAATAGTATTGCTCCGTCTTGTGAAGATATAACATATATTCTGTCTTGAGCTGATGCCAGTATGTATCCACTTACAGGGTCGCAGCAAGATGCACCAGTTGTTGCAGGCAGAGCAAATTCTCTTACTGTATTTCCAGTTGTAACATCGACTACATATATCTTTTCATCTCTATCTATCATTGCCTCGTTGTTGTTTTGAGGGTTGAATATGAAGAAATTGCCTGCTCGTTCATTATTCAGAGATTTAATTTCCTTTACCTCATAGTTATCGAGTTTCACCATATAAGGGTCATTATCCTCTTCATAAAACATAGTCTTACCATCGCTAGAGATAGTAGGGTATGCTGCGCCATATTTTGTGTTGAGAGAAAAACTTTTCTCCTTTACTCCGGTATACAGATTGCATGCTATACCTTTCATATTACCATTCTGCTCTGAAAAATATACCAATTTGTTATCATTGGTCATATACATCAAATGTTGTCTGCCTAATCCATTATACTTCATATCATTAGCCTCAATGTGACACACCTCATTCATTGATTTGCCATTTAGTATATAGATGTTTGTATTATCGTTTACTCCATCATTATCTACTCTTATTGCAACCAACTCATTTGTCGGAGATGAGCACAAATCGGTTATATAGCTGCTATTAAAATCTTTTGTTGCGATAAGTTTATAATCCGGAAGCTGATAGCTAATGAGTTTGTTTGAATATTGCACATATACTACATTCTCTTTTTTGTTCCATGTGAATTTTGACCATGGCTCACCAATCTGTTTTGCGTAATATGGGAATTTACTATATCTAGAAAAGATATTCTTGTTGGGCTCATCATAAGCCTGAATCTGTACAAGCACTTCAAAAAAAGAGCTCCATATATTCTCTGTTATAGGGGGAGTGGCAAATGTAATATATCTTTCCTCTTCCTGAGGCATATATTTCTTACCATCTTTGGTTATTACCGCTTTGCATCTGTATGGAGTATCCCAATTAATCAATATGTTACCATCGCTGTTTATTGTTGAATAGGTGGTAATTTTGTTCTCCATCTTCAACGTTCCCATTGGCCATACTATTTCGGAGCTGCTATTCTCCTTTTCAAAAAGAGCTACCAGAGAATATTCACATTTTTCACCTACATATAGTCTGTCGATATAGCTTGTCTGATCAGGAGCAATTGTAATATTTCTGTAGCCATCAATATTATCATTACTGTACCAAAGCCTGTAACCTTTCAAAACAAGGTGATTTGTCATTGGCTTCATCCAGGTCAACTTAAGATATTTGTCATTGGTAATTGATTGTGAGATAAGTTCAGGAGTTTCTATGGAGTAGTCGACAATAACAGGCCATGACATCTTCCCGTAATAAAATTCCTGATCAAATTGGTCGGCTATGCTTCCTGTATTAGTCTTTACATACATTTCACACTCCAAAGTATAATTTCCTGCTGGAATTTCATCTTGAAGGATATTAATAACACCCTCACTAGCTTTCACTTCCCATTTTTTACTGCCTAATGTAAATATGGCAGCAGAGACATTCTTGTCCAATGCTGATAGTGAGAATGCTATATCACTATTCCCGTTTATTAATATTGTTTGCCCATTTGTTATGACATTAAGGTCAATAGACATAGGAATGCTCTCTTGATGTGGTATCTCTACATGATAGCTATCATCGAATGGCATATCACATGAAGAGACAAAAAGGAGCAATAAATAAACTAAAAGATAGTTTACGTATTTTATCATAATATTTTTTGTTTTGTTGTTTTATAATTCTTATCCGAAAAGTATTCTGAAAGCCTCTTCGACTTTTTTTACAGGGGTAATCTCAATTTTAATGTTTTTAGTATCAAGACCTTGCAGGTTATGCTTTGGTATAAGAATCTGTTTGAAGCCCAGTTTCTGTGCTTCTCCAATTCTCTGTTCTATACGATTTACCGGTCGTATCTCACCGCTAAGCCCTACTTCTCCTGCCATACAAAGACCTGACTCAATATCACTATCCATATTGCTTGAAAGTATGGCACTGATGACTGACAGGTCTATTGCCGGATCATTAACTTTAAGCCCTCCTGCTATATTCAGGAAGACATCTTTTTGTGCCAGTTTAAATCCGACCCTCTTCTCAAGTACAGCCAGTAGCATATTCATACGTCGTAAGTCAAATCCTGTAGAAGAACGTTGAGGCATTCCATAAGCGGCTGTGCTCACAAGTGCCTGGGTTTCGATAAGGAATGGTCGTATTCCCTCAACAGCACATGCTATTGAGACTCCGCTCATTCCTTCGTGATCCTGACTGAGCAGTAACTCGGAAGGATTACTAACCTGTCGCAATCCATCTTGTCGCATCTCATAAATACCGAGTTCAGAAGTACTGCCAAAGCGGTTCTTTATGCTTCTAAGTATACGGTACATATAGTGCTGGTCTCCTTCAAACTGTATGACCGTGTCTACAATATGTTCCAAGACTTTTGGTCCGGCAATTGTTCCCTCCTTATTAATATGGCCGATAAGTATTACGGGGATGTTGCTCTCTTTGGCAAATTTCAGTATTGATGCCGAGCACTCCCTTATCTGTACTATACTTCCTGGCGAAGAGTCTATTCCTTCAGTTGAAATAGTCTGTATAGAGTCTATCACCACAATGTCTGGCGATGTATTCTTTATATGTGTAAAAATCTCCTCCATAGATGTCTCACATACTATCATGCAATCGCTGGAGTTATGTTTTATTCTGTCGGCACGGAGCTTGAGTTGCTGTGCACTCTCTTCTCCGGAGACATATAATACTTTCTTGTCGGGTAGGCGTAGTACAGTCTGCAATATGAGGGTAGATTTACCTATTCCAGGTTCTCCTCCAAGTAGGACCAATGAGCCGGGAACTAATCCACCTCCTAATACTCTGTTCAGTTCATCATCACGCATGTCAATTCTTCTCTCTTCACCACCGATAATATCGGATAGTATCATAGGTTTTGATTTCATGCCATTTGAACCTGAGATAGCTTGTTTGACGGCAGATTCCTTTCTGACAACCTGCTCAACATAGCTGTTCCAAGCTCCACACGATGGACATTTACCTACCATTTGGGAGAATCTTGTCCGCAATTGGTACAGACGTAAACTACTTTCTCTTTTGCCATTCTCTCTATATGTTAATGAAAATGTTATTTTCTTTCTCACAAAAGTAGCTATAATTGATTTATAATAACATTATAAAATAGGAACTTGTAAAAAAAATATAGGTTAATCCTATAATTATACAATATATCATGTAAAATGAATAAAGCATGACATTTTTATCGCAAAAAAAACTGAATTGTGATAGTTTGTATAAAATAGTTTTTATATTTGCATTGTTCTATCAAAAAGAACATATTTTAATGACAATATATTATCTATTTACAACCACAACAATTAGTATGTGGAACATGGCAACTACAATGTCCACATCAACTACAATGACCCTTAGGGGTTAATGATAATATTTTGTGTTTCTACGTGATACACGCTTGCAGGTACAAGCAATAAGCAATTTTTATTTTTTTAATCTATTATGGTGAAGGCCTTTTATCCTTTCCATGATATAAATATTCTAATTACATGAAAGTAATGAAATTTGGCGGAACATCCGTAGGTTCCGTAAATAGTATTTTGAGTGTCAAAGAGATTGTTGAAGCAGTAAAAGAACCTGTTATAGTTGTTGTTTCTGCACTTGGCGGAATAACAGACAAGCTTATTAGCACTTCCTTGATGGCATCAAAGGGAGATAAGAATTACGAGAAAGAGTATGCATATATTGTAGGACTTCATATATCAATGATTGATGAGATTATCAAAGATAAAGAGGTAAAAGATGATCTGCTTGTAAAGATTAATACCCTCCTAAGTGAACTAAGAGATATTTATCAGGGAATATATCTTATCAGAGACCTCTCTCCAAAAACATCAGATACTATAGTAAGCTATGGTGAGAGACTATCTTCTTTGATTGTTACATCATTGATAGACCAGGCTGTTTTGTTCGATTCAAGAGTATTTATAAAGACAGAAAATAAGCACTCTAAACATATCCTTGATTCAGAGTTGACAAATAAACTTGTAAAAAATACTTTTTTAGAATTGCCTAAGGTATCTGTAGTACCTGGATTCATTGCTACTGACAAGAAGAGCGGAGAGATTACTAATCTAGGAAGAGGTGGTTCCGACTATACTGCTTCAATAATTGCAGCAGCACTTAATGCAGACTCACTTGAAATATGGACTGATGTGGATGGATTTATGACTGCCGATCCAAAGGTAATCAGTACAGCATATACAATAAACGAACTTAGTTATGTGGAGGCTATGGAGCTTTGTAACTTCGGTGCAAAGGTTGTTTATCCTCCAACAATATATCCTGTGTTCCACAAGAACATTCCTGTTCTTATAAAGAACACTTTTAATCCTAAGGGAAACGGAACTATAATAAAGAGTCAGATCAATGATCAAAATAAAGCGATCAAAGGAATTTCATCTATCAATAATACAAGCCTGATAACTGTTACCGGACTTGGTATGGTTGGAGTCATCGGTGTAAACTACCGAATTTTCAAGACTCTAGCTCAAAACGGTATCAGTGTGTTCCTTGTATCTCAAGCCTCTTCAGAAAACAGTACATCTATTGGTGTTCGTAATGAAGATGCAGCTTTAGCATGCATGGTGTTGAATCAGGAGTTTGCTAAAGAGATTGAGATGGGTGAGATAAGCCTGTTGATGCAGAGATGAATCTTGCTACTATAGCTATAGTAGGTGAAAACATGAAACATACTCCGGGTATTGCAGGAAAACTGTTCGGCACATTGGTAGAAATGGTGTTAGTGTTATTGCATGCGCTCAAGGTGCTTCCGAGACAAATATCTCATTTGTTGTGGAGTCAAAATCATTGAGAAAATCTCTTAATGTAATACACGACTCATTCTTCCTTTCTGAATATCAGGTACTGAATCTGTTCATCTGTGGACATGGTACTGTGGGAGGAAGATTGATTGAGCAGATAAAGAGTCAGCAGGAGAAGCTTATAAAAGAGCGTAACCTTAAGCTTAAAGTCGTAGGTATAGCCGACAGACGTAAAGCTCTCTTTACTCGTGAAGGAATAGATTTATCAAACTATAAGGAAGAACTCGCAGAGAAAGGTATGAAGTCATCTTTACAGGTGCTTCACGATGAGATTATAGGGATGAATATATTCAACTCTGTATTTGTAGACTGTACTGCTAGTGGGGATGTGTGTTCGCTTTATAAAGGTTTTTTAAATCACAATATCTCTGTTGTTGCAGCAAATAAGATAGCAGCTTCTTCAGAGTATGAAGTGTATCGTGAACTAAAGGATATAGCCCGTCATCGTGGAGTTAAATTCCTTTTCGAGACTAATGTAGGTGCAGGCCTTCCTATTATTAATACAATAAACGACCTTATCAACAGTGGTGATAAAATTATTAAGATAGAGGCGGTACTTAGTGGAACACTTAACTATATATTCAATAAGATCAGTGCTGATGTTCCATTCAGCCGTACTATAAAGATGGCGCAGGAGGAGAGATACTCGGAACCTGATCCAAGAATCGACTTAAGTGGAAAGGATGTTATACGTAAACTTGTAATCCTTGCACGTGAAGCCGGTTATAAATTGGAGCAAAGCGACGTGGAAAAACATCTCTTTGTGCCAAATGAATTCTTCGAAGGCTCTTTGGATGACTTCTGGAAGAATGTTCCATCTCTTGATGCTGACTTTGAGTCAAGACGTAAGAGATTGGAAAATGAGAACAAACGATGGAGATTCGTTGCACGTCTTGAAAATGGAAAAGCAAGTGTACAGTTGGAAGAGGTTGGGAACTCTCATCCTTTCTACGGACTTGAAGGAAGTAATAACATTATTCTTCTTACAACAGAGAGATACAATGAATATCCAATGATGATACAGGGATACGGTGCAGGAGCAAGTGTTACTGCAGCAGGAGTATTCGCTGATATAATGAGCATTGCTAATATTTGATGATTATGAAACATATCATTATTCTTGGTGACGGTATGGCCGATTGGCCTGAAGAATCTATACAAAACAAAACTCTATTGCAGTACTCTTCTACACCCAACATGGATATGTTGGCAAAGATGGGAAGAGTAGGGCGACTTGTTACTGTAGCTTCTGGATTCCATCCTGGAAGTGAGGTGGCAAATATGTCGGTTATGGGGTACAATCTTCCTAAAGTTTATGAGGGAAGAGGACCTTTGGAAGCAGCAAGCATTGGCGTTGAATTGGGAGATGATGATATGGCTATGCGCTGTAACATAATATGTATTGAGGGTGAAATACTAAAAAATCACTCTGCAGGACATATTTCAACCGAAGAGGCTGATATGCTTGTGAAATACCTGGAGGAGAAGTTGGGCAATGATATTGTTCATTTCTATACAGGGGTTCAGTACAGACATCTGCTGGTTATAAAGGGAGGAAACAAGAATATTGATTGCACACCTCCTCATGATGTGCCATTAAAACCTTTCCGTCCGCTGATGGTTAAAGCACTCACACCTGATGCACAGCCAACAGCCGACTTGATTAATTATCTTATCATTAAGTCGCAGGAACTTCTTGCCAATCATCCTATAAATCTAAAACGTATAGCTGAGGGAAAAGATCCTGCTAACAGTATATGGCCATGGAGCCCGGGATACCGTCCGCAGATGGAAGAACTCTCTGAGAAATATCCAACTATAAAGAGCGGATCGGTAATATCTGCTGTAGACTTGATAAATGGGATAGGCTACTATGCAGGCTTGAGACGTATAAATGTTGAGGGGGCTACCGGTCTTTTTGATACAAACTATGAAAATAAGGTTAAAGCAGCCTTGGAAGCTCTGAAAAAAGATGATTTTGTCTATCTTCATATCGAGGCAAGTGATGAGGCCGGACATGAGGGTAATCTCAAATTAAAGCAACTTACAATAGAGAACCTTGATAAGAGAGCTGTAGGACCAATTTATAATGCAGTGAAAGATTGGGATGAACCGGTTGCAATAGCTATATTACCTGATCATCCAACTCCATGTAAGTTGCGTACACATACTGATGAGCCTGTGCCATTCCTGATATATTATCCGGGTATTGAACCTGATGAGGTGGAGACTTTCGATGAGATAGCTGCTGTTGAAGGTAGTTATGGAGTGATGAAGGAGGATGAATTTATGAACGAGTTTATGTCTACTGATAAATAATTATATTATGAAATATTACAGTACAAATAAAAAAGCACCTTATGCAACACTTGAAGAGGCTGTTGTAAATGGCCTGGCTTCAGATAAAGGTCTGTACATGCCTGAAAAGATAAACAAATTGCCAAAAGAATTCTTTGACAATATAGATAAACTCTCTTTTCAGGAAATAGCATACAAGGTAGCCGATGCATTCTTTGGAGAGGATGTTCCTGCCGATGTTCTAAAAGGAATAGTTTATGACACACTAAGTTTTGATATACCTGCCGTAAAGGTTAAGGACAACATATATTCTCTGGAGCTATTCCATGGACCTACTCTTGCATTCAAAGATGTAGGTGGACGATTCATGGCAAGATTACTTGGTTACTTTATTCATAAAGAGGGCGAGGAAAAGGTGAATGTACTTGTTGCCACTTCGGGTGATACAGGTAGTGCTGTTGCAAATGGTTTCCTTGGAGTAGATGGTATTCATGTATATGTGCTATATCCTAAAGGTAAGGTTAGCGAGATACAGGAGAAGCAGTTTACAACATTAGGAAAGAACATAACAGCAATAGAGGTGGATGGTACTTTTGATGATTGTCAGGCTCTTGTGAAGAATGCCTTCATGGACAAGGAACTTAATGAGCATATGAAGCTTACATCTGCAAATTCAATAAATGTTGCCCGCTTCCTGCCACAGGCATTTTACTACTTCTATGCTTATGCACAGATGAAGAAGATTGGTAAGGCTGATAATCTTGTAGTATGTGTTCCAAGTGGTAACTTCGGTAATATTACTGCTGGTCTCTTCGGAAAGAAGATGGGATTGCCTATCAAGAGATTCATAGCAGCCAACAATAAGAATGATATTTTCTATAACTATCTCAAGAGTGGTGAGTATAAGCCACGTCCTTCTGTCTCTACAATAGCAAATGCTATGGATGTTGGTGATCCAAGCAACTTTGCACGTGTACTCGACCTGTATGGATGTAGCCACGATGAGATATGTAAGGATATTGAAGGAGTGACCTACTCGGATGAACAGATAAGTGACATTGTATCTACAGCATATACCGAGACAGGATACCTTCTCGATCCTCATGGCGCTTGCGGATATCGTGCTCTCTCTGAAAGCTTAAAGAAAGGCGAGACCGGAGTATTCCTTGAAACGGCTCATCCTGCTAAATTCTTAAATACTGTTCAGGGTATAATAAGGGAGGAGATAGCAATACCTAAGAAACTTCAGGAGTTTATGAAGGGAACAAAGCAGAGCGTCCAGATGGATAAAAGCTTCGACTCATTCAAGAAATATCTGATGAACATTGATTAGCTATCTGTCTTAGAATCAATAAAAGGAAGAATCACTATAGTTGTCATAAAACAGCTTTAGTGATTCTTTTTTTA
>NZ_BAJR01000015.1 GCF_000613805.1 Phocaeicola paurosaccharolyticus JCM 15092 | reverse complement strand
TTTATATACCTTTCCTGAGAAAATACTATTTCTTTCATAATATAATCTTACAATCTTTTTTACTCAATCAAATCCATGGAAGCAGTGGATAGCTCTGTACGGAATATATTATAAGACTTTTGACTATAGGTTGTAATGCTTTGTACATAATCCTCATCGTTTCGATAATCTAAAGAAACCAACAAGTATTCCATAATATATGCTGTGATAAAATAATAGTAATCCTATATCCTCTCTAGTTCAGGACAGATAATGACATTTTAAGCCTCTTATATTAATTATGATTAAGCAAACTAAATATCATTAAGACTAGTACTGAATTCCTCTCCAAAGCTATTCCTGTATTCTTCAGTAAAGTTATGATATTTTATGTGAGCTTCATTATCCTGTCGGATTGATTTTAGGGATTTAATCTGATAGATAAATGCCTTCTCATTCAATGGATCTATATTGAATAGAATGTCAATAATTCTAAGAGCTATTATATATTTTTTCTTTTTGAAAAATTTACTTATACCGTCGAGTAATATAGGAATTAATTGAGAATCAACACTATCTTTTGCTGAGTCGAACATAGGTTGATTAAAATAACTAAGAAATTTTCCTCGTTTTAATATAGATAGTAAAGCCATAAATGAATTTTCAATTATATCAGTAGATATAATTTCCATGCATTGGAAGTAATCACAGTAGAAATCCGGCGTCATTGTTATCTTAAAATTGCCCTTATCATAAATAAGTTCTACACCATCTAATTCTTTAAGAATTCGTCTTAAATGGCTTATAATTACTCCTCTTGAATCTTTCATCTGTTCTGGAGATTTATCTTCCCATAATAAATTTCCAAGAAGTTTGGATGATATGCCATTTTCGTTGCTTTTATATAATATCAAGCACAATGCTTGTCGTTGTTTATTGGTGAACATATAAGTAATATCCTTATTATGTCTATCCTTGACCAAAAAGTCTCCGAAAAGAAAAATGGAATTTGGACGTGGAACAATCTCTGAAATAGAATAATTTCCAGAATTACTATTAAGCATTTTAAGAAATCTATTTCTACGGTATTTTATTAATAAGAAGGAAAAAAAGAGGATAATGATCACACAAGCGATTATGTATTGTATATAGTGGTGTGATGGCTTTTGGGAAAAATCGGCATATTGCTGTTCAGTTACAGGAGGAAATTCCAATGTGTAGATTTTAAGCTGTGATGAAATGTCATCTTTAAACTCTTGCACAGTTACGATAAGTTTATGTAATTTTTCATCATAGTACAAGTTTGCATTTGTAGTTATCTTATCAGAATGTATTGGGATAGAATCTCCTAAAATTTCATAGTCTCCTGTCTTGATTGAGAATCTATATAATCTTAGATATGAATCTGATATACTTTCTGAATAGCAAAGAGTATAGAAATATTTCTCATTATCCATAATGATCTGCTTCACAGGAACAACATTATCTTTCCCCTTCCATTTTATTTCCCATAGTTTAGTTATTTTGTTACTTTTTAAGTCGAATTTATGTAAGTCGTATATATACTTTCTTCCTACTGTCTGATCTCCTGATTGGTTTCCCATTCCTCCGAAAAGATAGGCGTTATTTCTATAATGTTTCATAGATATAAAATATCTAGGGAAATCATTACCTGATACGCTATCATTCTTGGTCCATGATTTACTATCTATATTGAAAGAATAAAGTTGATTGCTGTAACTCATATTACCAAAGCCTCCATATATAGTATATCTTTTACTATTTGAATCGTAAAAAGCTCCGTGATGATGAAGTTGTTGCGGCAATTGAACGGTGGAAAGAACATCCCAGTCATAGCTGTTAAGATCAAGACTTGCAACAGAAGGCTCGTTGTCTTTCCTTTCTTCATTGAATGGTTCGTAGGTATACAGTTTGTCACTGTTTATATCAATGAAATTCGTTCCTAAAATAAGTTGTACCGGACACGATTTCTTAAACCTTCTTATAGCTATAGTTTTTGTACTTATATTATAGATAAAGATAGAATCAGAGTTATAGTAGTAAATATTTCGGTTCTTTTTATTATAATTAGTACCTGCAACGCTATTTGAATGTAATGATGTAATATATTGCCAATGATATAGGTTATTAATACCCCATTTAGGATTGAGAACATAGCCTATCTCCTTCATTTTATTACTTAATACGGTATTACCATGAGTTTGATTTAGTGGAAAATCATATTTCTTTTGTTTATTACTAATACATAAGTTCTTAATAGCAACAGAAGGGACATCAATGATGTAATCACTTTTGCCAAATACAATTTGAGGAGTCAATTTATTAGGAAGTCCTATCTCTTTTGCAGAAATAGTTTTACCATCAATATTCAGAGAAATAATATCCTTAACTAGATCGAATTTTATCCTCATATGAAACCAACCTTTATCAATAAGATTATTCTTATCAATTTTGAATGTTATCAGAGTATTATTACCCTCTTCATTAAATTTAAAAAAGTTGTCGCCTCTTCCATCATAAAAGAGATTGAAGATGTTATTATTATCATCGTCTTTGATTCTAAGAATATATCCAATTTCTGTAACAGGAAATAGTTGAATGTCGAAGTCTATAGAAAAATAATCTTCAAATGAAGGATGAACTTTCTCGAAAACATTATATGATGTCCTTTTCCCAATAGGATATTCGGAACTATAGAAAATTAACCCTTGACCATAGCAAAAATAAGTATTTATAAATAAAAAAAAGAGTAGAGTGAATCTTAGGTTTTTCATAATAAAAAGGTTATTCGTATTTCAAGTATAATTAAGAGTAATAAAAACTAGACGTTTTTTAGTCCCGTCGTAAAATTATCAGATATTTTTATATATAAAGAATAAAACTAGAATTACTTTCAAAGAGAGAAAAAAAATGAGGTGATTACCACATTAATTAGCGATTTAACAAAAAAATAACCCTAAAATTAATCGTGCTTAACTCATATTAGCATCAACAAAAACGAATCAAGTTGTAAAACTAACTTTAATTTAATTTACTATGATTTTTAAAAAATTACAAAAATTATCTATGCAATTAGCAACTGCAATGATTCTTGTATGCTTGTCTTTTTCGGCGAGTTCTTGTAGTGATGATGCTACAGACCAAGAAGGATTTGCAATGGGTGAAATCACTGGCCTTATAAAGGATGTTTATGAACAACCTTTGTCAGGTGTTACTGTATCAGTATCTGATACGGAATTAACAGCTACTACAAATAGTGAAGGTGTATATACACTTCAGAATGTGCCAATCGGCAAGCATGTTATAACTTATTCAAAACAAGACTACCAGACAATAAGTGTTACGATAACAGAGAAGAGTTTCAACTCGGATAAGTTAGCTACTGTTAATGCAAATATGGAATATGCCGCAGCAAAAATTACAGGAATAATTAAGGATGCAAAAAATAATAATAATCCTCTTGCAGGAGTTAAGGTTAGCATCAGTGATACTCAGAGTGTAATAACAGGTAGTGATGGTAAGTTTGTCATAGAAAATCTTCCTTTGGATGCATACACAATTAAATTTGAAAAAGAAGGATATGCATCAATAGAAAGAATAGCAGGTATTGATGAGTTTGTTGATGGAGTATTTTCAATTGAAGTTGTCATGGGAGGACGTCAGATCCTTCGTGATAAAACAATTGATGATTTGAATAATTCAGATTATTGGTATTATAATGAATATAGAGGTGGTGGTAATGCAGTAAATTATCCTCATTGGGATTGGGCATGCGACTATATGGCATCACTTGATTTTGTTGGTTCTTGGGAAGAACAGAATGAAGGAACAACTATTCAGATAAGAAATAACGATGCAGAAAGAAGTAATCCTGCCGACTTAAATGTATTTGACTCTTATGTATATGGACGTAAACTCATTACAAAGGATAACTGTATATTGACACTTCAATGCAGAACTCACTCTACCAGCGCTGATGCTCCTACTATCTTCGGTGTCCAGGTTATAGATTTGTCTGCTTCTGAGCCTGAGGCTGTTAAGGTTGGAGATAACAGATCATTAGACAATACTTCTGATAATTATTCTAATATTGATTTCGACCTAAGTTCATATATAGGTAAGGAAGTTGTTATTGCTGTAGGTACATATCGTGCTAAAACAGGTGATTATTGGAAACAGTTTGTAATTCGCCGTATGGCATTTGCAACAAAAAAAGTTGAAGATTGGGGTTGGTTGCCAGGTACTGCTATCAATGATGAGCTATCAGATTGGCATTTAACTCAGGAAATGGTTCGCTCTACTATGCCTCAGAACAAAACATCATTTACAGGTGTTACGAAATGCGAAGGCGATTTGGGCAAAGATAATCGCCAAAATGCATACCAATCATGGAGACAGAATGCTCATATCGGTGCAGAATGGTCATTTGTTCCTCGTGCAAAAGATCCAGAGGTATTCCCAAGTGAAGGTTATTTGATTAAGACTCGTGGTAATGCTGCTGTTGATACAAAAGCTCCAGAGGCATATTTCTATGCTAAATTCTCAATAAAAGCAGGTTGCAACAAGCTTGTATTCAGGACTCGTAATTTCAGTAGTCAGAATTATACATACTTCAAGTTCACAGCTATAGACAATAATATGAACGTTGTTCATCTACAGCCTACAAAAGTATCAGCTGATAAGGCAGCGGCAGCGACTGACGGATGTTATAAATTTATTCATGAAAATGGAGGTGCTGGTAATCCTGAAGGTTATGCAACTTTTGAATATGACTTATCACAATTTAATGGTAAAGATATAGTATTGGCTTTGGGCGTTTACAAAGGTGATTCAAATGGTGATGAGAATAAGCTTGTTATATATAGCATTAATTTAAACTAACATATACTCTCTCTAGCTCTTTGGAGCTAGAGAGTAAAAACTAATCTAATTATAATGAAAAAATTAGCTTTAATATTCATTAGCTTTTTCACTGTAGCTTTTGCTTGCTGTGATAATTCTGATGATACTTCAGTAATAGAACAGCCCAAATTAACTTCTTCAGAAATAGTTGAACAAAATATCTTAAGATCCATGGAGATTGTAGATAATGCTGTGGAATGCTATTTCAAAGGAGATAATATGGTGATGTCCAGATATTATAATCCATATACACAATCGGCGTCGAGCGAATTGGCAAGTGTTTGGATGTATACATCATCTATTGAGGCTGTCAATTCTATCATGGAAGCTCTAGAGACTCAAAAAAGTAATGGTAATGCAAAATTATATAATGATAATTTTGATCGTTACAAACAACTTTTGGCCAAGCTATATGATAATATAGACTATTATCTTGGTACATACTCGTTAACTTCATTTACTCAGACAAAAGAGTGGAGCGTTTATGCTGTGAATCGTTCAAGTGAGAAGGGTAAAGCTTCTGTTTCGGGCATTGACAATGTTTATGATGACCAAGAATGGCTTATACGTGAACTTATAAACTCATATAATCTGACAAAGGAAAAAACTTATCTTGATAAAGCTGAGTACCTTGCAAGTTATGTCCTTGATGGCTGGGATTGCATAATAAATGAAAATGGTGAAGAATCGGGTGGTATACCTTGGGGACCAGGTTATGTAACAAAGCATTCATGTAGCAACGGACCTTTTATCTCTCCATTGGTTTGGCTTTATGAACTCTATAGAGGCAAGAGTGATGAGGTTACTTATGGAGTGGTAGATATAAATGGCAACCGTAAATCAGTAACTGAAAAGAAAAGTAAATACTATCTCTCTTTTGCAAAGAAAATATATGACTGGCAGAAAAAGACATTGATGAATGAGAGTAAAGGAGTTTATTATGATATGCTTGGCGGATGTACTGAATGCAGCCCAAGCTATGAAATAGTAGATGGAGTAAAATATCGTAAACATGAAAATCTAACAGATCCAACAGGAGATGAGATAAGCTATAATAGTGGTACAATGCTCTCTGGTGGTTCTGATTTATATAGAGTAACTCTTATTCCTACATATCTTAATGATATAAAATCTCTTTCGGATGCAAGTTTCGGTTATTTTGCCAAACTAAATGCTTCAAAAGAGGGATATTACTCATATTCAATAAGTGGTTTCAATAATTGGTTCAATAATGTATTAATGAGAGGTTTTGTTGATGTATATCCAAGATATAATGGCGTCTCAACTGCTATTGAATCATTCCAAAAAAACTTAGACTATGCTTATGATAAATATCTGTATAAGAAAATGCTTCCTACAAATCTGTTAGTAGGATGGAGCCTTACAAAAGCAAATAATAATGTAGAAGGTATGTTTACTTTCGCTTTTGCTGCCGAATATGCTGCTTTAGCTAAATATGAATTGCAAAAAGGTGATGATCTTTAAATAAAATAACTATGGATAAAATAAATTATTCCAATTTAAAATATTCGCATGTATTGATCTGGATATTTCTTTTCTTGGTCGGTACGCCATTAAAAGCTCAACAGAATGTGATAACAGTATCGGGAGAAGTCATCGATGATACAAATGAACCTGTTATTGGAGCGACTGTAGTGGCTAAAGGACTTAAAACAGGTTTGGTTACAGATATAGATGGTAAATATTCTATAAAGGTTCCTTCTAATGGCACTTTGGTTTTCTCTTTTGTAGGTATGAAGACAATTACTGAACATGTCAATGGAAGAAGAACTATAAACGTGATGCTTAAAAATGATAACAATCTTTTGGAAGGTGTTGTTGTTGTTGGTTATGGTGTCCAGAAAAGAGGTTCTGTTACTGGTGCAGTATCAGGAGTAAAGGGTGACGATATGTTGAAAACTAAGAATGAAAACCCACAGAACATGCTTACCGGTCGTGTAACAGGTGTACGTGTATGGCAAAAAAGTGCGGAGCCTGGTTCTTACAATAATAGTTTTGATATACGCGGTATGGGTACTCCTCTTGTCATTATCGATGGAGTTCCACGTAACGTAAGCGACTTTCAGAGAATGAATGCAGAGGATATTGAAGATGTATCAGTATTGAAAGATGCTTCTGCTTCTATTTATGGTCTTCGTTCTGCTAACGGTGTTGTCCTGGTTACAACAAAAAAAGGAACAAGTGGAAAAACTAAAGTTAACTATAATGCTTCATATACTCTTCAGAAACCAACTAGCATGCCTGAACTTTGCGATCCATATCAGACAATGACCTTGTATAATGAGATGGCACTGAATAATGTAAATGGTGGATCACCTGTTTACTCAGAGTCTTTCTTCGAGGATTTCAGAAATGGTACAAGGCGTACTACTGATTGGAACAAACTAATTTTTGCTTCTTCAGCTCCACAAACTCAGCACGATTTAAGTATCTCTGGTGGTAGTGATAAGACTCAGTATTTTATTAGTATGGGGTATTTCTATCAGGAAGGTTTTTTCCGTTCTGGAGACTTGAATTACGATAAGTATAATTTAAGATCAAATGTTTCGACAGAAATATTTAAAGGCCTGAAACTTGAATTGAATATTAGTGGAGTAATGGATAATCAGAATAATCCTTATTCATCATCTTCTGATATTATACGTAACTATTGGAGACAGGGCGTTCTTTTCCCTGCATATGCAGACGAGAATAATACAATGCTGAACTACGAAGGACTTGATCTTGAAGAGAATACTGTTGCTAAAATGACATCAGATATTTCCGGATATCGCAAATATAGGCAGAAACAGTTCCTTTCTTCTGCAGTTCTTAATTACGATTTTGCAACTCTTGCACCTTTTCTGAAAGGTCTTACTGCAAAGGCAATGTTTAGCTATGACTATAGAAATGATGATAATGAGATCTTCAGAAAAGAGTATAATCAATACGCTTATGATAAGGTTTCTGATTCATATATACAGAAGGTTTATGCAAATAGTTCACCAAGTCAGCTAAAACGTGAATATTATAAACGTCAGCAGTTATTGGGCCAGTTCTTATTGAACTATGACAATACATTTGGTAACCATAAAGTAGGAGCTGTAGTTGGTTGGGAAGTTCAGAAACGTACTGGTGATAATTTCTATGCTCAACGTAATCTTGCTTTTAATTCGCCTTATCTTTTCAATGGAGTAAGTGAAGGGCAATATGGCTCTAGCTATGCAGATGGTATTTATGAATATGCATATGAAGCATTGATAGGTCGTATGAACTACTCTTTTGCAGACAGATATTTGTTGGAGGCACAGTTCAGATATGATGGCTCATCACAATTTGCAGATGGTCATCGTTGGGGATTCTTTCCTTCTGTATCTGCAGGATGGCGCATTTCTGAGGAACCATTCTTCAAATCTCTCTCTGCTCTATCGTTTGTAAATCAGTTAAAACTTAGAGCAAGTTATGGTGAAATGGGTGATGACTCAGGTGCTGGTTATGACTGGGTTGCAGGTTATACATACCCTTCTACCGGTAGTAGTCCGGAAAATGGTTATTATAGTGGATATGCTCCAGGATATATGTTTGGTGACAAACTAATATATGCAGCTTCTCCTAAAGCTATGCCTAATACGGCTATATCATGGTATAAGGCTCGCTCATTTAATGCTGGTGTTGATTTCAGTGCTTGGGATGGCCTGTTTGGCTTTTCTCTAGATTATTTCGATAGAAAAGTAACTGGAATGTACCAAAACAGAACTTCAGAGTTCCCTACAGTTATTGGTGCAACACCTCCTCGTGAGAATGCAAATAGTAGCCGTAACTTTGGTCTAGAACTTGAACTTACTCATCATAATGAGATAGGCAAATTCAGTTATAATGTAAAAGGTATTGCAACTGTCACTCGTCAGAAATATCTTACAGCAATACAGAATGGTCCTTATGCAAATTCATATGATCGTTGGCGTAATGATAATCTAACTAACAGATATCAGGGTGTTCAGTTTGGATATGAATCTGCTGGAAGATATCAAAATTGGAATGATATTTGGTCATATAATATCTACAAGGAGAAAGATGTACTTCCTGGAGACTATAAATATGAAGACTGGAATGGCGATGGTGAGATAAGCTCATTGGATGAACATCCATATGCATTCGATTCAACTCCATGGATGAACTATAGTTTGGCATTCGACTGCAACTATAATAATTTTGACTTCAACTGTTTGTTCCAAGGTTCAGCATTGGGATCAATGCAGTATCAGGAACCTCTTTACTCTATCTGGGGTAGTAATGGTGGTGGTGCTTTGCAGCAATATTGGGATCGTTGGCATCCTGTTGATGCGACTGCTGATCCTTATGATCCGTCTACAGTATGGACTTCAGGATATTATGCTTATACAGGACATTCTCCTATAGGAAATTCTGAGTTCAATAGAGTAAGTACAGCTTATCTTCGTCTTAAGAGTGTGGAACTAGGCTACACATTACCCAAAATAAAGAGTCTGGCAGGCATGAATCTAAGAATTTATGCAAATGCATATAATATATTTACCATAACAAAGGTGAAATTTGTTGACCCAGAGCATCCTGAAGATGATTTAGGCCGTTTGTACCCTCTTAATAAAACCTATACTTTAGGATTACAATTATCATTCTAAGATAAAGGATAAAATAAAAAATAAGATATATGAAAAAGATATTAGCATATATAGCGTTAGCATTTATTTCAGTTTCGTGCGTTGATTTATCTATTCCTCCAAAGAATATAGTTACTTCTGAAGACTTGCTTTCGAATGAATCCGGTATTGATATTTATATGGCACGTATGTACAGTAATATGCCATTTGAAGATTTTAAATATTTAGCTCAATGGGGATTTAACTTTAATGGTTGGTTGAACTCTTTTGGAATAGAGGGTACTGGAGAAGCTCTTGATCGTGATGGAATATGTACAACTTTTACTAATGAGGATACACCATATTGGTCCATGGCATTTACTCTTATTCGTGATGCCAATTTCTTGATTGAGAACTTGCCTGCATATAAGGGATCATATCCTGAGCCTATGTATAATCACTATCTTGGTGAGGCATATTATGTTAGGGCTACAGTATTTTATGCAATGGCACGCCGCTTTGGTGGTGTACCTTTAGTGACTAAGGTCATTAACTATCCTGCAAACCAAGATGACCTTGAGATACCTCGTTCTTCAGAAAAGGATACTTGGGATCAGGTTGCTGCTGACTACGATAAGGCAATAGAACTTATGCTACCTTCAAGCCCTAAATCTGGATACTCAAATAAGTATGTTGCTTTAGCATTCAAGTCAGAGGCTATGCTTTATGCCGGCTCTGTCGCAAAATATAATGAGACTGTGACTGGGCGTCTTACAGGTACTGGACAAAAGACTGGTGTCAGAGTAATAGGTTTTGCGCCAAACGAGTGGCAAGAAGCTTCAAAGAAATATTTTACAGAGGCTTATAAAGCAGCAAAAGAGGTAATTAACTCAAATTTGTATTCGCTTTATAAGAAAAAATGGAAAGCTAATGATCCGGAAGCTCAGTATCAGAATATGATTGATATGTTCAGTGATATATCAAGCCCTGAGAACATCTATGTTAAGCAGTATACTTATCCTACACTTACTCACGGATTTGATGCTTATAATTCACCATTTATCTTCCGCTCTCCATTGTCATCAGGTATGTGTCCTACTCTGGATTTCCTTGAACAATTTGACGGATTCAATCATTATGCAGATGGTACATTGAAAGTTACTACCGGAGCTACAAATACTCAAGGTGATTATATCCTTTATGATTCTCCAATGGACTTATTTAAAAATGCAGAACCACGTTTACGTGCTTATGTAATATTTCCGGGAGATCAGTTTAAAGGAAAAGAGATCGAAATTCGTGCAGGTGTATATACAGGTTCTACACCTATTAAACCTTTCTTCAATGACTATTCATATGCTTCAGCAGATAATACTTATCAAAAACTTGATTCATATACCAAGAAGCCAAAGACTCTTTATTTAAGTCCTCGTGAAGGCTCAAGTCAAGAACGTGTAGAAGCTGATGGCTTCAGCATGAATGCCGCAGGTGAAAATGGTCCTTTCTATGATAATGGAGAAAGTTGCCTTACAGGATTGTATTTACGTAAATGGCTAAATCCTGATCCGGCAGCTGAAATAGGTGAAGGTAAATCGGATCAACCATTTATTCTGATGCGTTATGGAGAAGTTTTACTTAATATGGCTGAGGCTGCAGTAGAATTATCACTTGCAGGAGAAACATCAATTGATGGTAGCAATTTGCTTGACGAGGCAACAGAAGCCGTTAATGAAATAAGAGAAAGAGCAGGTGCAAAACTTCTAACTAATACACTTTCTTCAACAAATGTTGGAAGAGATGTAGTAAGAAAGGAACGTCGTAAAGAACTTGCTTTCGAACAAAAGACTAAATGGGACTTACGCCGTTGGAGGGTGCAGCATTATGAAGGTAGAAATGGACTTTGGGGAGAAGAAAAGAATAAAGATATGTATAGTAATAATACTCGTTATCGTTTCCGTGGACTCTATCCATTCTTCTCAACAAAAGCTAATAAATATTTCTTTGATGCACATTATCAATGGATTAGTTTGAAAACGTTTGAATATACTATTGTTGATTATTATTTTGCTATACCTGGAAACGAAGTTTCAAAGAGTAAAGTAATTGATCAGCAACCAAATCGTTAATTAGTAACAAATCTAAAGATGCAGAATATGAAAAAAACAATATTTGGAACAATGCTATTTTCGTGTCTTCTTTTTACTTCTTGTGATGTTTTTGAACTTGACAATTATGAAGAACCAAAAGAGACAATTATCGGTGAAGTTGTGGATTCAAAAACAGGTGAAAGAATACTTACTGATCAAGGAAGTGAAGGAATCAGAGTCCGTATGACAGAATTAAGTTGGGGAGATAATGTGGAACATAACCCTGATTTTTATTGCAAGTCAGATGGATCATTCCAAAATACTAAAATATTTAAAGGTACTTATAATATTAGAATAGATGGGCCGTTTGTGCCTATTGTTCGTGAGGATGAACGAGGGGTACCTATAGCAAACGACACAAAGACTCTAGATATAGAAGGTACTATAAATGTGAAATTTGAAGTACAACCATTTTTGAAAGTTGAATTCGTTGACTATCCAACAGTAAGCAACGGTCAGATTACAGCAAGGGTTAAAGTAACCCGCGGTATTAGTAATGATGAATTCCGTGAAAAGATCGAGCCAATGGGTAATTATAACAGTAGCTTTACTAATGTAACAGATATTCAGCTATTCGTAAGTTATTCATCAAGTGTGGGTTATAGAGCCCGCGATGAAAGATGGTCTAACAAAATCGAATATGTTGGAAGTGAATTTGAAAATTTATTAGGTAAAGAGATTACAATAAAGTCTATTAAAGGTCAGACAATTCCTTCAGGAAAACATGTATTTGTTCGCGCTGCAGCTCGTATCAATTATGATACTCCTGCAGGAAGTGGTACTCGTAGATGGAACTATAGCGAACCAATGGAAGTAATTATTCCATAATTGATTAATTTAGGGTGTGCCATAATACTATTATTTTTTAGGGATTAGGCACACCCTCTTTAATATCTATCGCAATGAAAAAAACAGTTTTTTTATTATATGTTTCTCCTTTATGATATGTGATATAATTGCACAGAATTATAAAATTGACAAACAGAAATTGTCTAATTCTGTAGATACAGCAATTATTAATGGAATAGAAGCACAAGCATATCCAGGAGCACAATTTTTACTCGCCCAAAATGGGAAAATAATTTATAGTAAATGTTACGGGGTACATTCTAGGCTCACTCCATTGCCTGTAAAGCCGAATGATATGTATGATTTGGCTTCAGTGACTAAATCTACAGCTACATTATTAGCTGTAATGAGACTTTATGAACAGGGTAAAATTGATTTAAATGAAAAAGTGTCATCTTATCTTCCTTTCTTAAAGAATACAAATAAAGAAAATATAACAATAACAGATCTGTTATTTCATGAATCCGGGTTACCAAGTAGTTACCCTTTCTATTATTCTATTATTGATACAAATTTTATCAGTAAGCCATTGTTGCAAAACTTTAAAGATAGTACGCATCAAGGGAAAATAGATAATGATCTTTTTATATCCAACTTTAGATATATAAAAGGAGCATTTTCTCAACATAAAGATACTACTCATACGTTATTAGTATATAAGGATATGTGGCTGGATAAAAAGTATGTAGATATTCTTAAAAATTATATTATAAAATGCCAATATACACCAAAACATTATCAATATAGTGATTTGGGATATATTACATTGCAATGGGTTGTTGAATCTATTACATCTAGAGGACTAGATAAATATGTAGAGGAAGAGTTCTATAAACCTATGAAGGCTTACAGAACAATGTTTACCCCAATTAGGAAGTATAGTGAGAATGAAATAATACCAACTGTAACTGATGATTGTTTAAGAGGAGCTAAGGAGATTTGTGGATACACTCAAGATGAAGTTGCTGCATTTATGGGAGGGGTTGCTGGCGAGGCAGGTCTCTTTTCATCAGCATCTGATCTTTTCAGAATATATCAGATGCTCTTAAATGGGGGAGAACTTGAAGGTAAGAGATATTTTAAAGCATCAACAGTGAAACTTTTTACAACAATGCGATCATCTATAAGCCATAGAGGCTTAGGCTTCGACAGGCCTAATTTGAAAAGACCGAATGAGGGTCCATGTATTGCTCAAGCACCAGCACAGTGTTATGGACATTCTGGTTTTACCGGTCCAAATGTATGGGTAGATCCTGTGAATAAACTTGTATATATTTTCTTATGCAACAGAGTTTCTCCATATCCTTGGAATAATGTCCTGAATGAGATAGGTGTTTGGGGGAATATTCAAAAAGCAATATATGATTCATTGGACAGAAATGCTAATTTGTAAATATCAATATATGAATCATTATAAGATAAAACAACTATTATGACAAGGCCTTTTCGTCTGATTGTGTAGATGGATAATAGTACAAGTATGTTGAGTGTTTTTTCTTGATTAACGGCTTATAAATAATATATTAACTAATGAAAAGGGTCGGTTGAAATGAGAAACCGAGGGCAATATTTTTAATAAAAACATTAACCCAGAAGGTGCAAATAATAAATTAATTGGAAATAATAAATTAAATAGTGATGAAAACAAACTTTATTTTAATTGCTTTCTTACTAAGTATTGCAGGTATATGCAAAGGTGAGATACGACAAAACGATGATGGTAATTTACGTGCATCAGCTTATCCGCTCATAACAATTGACCCTTACACATCTGGATGGTCTTTTGGAGATAATCTTTACGATGGCCCAGTGAAACATTGGACAGGAAAAGATTTTCCAATGATAGGTGTAGCTAAGGTAGATGGGAAATTATATAGGTTTATGGGAGCTGAGGATGTGGAATTGCTTCCTTTGGTAAAGACAAGTGAACAAGGGGAATGGACTGCGAAATATACAACTGATCAACCTGCATCAGGATGGGAAACAAAGAATTTTGATGACAGCAGTTGGAAATCTGGAAGAGCTGCATTTGGAACAAAAGAAGAGATAACAGCTAAGACTCAGTGGAATGAGAAATATATTTGGGTAAGAAGAGAGTTTGAGTTAAATGATGATTTGAAGGGAAAAAGTATATTCCTTGAATATTCTCATGATGATGACGTTATAATATATGTAAATGGAATTAAAGTAGTAGACACAGGTAATAGTTGCAAGAAAAATGTATTACAGAAACTTGCTCCTGGAGTTGTAAGTACTCTAAAGAAAGGCCGTAATATAATTTCTGCGTATTGTTACAATCGTGTTGGAGGTGCGTTGCTTGACTTCGGACTTATGCTCGAGAAGGAAAACTATAAGTTTTTTAATTCACAGGCAAAACAGTTATCTGCGCAGGTAAAGCCATTGCAAACTCTTTATAAATTCGAATGTGGTCCTATCAACTTAGATCTTACATTTACAGCACCATTACTTATGGATGACATTGACTTGATGAGCCGTCCAATAAACTATATCTCTTATTCTGTTGAATCAAGAGATGGAAAAAAGCATGATGTAGATATCTATTTTGAAGCTTCTCCACGATGGGCACTGGATGTACCTTATCAAGAATCTGTCACTGAAGAATCTGTTGAGAACAATATGGTTTACTTGAGAACTGGAAGCAAAGCTCAAAATATACTTAAAAAGAAAGGTGATGATGTAAGAATTGATTGGGGATATTTTTATATGGTTGCCGATAAGGATAACAGCAGATATTCTGTAGGTGACACCAAACTCATCAGGAGGTCTTTCCTTTTAGGAAAGAGTGTAAAAGTAATATCTGAAACACAGAATAACTTTGCCATTATCAAAGAACTAGGTAAGGTAAGCTCTTCTAAGGGATATATTATGTTGGGATATGATGATATATTCTCAATACAGTATTTCAATG
Source organism: Phocaeicola paurosaccharolyticus JCM 15092 (assembly GCF_000613805.1). Lineage (GTDB taxonomy): Bacteria > Bacteroidota > Bacteroidia > Bacteroidales > Bacteroidaceae > Phocaeicola > Phocaeicola paurosaccharolyticus. Next base: position 57,792 of record NZ_BAJR01000015.1, on the reverse strand, counting down.
AGAACCTCCGACCATATTGGAACAGAAATGGTAATAAGAATATTAAGAAAGAGTTTGTAAATGCTTCAAAAGAATACACATCTATTATAAACAGATGCAACTCCTTTGATAAAAAAATGATGGAGGATGCATCAAGAATAGGAGGAGATGAATATGCACAGCTTTGTGCTTTAGCATATAGACAAGCCATTGCAGCTCATAAGTTAGTTCAGGCCCCTAATGGTGATCTGCTTTTCTTGTCGAAGGAAAATTTAAGCAATGGGTCAATAGGTACTGTGGATATAACCTATCCATCTTCTCCAATGTTCCTATTATATAATACCGAATTAGCAAAGGGACTTCTTAACCATATATTCTATTATAGCGAGAGTGGTAGATGGAATAAACCTTTTGCAGCTCATGATGTGGGAACTTACCCTTTAGCCAACGGACAGACTTACGGTGGTGATATGCCTGTTGAAGAGAGTGGAAACATGCTGATAGTGACAGCTGCAATAGCAGCTATGGACGGCAATGCCGAATATGCAAGGAAACATTGGGATGTACTTACCATATGGACTGACTATCTTGTCGGGAATGGACTTGACCCTGAAAATCAGTTATGTACTGATGACTTCGCAGGACATTTTGCTCATAATGCAAACTTGTCTGTAAAAGCTATTCTAGGTATAGCCTCTTATGGTTATCTGGCCGATATGCTTGGCAAGAGAGAACTGGGTGAGAAATATACATCTATAGCAAAGGATATGGCTAGCAAATGGGAGAAGATGGCTAATGACGGAGATCATTATCGATTGACATTTGACAAACCGGGTACATGGAGCCAGAAATATAACCTTGTTTGGGATAAAATATTGAACTTGGGGATATTCTCTCCAGCCATTGCTGAGAAAGAGATACCATTCTATCTTACTAAACAGAACGAATATGGCCTTCCTCTTGATAGCCGTGAGACATATACCAAGACAGACTGGATAATATGGACAGCTACTCTGGCAAAAGATAAAGAGACATTCCAGAAATTCATATCTCCTATATATAAGTATGTAGGGGCTACTCCGGACCGTATTCCTATGTCCGACTGGGTATATACAATAGAACCAAGACAGAGAGGATTTCAGGCTCGTTCGGTAGTTGGAGGATATTTTATTAAAATGCTTGATAACAAAATAAATAAAAGATGATAAAGAGAGGTGTTTCAATACTGGTAATATTTTTGTTTGTTCTAGGTAAGATAGATGCAAAGATAGTTACTGATCCTGTTGATTACGTAAGTACATTAGTAGGAAGCGAATCAAAACATGCATTGTCAACGGGAAATACATATCCTGCTATAGCGATGCCTTGGGGAATGAACTTCTGGACTCCACAGACAGGAGTGATGGGAGATGGATGGGCTTATGTGTATAGTGCTGATAAGATACGAGGTTTCAAACAGACACATCAACCAAGTCCTTGGATAAATGATTATGGACAGTTTTCAATAATGCCAATCACAGGGAAACCGGTTTTGATCAGGATCAAAGAGCAAGTTGGTTTTCTCACAAGGCAGAGGTTGCAAAGCCATATTATTATAGTGTTTATCTTGCTGATTTTGATGTAACCACTGAAATTGCACCAACAGAGAGAGCTGCAGCGTTCAGATTCACTTTCCCGCAAAGTGATAACTCTTATGTCGTTATTGATGCTTTCGACAACGGTTCGTATGTTAAAATTATTCCATCAGAGAGAAAAATAATTGGTTACACCACAAAAAATAGCGGTGGTGTACCAGATAATTTTAAGAATTATTTTGTGATGGTTTTTGATAAACCATTTGACTTTAGTTCTGTAGTGAAGAGTGGTATAATTGATGATAATTCCCTTGAGGCAGTTGATTCGCATGCTGGTGGTATTATTGGATTTAAGACAAGTAAGGGAGAGAAAGTAAATGCTAAAGTTGCTTCATCTTTTATTAGTCACGAACAGGCTGAACTCAATCTGAAAGAGTTGGATGGTAAGAACTTTGATGAAGTAGCAAAAAACGGAAGAGAAAGATGGAATGAAGTATTGGGCCGCATTGAAGTCAATGACGACGATATAGATAATAAGAGAACGTTTTATTCGTGTCTATATAGATCATTACTTTTTCCAAGGGGGTTGTATGAATATAATAAGGATGGCAAAGTGGTACACTATAGTCCTTACAATGGGAAGGTTCTTCCTGGCTATATGTTTACAGATACAGGATTCTGGGATACTTTCCGCTGCCTTTTCCCATTCTTAAATTTGATGTATCCAAATATGAGTGAAAAGATTCAGGAAGGTCTTGTTAATACATATAAGGAGAGTGGATTCTTACAAGAGTGGGCGAGTCCTGGACATAGAGGATGCATGGTTGGAAACAACTCAGCTTCTGTTGTTGCAGATGCTTATTTAAAAGGAATACGCGGATATGATATTCAGTCTCTTTGGAAAGCTGTTAACCACGGAGCGAATAATGTTCATCCTCAAGTACAGTCTACCGGTAGATTAGGATATAAGGAATACAACAAGCTAGGTTATGTTCCATGTAATATTGGCATCAATGAGAGTGCAGCACGCACTTTAGAATATGCTTTTGATGATTGGAGCATTTATCAGCTTGGAAAGGCTTTGAAGAAACCAAAGAAGGAGATTGAAGTCTATGCCAAACGTGCGATGAACTATAAGAATCTTTACTATAAGGAGTTTAAACTTATGGCAGGTCGTAAGGCTGATGGCTCTTTTGAAGAAAATTTCAATCCTTTCAAATGGGGTGGCTCTTTTACAGAGGGCAATAGTCTGCATTATACATGGTCAGTATTTCATGATCCAAAAGGTCTGATCGATCTGATGGGTGGAGACAAGAACTTTAATATGATGCTTGATTCTGTTTTTATTCTTCCTCCTATTTTTGATAGTAGTTATTATCATGGAGTAATTCATGAGATTCGTGAGATGCAGATAATGAATTTTGGGAACTATGCTCACGGTAATCAGCCAATACAACATCTAATCTATTTGTATAATTATTCTGGTGAGCCATGGAAAACGCAATACTGGATAAGAAGAGTCATGGATCAGTTATATTCATCAGCTCCTGATGGATATTGTGGAGATGAGGACAATGGTCAGACATCAGCCTGGTATGTATTCTCTTCTTTAGGCTTTTATCCAGTTTGTCCCGGTTCAAATCAATATGTCCTAGGTACACCTTATTTTAATAATGTGAAATTGCATCTTGAGAACGGAAAAAGTGTTGAGATCAGTGCAGAGGATAATAGTCAGGAAAATAAATATATATTTGCAATGAAGGTCAATGGTAATGATTATTCTAGAAACTATATTACTCATGAACAACTTCTAGGTGGCATTAAGATTAATTTCAAGATGAGTGATAAACCAAATAAATCGCGTGGTATTAAGGAATCTGATTTCCCATACTCATTTAGTAATGAACTAAAAAAATGATTTTATGAAGAGAAGATATTTGTGCCCTTTTGTATTTACTGTTTTGTTTGCATATGGTGAATCTACCTATTCTAACGTAGTTCAGAAAATAGAATTTACAGTAGTCAATGATGCTATAGTAAAGAATAACAGACCTAAGGTGAACGAGCGTCTTTTTCGCTCTAAAGCTGTAGATGAGAAGATTGAACGGGTATGCAAACTAATCAGTAATGCAAAGTTATCGTGGATGTTTGCAAACTGTTTTCCAAATACTTTGGATACAACAGTACATTACTCAAAATCGGATAATGGCAAACCTGATACTTTTGTCTATACAGGTGATATTCATGCTATGTGGCTCAGAGATTCGGGAGCACAGGTATGGCCTTATGTACAATTGGCAAATTCAGATCCTGAATTAAAAAGTATGCTAGAAGGAGTTATCCGTAGGCAATTTAAGTGTATTAATATTGATCCCTATGCTAATGCTTTTAATAATGGGGCAATACCTGATGGCCATTGGATGAGTGATAAGACTGATATGAAACCAGAACTTCATGAACGTAAATGGGAGATAGATTCATTATGTTATCCTCTTCGTCTTGCCTATCACTATTGGAAAGTCACCGGTGATACTTCTATTTTCGATGATGCATGGATAAATGCAATAAAGAATATCTTAATTACATTTAAAGACCAGCAGAGAAAGAATGACAGAGGGAAATATAAATTCCAACGTGTTACAGAAAGAGCGCTTGATACTTTATGCAATGATGGCCTGGGGACTCCTGTAAATCCTGTCGGACTTATTGCTTCATCATTCCGCCCTTCGGATGATGCTACTACATTTCAGTTCTTAGTACCATCAAATTTCTTTGCAGTATCTTCATTGAAAAAGGCTGCAGAGATACTTAAGGATGTAAATAAGAATAATGAACTCTCAAATGAGTGTACCCAACTTGCTAATGAGGTAGAAAATGCATTGAAGAAATATGCAGTATATAACCATCCTAAATATGGCAAGATATATGCATTCGAAGTTGATGGATTCGGGAATCAGATGCTTATGGATGATGCAAATGTACCAAGTCTTTTGGCTATGCCATATCTTGGTGATGTAGATTTAAATGATCAGATATATAAAAATACAAGAAAGTTTGTCTGGAGTAATGATAATCCATATTTCTTTAAAGGTAATGCAGGTGAAGGTATTGGTGGACCTCATGTGGGCTATGATATGATTTGGCCAATGAGTATAATGATGAGGGCTTTCACCAGTAAAGATGATACAGAGATAAAACAATGTATCAAGATGTTGATGGATACAGATGCTGGAACTGGATTTATTCATGAATCATTTAACAAGGATGATGCTTCAAAGTTTACCAGAGCCTGGTTTGCATGGCAGAATACATTGTTTGGAGAACTTATTTTGAAACTTATTGATGAAGGTAAATTAGATTTATTGAATAGTATTAAGTAACTTTACATTGTTTATATGGCTGTTTCTATTAGTTTTCAGCCATATATTTTAAATATGGCAATTCATTAATTTTTAGTTTTAACGAGAAAATGATACAATAATCAACGTAATAGTGAGAAATCGTAAATTTTTTCGATAAAAAAGATACAATTTATTTTGCGTGTTAGAAAAAAGCTATAACTTTGCAGCCATAAAGAAGAAGATTATGATTATTTCTATACATATTTTGCTATGCGGTATTATTATTCTACTGGCCAGGTCAGCGGGAAGTGAGTGTTGTGCATAAATGTATACAAAGAAGATATATTGAGCCTTTCTCACTTCCCAGTGAGAGAGGCTTTTTTATTTGTGATTAGTAATAAATTGATTCGAAAGTATATGAGTGAAAGATTGTTTATTTTTGATACCACTCTTAGAGATGGTGAACAAGTCCCAGGTTGTCAGCTGAACACAGTAGAGAAAATTCAGGTAGCCAGACAGCTTGAGCTATTGGGCGTTGACATTATTGAAGCAGGTTTTCCTATTTCAAGTCCAGGTGATTTCAATTCAGTTATTGAGATTTCAAAGGCAGTTACATGGCCAACAATTTGTGCTCTTACAAGAGCTGTTGAAAAAGATATAGATGTCGCTGCTGAGGCGCTGAAATATGCAAAGCGAAAAAGAATTCATACAGGTATTGGAACTTCAGAATCTCATATTAAATATAAGTTCAACTCTTCTAAAGATGAGATTATAGAGCGTGCCGTAGCAGCAGTGAAATACGCAAAGAGATATGTAGAAGATGTAGAGTTCTATGCTGAGGATGCAGGTAGAACTGATAACGAATATCTTGCTAGAGTCGTAGAGGCGGTAATTAAAGCTGGTGCTACTGTAGTCAATATCCCTGACACTACCGGTTATTGCTTGCCTGATGAGTATGGCGCTAAAATTAAATATCTTATGGAGAATGTAGGTAATATTGATAAAGCAATAATATCTACCCATTGTCATAATGATCTAGGAATGGCAACAGCTAATACTATGAGTGGAGTTATCAATGGAGCACGTCAGGTTGAGGTTACAATCAATGGTATTGGAGAGCGTGCCGGTAATACCTCATTAGAAGAGGTTGCAATGATTGTAAAATGTCATAATAACATAGATGTTCAGACTAATATCAATACACAGAAGATATATCCTATAAGTAGGATGGTATCGAGTTTAATGAATATGCCTGTTCAACCTAATAAAGCTATTGTTGGTAGAAACGCTTTTGCTCACTCTTCAGGGATCCATCAAGATGGAGTCTTGAAAAATGTTCAGACCTACGAGATTATAGACCCTAAAGATGTTGGTATAGATGATAATGCTATTGTATTGACAGCTAGGAGTGGTAGAGCGGCTTTAAAGCATAGACTTACAGTTCTTGGTGTTGATATGGATCAGGATAAGCTTGATAAGGTTTACGAAGATTTCCTAAAGTTAGCTGATAAAAAGAAGGATATCACAGATGATGATATACTAGTTCTTGCAGGTGCTGATCGCAGCATGAATCACCATATCAAACTTGACTATCTTCAGGTTACAAGTGGAGTAGGTGTCAGATCTGTTGCAAGCATAGGAATTTCTATCTCTGGTGAACATTTTGAAGCAGCTGCATCTGGTAATGGACCTGTTGATGCTGCAATAAAGGCATTGAAGAAGATTATTGACCGACAGATGGTTCTCAAGGAGTTCACAATTCAGGCAATAAGCAAGGGAAGTGATGATATGGGAAAAGTTCATATGCAAGTTGAATTTGATGGTCAGATGTATTATGGATTTGGTGCAAACACAGATATCATAGCTGCATCTGTAGAGGCATATATTGATTGTATAAATAAGTTCAGAAAATAATATTATGGCAAATACTTTATTTGATAAAATATGGGATTCACATGTAGTTCAAGTTGTTGATGATGGTCCCAACCAGTTATATATTGACAGACTATACTGTCATGAGGTGACAAGCCCACAAGCTTTTGAAGGCATGAAGAATAGGAACCTGAAATGTTTCCGTCCTGATAAGATAGTGTGTATACCCGATCACAATACACCAACTCATGATCAGGATAAGCTTATTGAGGATTCTGTATCAAGGAATCAGGTAGATGCTCTGGAAAAGAATGCAAAGGATTTCGGCTTATCATATTTTGGAATGATGCATCCTAAGAATGGTATCATCCATGTAGTAGGTCCGGAAAGAGGACTTACTCTACCAGGAATGACAATTGTATGTGGCGACTCGCATACATCTACTCATGGGGCTATGGGAGCAGTCGCTTTTGGTATCGGTACAAGTGAAGTTGAGATGGTAATGGCTTCTCAATGCATACTTCAGTCACGTCCAAAGACAATGAGGATTACTGTTGATGGTAAGTTAGGTAAAGGAGTCACCTCTAAGGATGTTGCTCTCTATATGATGTCGAAGATGACTACCAGTGGCGCAACAGGATATTTTGTTGAGTACGCAGGAGAGGTAGTAAAGGAACTTTCTATGGAAGGAAGGCTTACATTATGTAATCTTAGTATTGAGATGGGAGCAAGAGGAGGTATGATTGCACCTGATGAGAAGACTATCGAATATCTGAAAGGAAGAGAATATGCTCCTAAGGGAGAAGAGTGGGATAAGGCGGTTGAATATTGGAAGACTTTGAGGAGTGATGATGATGCACAATTTGACAAAGAAGTTAAGTTTGATGCTGCTGATATTCAGCCAATGATAACATATGGTACAAACCCAGGCATGGGAATGGCTATTAATGATACAATACCTTACGATGATAGCGACTCATTCAAGAAATCTATGAACTATATGGGTTTCAACTCTGGCGAACAACTATTGGGTAAGAAAATAGACTATGTATTCCTTGGTGCTTGTACAAATGGAAGAATTGAAGATTTCAGAGCTTTTGCATCTATAGTAAAAGGAAAGAAGAGAGCGGAGAATGTAACAGCATGGCTTGTTCCTGGTTCTTGGATGGTACTTGAGCAGATAAAGAGTGAAGGAATAGATAAGATCTTGACAGATGCTGATTTCAAGATACGTCAACCGGGATGTTCTGCTTGTCTGGCAATGAATGATGATAAGATCCCAGCAGGAAAATATTCTGTGTCAACAAGTAACCGAAACTTTGAAGGTAGACAAGGTCCTGGTGCCCGTACTCTACTTGCAAGTCCTCTTGTTGCAGCAGCTGCAGCTATCACAGGTGTTATTACAGACCCAAGAGAATTGATAAACTAACTGAAACTTTTATAAATATAGATTAAAGCAACAGTAGATTTATGATACTGTAATATAAATAATAGTACAATGAAACAGAAATTTAATATAATAAATAGCACTTGCATCCCTCTTCCTCTTGAGAATGTTGATACAGACCAGATTATACCTGCTCGTTTCCTTAAGGCAACTACTAAAGAAGAGAAATATTTCGGAGATAACCTTTTCCGTGATTGGAGATATAATGCAGATGGAACATTGAATAAAGATTTTGTCCTGAATAATCCTAAATATAAAGGTGAAATCCTGGTAGCAGGTAAAAACTTCGGCTCTGGATCTAGTCGTGAGCATGCAGCGTGGGCTATTGCCGGTTATGGATTTAGAGTGGTTATATCCAGCTTCTTTGCTGATATACATCGTAATAACGAGCTTAATAACTTTGTATTACCGGTGGTCGTTAGCGAAAGTTTTTTACAAGAACTATTCGATTCTATTAATAAGAATCCTGATATGAAAGTTGAGGTAGATCTTCCTGCTCAAAAGGTTACAAACATGGATACAGGAAGAAGTGAGTCATTTGAGATCAATGCATACAAGAAACATTGCCTGATGAATGGACTTGACGATATAGATTTTCTTTTAAGCAATAAGAATAAAATAGAAGAATGGGAAAAAGTGTCCAAATAGAGATAATGGATACAACTCTTCGGGATGGCGAGCAGACCAGCGGTGTCTCTTTTGTCCCTCACGAAAAGTTGATGATTGCCCGGCTACTTCTTGAAGAACTTAAGGTAGACAGAGTTGAGGTCGGCTCCGCAAGGGTTTCCGATGGCGAATATGAAGCTGTGGAAATGATTTGCGATTGGGCTGCTAGAAGAAACATGTTACATAGGGTAGAGGTACTTGGTTTTGTTGATGGTCATTCTTCAGTTGATTGGATTAACAGATGCGGATGTAAAGTGTTGAACCTGCTTTGTAAAGGTTCATGCAAACATTGCACACAGCAACTAGCTAAGTCGCCAGAGGAACATATCAAGGATATTCTTAATGTTATTGCATATGCTGATGACAATGATATATCAGTAAACGTTTATCTTGAAGATTGGAGTAATGGTATAAAAGAGTCTCCTGAATATGTCTTCAATCTTGTTGAAGCTTTGTCTAAAACAAGTGTAAAGAGGTTTATGCTTCCTGATACTCTTGGTATTCTAAATCCTCTTCAGGTTATAGAATACATGCGCAAGATGAAGAAACGTTTTCCGAAACTTCATTTTGATTTCCATGCTCATAATGACTATGATCTGGCTGTAAGTAATGTGCTTGCCGCAGTATTGAGTGGAGTGAAGGGGTTGCACACTACTATAAACGGACTTGGTGAGAGAGCTGGTAATGCACCTCTTGCAAGTGTTCAGGCTATCCTGAGTGATCATTTTGATGCTGTTACAAACATTGATGAGAGCAAACTGAATGATGTAAGTAAAGTAGTTGAGTCTTATTCAGGTATTACAATACCACCCAACCAGCCTATAGTAGGTGAGAATGTGTTTACACAGGTTGCCGGAGTGCATGCTGATGGTGACAATAAAAACAATCTCTATTGCAACTCGCTCCTTCCTGAGAGATTCGGACGAAAGCGTGAATATGCACTTGGAAAGACCAGTGGTAAAGCAAATATTCTTAAAAACCTTCAGGACATTGGACTTAAACTTGATGAAGATTCAATGCGTAAGGTTACTGAAAGAATTATAGAACTTGGTGATAAGAAAGAGCTCGTTACACAGGAAGACCTTCCATACATTGTTTCGGATGTACTGAAACATGGTGTTATGGATGAATCAGTGAGGCTAAAGAACTATATAGTCACTCTTGCACAAGGACTTAAGCCTCTGGCTAATGTTAAGATAGAGATAAATGGGATAGAATATGAGGAGAACTCAAGTGGTGATGGTCAGTATGATGCTTTTGTAAGGGCATTGAGAAAAATATATAAGACTACACTTCACCGTAGTTTCCCTATGCTTACAAATTATGCTGTAACTATTCCTCCAGGTGGAAGAACAGATGCTTTTGTGCAAACTGTAATAACATGGAGTTTCGAAGACAAAATATTCAGAACCAGAGGACTTGATGCCGACCAGACAGAAGCAGCGATAAAGGCAACTATCAAGATGTTGAATATCATTGAAAGCAAATACAATACCAATAAATAAAAGATAATAATATGAATTTTAATATAGCAGTTTTACCGGGAGATGGTATAGGACCAGAGATATCTGTACAAGGAGTAAATGTGATGAATGCGGTTTGCAATAAATTCTCACATTCTGTAAACTATAAATATGCAATCTGTGGAGCAGATGCAATTGATAAGGTTGGCGATCCTTTCCCTGAGGAGACTTTCGAGATATGTAATGAGGCTGATGCTGTTCTATTCTCAGCAGTAGGAGATCCGAAATTTGATAATAATCCAACAGCAAAGGTAAGACCTGAGCAGGGATTATTAGCTATGAGAAAGAAACTTGGGCTTTTTGCAAATATACGTCCTGTTGAGACATTTAAGTCTCTACTGTATAAATCTCCATTAAAAGAGGAAATTGTAAAAGATGCTGATTTTATCTGTATACGAGAGCTGACTGGTGGAATGTATTTCGGTGAAAAGTATCAGGATAATGATAAGGCATACGATACAAATATGTACACGCGTCCTGAGATAGAAAGAATTCTTAAAGTAGGGTTCGAATATGCGATGAAACGTCGTAAGCATCTTACTGTTGTCGATAAAGCAAATGTTTTGGCTTCATCACGTTTGTGGAGACAGATAGCTCAAGAGATGGCTCCTTCATATCCTGAAGTGACAACTGACTATATGTATGTTGACAATGCTGCAATGCGAATGATTCAGGAACCTGCTTTCTTTGATGTTATGGTTACAGAGAATACTTTTGGTGATATACTTACTGATGAGGGTTCGGTAATAAGTGGTTCTATGGGATTGCTTCCTTCAGCTTCAACAGGTGAGGGTACTCCGGTTTTTGAACCTATTCATGGATCATGGCCACAAGCAAAAGGGCTTAATATAGCTAATCCTTTAGCGCAGATATTATCTGTTGCGATGCTTTTCGAATATTTCAACTTAAAAGAAGAGGGTACTATTATTAGAAAAGCTGTTAATGCCTCTCTTGATGAGAATGTACGTACTCCGGATATTCAGGTTGAAGGTGGAAAGAAATATGGAACAAAAGAGGTTGGTGAATGGATTGCTGACTATATAAACAAACAATAGTTTAATATTGATACATGATATCGCTATATGTGATATAATGTTCTTATAGAAATTACAAATAGTAGTGAACATGGGGTATTTATATTATCTACATGTTCACTTCTTTTTTATAGCCATAAATTGAGTGTATTCATTTTTATTATAGCTGACATTATACTTTTGTTATGTTTTTTTAGTTAAATAGTAGTCGAATAGAGTGAATAATCAAATACTTTTGCACTGAACAATATAAATTTAAAATGAAACGTATTCTTCTATACATACTTTTTTTATTTGCAGCTCTGAGTGTTAATGCTCAGGAATATAGTGATATAGTAGAAAAGGCATTGAATTCAGCCAAGAAAGATAGTCTTGTGCAGGCTGAGAAACTCTTCCAACAAGCTCTTAAATCGGATCCTTCGAATATTCGAAATGCTTTGCTCTTTACAAATCTTGGTACTGTACAGAGGAGAATGGGTAAAAGTGATGAAGCTCTTAAGTCGTATTCTCTTTCTCTGAATATTACTCCATATTCTGTTGTTACTCTTCTAAATAGAGCATCTTTATATCTGGAGAGAAATAATTTTGATAAAGCATATATTGATTATTGTAACGTACTTGATATAGATAGATTTAATAAAGAGGCTCTTCTCTTCAGGGCTTATATCAATATGAACAGGAGAGAGTATAAAGAGGCTAGAATAGACTATAATGCTCTATTGTCGGAGGACAATAAGAACAGAACAGCACTTATTGGTCTTATTATATTGAATCAGAAGGAGCAAAAATATAGAGAAGCTATTGAATCAGTTGACAGGATGATAGTTGACAATCCTAAGGATGTTTCACTACTTAAGATTAAGGCTAATATAGAGATAGAGATGAATACTCTCGATCTAGCTCTAATTGACCTGGAGTCTGCTGCAAAACTTTCTCCTAATGATCCTGAGATATATGTTACCTGTGGTGACATATATATGGCGCAAAAGAAGAACAGAGAGGCTTATGTAGCTTATGAGAAAGCTGTATCACTTGGGACTCCTCGATCAGAACTTCGTGACAAACTAAAGGCTTCAAAGTAAAATATTTAAGGAATCTGTTCTTCTGGGTTATTTCCCTATGACTCTTTTTATAAGTGTTACAAACTCTTTACCGTATTTATCTCTTTTATATTCACTTATTCCACTTATGTTGCCTAACTCTTCTATTGTCATAGGTTTATAATGGACCATGAGATGAAGTGCCTTGTCTGAAAATACGATATATGGTGGTATAGCCTGTTGATCAGCTAATTTCCTTCTAAGTGCTCTTAACTCATCAAAAAGATTATTCTCTTCTATTCCTCCTTCTCCGGCAAAAATAAATAGTTGCTTTTCTTTAGTTGGGCTCTTTTTATTTATATTCACTTTCGTATCGTCACGGTTGATTATAACAAGTTCTGCCTTTTCAGATGAGAATAACACTTTCTTCCCACTTTCTGTTATCTTAATGTGATTGTTCTCGTTGTAGGCAATTTCAAAATATCCTAGATTTAACATCTGCAATAGATAGTCTTGCCAGTCTCTAGCAGATATATCTCTTCCTGCTCCGAATGTCTTTAGTCTATCGTATTCTTTGGATTTTACCTCTGTAGAATAATTACCTCTTAGTATATCAATAAGAACTCCAATAGAAATATTCTGATTGGCACGAGCAACAGCACTGAGAGCCTTCTGCACAGTTATTGTCCCATCGAACCTCTGAGGTGGATTTTTGCATACATCACAATGCCCGCAGTCGTGGTCCATACTCTCTCCGAAATAGTTTAGTAGGATTCTCCTTCTGCATATGTTGCTATCTGCATACTGCTGCATTCTGTGTAGTTTCTCCAGATTAATTTCCTGTTGTTTACTCTCTGCTGCAAATTTGTTCATAAGTATCATATCTGATAATGAGTAGAATAGGAGTGTTTCGCTAGCAAGCCCATCTCTTCCGGCTCGCCCTATCTCCTGATAGAAACTCTCTATACTTTTTGGCATGTTATAATGAATAACCCATCGCACGTTAGATTTGTCAATTCCCATACCAAATGCTACTGTAGCACAGACTATTTGGGCCCTGTCATTTATGAAATCTTCTTGTGCTTCATCTCTCTTAGCGGCACTAAGTCCGGCGTGGTAAATTGTTGCATTTATACCACTCTTCATAAGCATTTGGGCAACTGATTCCGTTTTGTTCCTGCTCATGCAGTATATTATTCCGCTCTCATTCTTATGCCTCCGAATAAAATCAATAATATACTTGTTTTTTTCTTTTTGTTGAAATCCTCTTTTAACCTCAAGACTTAAGTTGGGACGGTCGAACGATGATATGAATACTTCAGGATTCCTCATGTCCAACTGTTCAATAATATCACTTCTAGTAATCTTGTCTGCTGTTGCAGTTAATGCAACGATAGGAATTTCTGGAAATTGTGAACGTATGCACTTCAGTTGAGTATATTCTGGTCTGAAATCATGTCCCCATTGCGATATACAGTGGGCTTCGTCAATAGCGAAGAGAGCTATGTTGATGTCCTTTAGGAGAAAATTCATCTCAAGTAATAATCTCTCCGGAGATATATAGAGAAGTTTAACCTTGCCTTGAAGGCAATCTCGTTTAAGTATATAATTCTCTTCTTCACTGTTGGTACTGTTCAGCGCTCTTGCTGGAATACCATTCTCGATCAATGTTTCTACTTGATCTTTCATAAGAGATATTAGCGGTGAAACTACAATAGTAGTTCCTTCCATAAGAATTGCTGGGAGCTGATAGCATAAAGATTTACCTCCACCTGTTGGCATCAAGACCAGAGTATCCTTTTTGTCTATTATCTTTTCAATTATCTCTTTTTGTTGTTCCCTGAATTCTGTGAAGCCGAAATATTTCTTTAATTTTTGTAACATATTCGTTTATGGAGGCGATATTTAATTTCAACCAAATATAATAAATTATTCATCAATATAAATGTATAATTATGTAACTAATCGTAATGAATTAAAAAAAAGTTCTTTTTCTTTTTTTTTATGATTTCAGATGATTTAGAAACTATTGAGTGACTCTTTTTGTTAGATAATTGATTATTATTGTCACCATTTGTTGTGATAATTTAAGATAAAATTTAAGTCGAAATGTTTGTTTTAAAGAAAAAGAATTTTATATTTGCATATGACATTGACTGCTATATGAATTTTAACTAAACTGACGAACTTATGAGCGACGCTGAAAATCAAAAAACAAACCAAGAAGAGAAGAAGATGCCGTACAATCTTCGAGAGAAGACAAAGAAAAAGGCAGCTTATAGATCTCTTATTAGAGCTGAACTTGCTGATGAATTATACGACCAAATATTAAATATAGTCGTGGTTCAGAAGAAGTACAGAGATCCTAACTATTCAGCAAAAGATTTAGCTAAAGAGTTGAAAACTAATACACGCTATCTTTCTGCTGTTGTTAATTCACGTTTCGGCATGAATTATTCATGCTTATTGAATGAATATCGTATAAAAGATGCTTTACATCTTCTTGTAGACAGACGATACTTTGATAAAAATGTAGAAGATATTAGCGCAATGGTTGGTTTCGCTAACCGTCAATCTTTCTATGCTGCTTTTTACAAAAATATCGGATTAACCCCAAATGCTTACAGGAAGAAATTTTTCGAACGATAAGAGTTATTAATAAGTTAAAATAAAAAAGGGAAACTTACGTTTTCCTTTTTTATTCAAATAAATACAAACAAGGCATAATTATGAAAAAAACGATTTTGCTTACATTAATAGGAGGAAGTATGCTAATGAGTTGCAATAGTGCAAAGAAAATTTCAGAAGGAGATGGAGACTTCAAATATACAGTAGAACAGTTTGCTGACCTTCAGGTGTTACGTTATAAGGTTCCTGGGTTCGAAGAACTCAACCTTAAACAGAAGGAGCTAATATATTATTTAACTCAAGCAGCTCTTGAGGGAAGAGATATACTTTTTGATCAGAATGGAAAATATAATCTTACTATCCGTAAGATGCTTGAGGAGGTATATACCAATTATAAAGGTGATAAGAAGGATACCAACTATATCAATATGGAAGTTTATCTAAAGAGAGTGTGGTTCTCAAATGGTATTCACCATCATTACTCTTCAGATAAGTTCTTGCCAGCTTTTTCTCAGGAATTTTTCCGTAGTAAACTTGCAAAGCTTGATCCGGCTAAGTTACCTTTGAAAAAGGGTGAGACTCTTGACCAATTATGTAATGAGATTTTCCCTGTCATGTTCGACCCGAGAATAATGCCAAAGAGAGTAAATCAGGCTGATGGTCAGGATCTTGTTGAAACTTCTGCTTCAAATTACTATGAAGGAGTAACTCAGCAAGAGGCTGAAGACTTCTATGGAGCTATGAAGAATCCAAATGATACTATGCCTGTTATGTTCGGTATGAACAGTCGTTTAGTTAAGGAGAACGGCAAAATATATGAGAAAGTCTGGAAATCAGGATCTCTATATGGTGCAGCAATAGATAAAATTATTTTCTGGCTTGATAAAGCAGAAAAAGTTGCTGAAAACGCAAAACAGAGAGATGTGATTAAAAAGCTTATCCAATTCTATAGAGATGGAGACTTGAAAACATTCGATGAGTATGCTATCTTGTGGGTTAAAGATCTAGATTCAAGAATAGATTTTGTAAATGGATTTACAGAGAGCTATGGAGATCCTCTAGGACTTAAATCAAGCTGGGAATCAATAGTAAACTTCAAGGATATTGAAGCAACTAAACGTACTGAAACAATCAGTTCTAATGCTCAGTGGTTTGAGGATAATTCACCTGTTGATAAGAAATTCAAGAAGGAGACTGTAAAAGGTGTTACAGCGAAGGTGATTACTGCCGCAATATTGGGAGGTGATCTTTATCCTTCTACAGCTATTGGTATAAACCTTCCAAATTCAAACTGGATTCGTAGTTCACATGGATCTAAGTCAGTTACTATAGGTAATATAACTGATGCTTACAATAAGGCTGCCCATGGAAATGGATTTGCAGAAGAGTTTGTATATGGCAAGGAAGAACTGGATCTAATAAATAATTATTCTGATATAACAGATGATCTTCATACAGACCTTCATGAATGTCTAGGACATGGATCTGGACAATTGCTTCCAGGAGTCGATCCTGATGCACTTAAGGCTTATGGTTCTACAATAGAGGAGACAAGAGCTGACCTATTCGGTCTATATTATCTTGCCGATAAGAAGTTGGTAGATCTTAAGCTTACTCCAAATGAAGAAGCTTACAAAGCTCAGTACTATTCATATATGATGAATGGACTTATGACTCAACTTGTTCGTATAGAGTTGGGTAATAATGTTGAAGAGTCACATATGCGTAACAGACAGCTTATTGCAAAATGGGTTTATGAGAAGGGTAAAGCTGATAATGTAGTTGAGATTGTCAAGAAAAACGGCAAGAGTTATGTAAAGATTAATGATTATCAGAAACTCCGTGTGCTATTTGGTGATTTACTAGCTGAAATACAAAGAATAAAGAGCGAAGGCGATTTAAATGGAGCACGTAATATTGTTGAGACATATGCAGTAAAAGTTGACCCTGTTTTACATAAAGAGATACTTCAGAGATATGAGAAGTTGCATCTTGCTCCATATAAAGGATTTGTAAATCCAGTATATACTTTAGAGAAAGATAGTGATGGTAAGATAACTGATGTGAAAGTTTCATATTCAGAAGGTTATAGTGAGCAGATGTTACGTTATAGTAAAGATCACGCAAATCTTCCTTATATAAATGAGTAAAATATGGATGTAAACGAAAAGGTAAAAGATATCAAGGCACAATTCCGTCTCTTTATGAACGGAGTTGTGTCTCAAAGTATGCGTGAGAAAGGTCTGGTGTACAAGATTAATTTTGGTATTGAACTTCCTAGATTAAAGGAGATAGCAGAAAAATATGAGAAAGATCATCAACTGGCTCAAGCACTCTGGAAAGAGAATATACGTGAGTGTAAAATTCTTGCCACTTTTCTGCAGCCTTTAGATAGCTTTCTTCCGGAAATAGCTGACATTTGGGTAGATGATATGAAAAACCCGGAACTTGTAGAAATATCATGTATGAATCTTTTTCAGCATCTTCCATATGCATCTGAGAAAGCATTTGAATGGATTGCTTCCGATGAGGAGTATCATCAATTATGTGGCTACATGTTACTATCACGTCTATTTATGAAGAAAGCTACATTAAATGAACGTGCTGAAGCTGAATTTTTGGACCAGACTTTTACTGCATTGGAATATCAGCATGTATTGATTTGCAAAGCCGCTGCTACGGCACTTAAAAAGTATGGGCATCAGAATAAGGATAATGCAAAGAAATTGTCAAAGTTGCTTTCACCACTATTAAAATCTTCCAAGGAAGAAATTGTTTTATTAGCATCTGATATAAAAATGGATGTAGAATATTAAGCATATACTTTTAACTTATAATAAAAAGATTTACCTTTGAACACGGAATCAAGTCTGGAATGGAAGAGAATGTGAAAGATACAGTAAAGCAGATTCTTACAGACTATCTGCAAGCTAACAAGCATCGAAAGACGCCTGAACGCTATGCTATACTCGATACAATCTATTCTATTAATGGTCATTTTGATATAGAAGCCCTATATCACATCATGGAAGATAAAGGCCAGTTCAGAGTTAGCCGTGCTACCCTTTATAATACTATTATCTTGTTGATAGATGCGAATTTGGTTATAAAGCACCAGTTTGGGAATTCTTCTCAGTTTGAGAGAGCATACAACAATGAAAACCATCATCACATGATTTGCATGCAATGCGGAAAGGTTACTGAGCTTCAAAATGATGAACTTCTAAAAGCTATAAACGATTCCAAACTCAATAAATTCCATCCATATCACTACTCCTTATATATATATGGTATATGTAATAAGTGTAGCTTGGCTAAACGAAGAAAAAACAAACAAATAAATTATCGAGAAAAATGAAAGTAGATGTGTTGTTAGGTTTGCAGTGGGGCGATGAAGGCAAGGGAAAAGTTGTCGATGTCCTCACTCCACGTTATGATGTTGTAGCAAGATTTCAGGGTGGTCCGAATGCTGGACATACACTTGAATTTGATGGCCAGAAATATGTATTGCGCTCAATCCCTTCAGGCATTTTCCAAGGTGATAAAGTTAATATAATTGGTAACGGAGTTGTCCTAGATCCCTCTTTGTTTAAAGCCGAGGCTGAGGCTTTGGAAGCAAGTGGACATCCTTTGAAAGAGAGACTTCACATTTCTAAGAAAGCTCATCTTATTTTGCCTACTCATCGTATACTTGATGCAGCATATGAAGCTGCAAAGGGAGATGCTAAAGTTGGAACAACCGGCAAAGGTATAGGCCCTACTTATACTGACAAGGTTAGTAGAAATGGTCTTAGAGTGGGAGATATTCTTCATAATTTCGATAAGAAGTATGCAGCAGCAAAAGCCCGTCATGAGAAAACATTGAAGGACTTGCACTTTGAGTATGATATCACTGAACTTGAAAGACAGTGGATGGAGGCTATTGAATATTTAAAGGAGTTCAATCTTGTTGACAGTGAGCATGAAATAAACAATCTTCTCAGAGATAATAAGAGTGTGTTATGTGAAGGAGCTCAGGGTACAATGCTTGACGTAGACTTCGGGTCATATCCTTTCGTAACATCTTCAAATACTGTATGTGCCGGTGCTTGTACCGGACTTGGTATAGGTCCAAACAAAATTGGTGAAGTATATGGTATAATGAAAGCATATTGTACAAGAGTAGGAAGTGGTCCTTTCCCAACAGAACTTTTTGATGAAACAGGAAAGAAGATGCGTGACTTAGGGCATGAATATGGAGCTGTTACTGGTCGTGAGCGTCGTTGTGGCTGGATTGATCTTGTAGCATTAAAATATTCAATCATGGTTAATGGAGTTACTCAACTCATTATGATGAAGAGTGACGTTCTAGATACTTTCCCTATAATAAAGGCTTGTGTAGCATATAAAGTTGATGGTGAAGAGATTGATTATTTCCCATTTGATATAAATGATGGTGTAGAACCAATATATACTGAACTTCCTGGATGGAATTGTGATATGACAAAGATGACAAGTGAGGATGAATTTCCAGAGGAATTTAATGCTTATGTCTCTTTCTTGGAGGAGCAACTTGAAACTCCAATTAAGATTATTTCTGTAGGTCCGGATCGTGATCAGACAATAGAAAGATATAAAGAAGATTAATTTTAATATTTTTTATACATTAAAGGTTGTAGAGCATAGCTTTACAACCTTTTTTTATTTTTTAGTATATCATGTTATATATTATTACTTACTAAAAAATGTGTTTTGGTATAGTTACCAAAATGTCAAAAGCTTAATTCCCAACATTTTAAAAAATAAATTAGCAATCTTTTTAATTCGGTACTTGTTTATGCAATAATAAGTATTTATTATGAAAAAAATGATAATAAATGACAACTTTATTGATAATTATTATTGACAGGCGTTTGACAAAAAGTAGATAAAATTAAAAAAAACGCATCAAATTGTCAGGGTTTTAGTGTTATTTCGTATATTTGTGCAAATTTTAATTAGACCTACTAATAATTAAATTAAAAAGAGAGATTTATGAAAGAAAGATTGTTTACGTTATTAGCGTGCTTTGTCTTGAGTGTTGGAATAATGACAGCTCAAACAAAGAGAGTTACTGGTATAGTAACTTCTGCCGAAGATGGTGAGCCTGTAATCGGTGCTTCAGTCTTGGTTAAAGGACAAACTATTGGTGCAATTACAGGTATTGATGGAGATTTTGTAATTCCAAATGTTCCTGAGTCTGCAAAGACTTTGGTCGTTTCTTATGTTGGAATGATATCTCAAGAGGTTGATATTAAACCTGGAACTATGAAAGTAGCCTTAAAGTCTGATTCAAAGGCTTTAGATGAGGTTGTTGTAACAGCTATGGGTATTAAGCGTGACCGTAAAGCGTTAGGTTATGCTGCTCAAGATTTAAAATCGGATCAATTGAATAAAAGCGGTACTACCTCTTTGGCTAGTGCTATTCAGGGTAAACTTACTGGTGTCGATATTCGTCAGTCTTCAGGTGCCCCTGGTGCATCTTCACAGATTGTTATACGTGGTGCACGTTCATTTGATGGCAATAACCAACCATTATATGTAATAGATGGTATGCCTATCAATACATCTGCCGATTTCTCTACAGGTAATTCAGTCACAGGTGCAAATTATGCTGACCGTAGCATAGATATTAATCCTGAGGATATTGAATCTATAAATGTATTAAAAGGTCAGGCAGCTTCTGCACTTTATGGTATACGTGCATCTAATGGTGTAATCGTAATCACAA
The DNA here is from genome assembly GCF_000613805.1 of Phocaeicola paurosaccharolyticus JCM 15092. Classification (GTDB taxonomy): domain Bacteria; phylum Bacteroidota; class Bacteroidia; order Bacteroidales; family Bacteroidaceae; genus Phocaeicola; species Phocaeicola paurosaccharolyticus. The sequence goes on along the minus strand of NZ_BAJR01000015.1, from coordinate 36,939 downwards.
CAAAACGTGGTTCTGCAGGTAATATGAGTAAACCTTCTGTTACAATATCTTCAAACATTAGTGCACAACAAGTTTCACGTAAATTTGAACGCCAAAATGTTTATGCTCAAGGTAATGGTTATTCTGCATACAATCCTACTTCATCAATGTCATGGGGACCAAAGATTACTGATCTTTCAAAAGACCCTGCATATGGTGGTGATACAACAAATAAATATACTGCATCAGGAGCACATCCAGGTCAGTACTATAATCCAAACCGTGTTTCAGCAGGACTTGATGGATGGACTACACCTCAGATTTACGATAATGTTTCTGATTTCTTTGGCACTGGCTTTACTGAAAATACCAATGTTAATATTTCTCAGAACATAAACGGCCTTAATTACTCTTTCGGAGTTAATAATTCTCATCAGAAAGGTATCATACCTTCAACTGGTATGGATAGATGGGGTGCAAGAGGATTGGTAGACTGGAAGATTAATGACCAATGGAATTCAGGTTTTTCTGTAAACTATTCTTCTAGTAAGATTACTTCTGCTCCAGGTGCAAATGATGGTATAATGAATGTTGTATATTCAGCTCCTGCAGAGTATGACCTTAAGGGTATTCCAAATCATGTACCTGGTGATATAACAAAACAGGTTCTGTTCCGTTCTAAGAGTTTCGTAAACCCTTATTGGTGGGCTGAAAATAATGAATATCTTCAGCATACTAACCGTACATTCGGAAATGCATATTTAGAATTTAAGCCAAAATTGAATTGGGGAGAAAACTTCTCTTTGAAGTTCCGTGAGCAGGCTGGTCTTGATGTTTGGACTTCTGATTATACAGACTCAAGAGAAATGGGTACTACAACTGCATTGAAGAATGGTGATATTGAGAATTATGGTTCACAGCATAATGTATTCAATAACTTGTTTACTGTAAACTTCGATGGAAGATTTGGAAATGATCAGGAATATGGTTTGAATGTTGTTTTAGGTAATGAGTTCAATGACGAGAATGTTCGTTCTTGGGATTATTATGGATCAAATTTCAACTTCCCAGGTTTTATAAATATTGGTAATGCAACAACTTATACTTCAAGTGAATATAAGCGTAAAGAACGTACTGTGGGATTCTTTGGTAGTGCTTCTCTTTCTTGGAAAGATCAGCTATACTTAACTGTAACAGGTCGTAATGACTATGTTTCTACAATGCCACGTGGTAGCCGTAGCTTCTTCTATCCATCAGTATCTCTTGGATGGGAATTTACAAAACTAAATGCTCTTGAAGGAAATAAAATATTGACTTATGGTAAGTTACGTGCTTCATTTGCTCAAGTAGGACAGGCTGGAGTATATTATAATAATTACTATGCTAGTGCTAGTTATGGTAGTGGATTCTATTCATATACTCCTGTCTCATATCCATTGCCTAGTGGCGTTTCAACATTCATTCCTAACTATGTTACATATGATGAGGGTCTTAAGCCTCAGAATACAACAAACTATGAGTTTGGAACTGACTTATATTTCTTTAATAACCGTTTGAAATTTGAATATACTTATTCTCTTCAGAATGTTAAAGATCAGATTTTCTCAGTGCCAATGGATGGTACTACAGGTTATCAGGAAGTGTTGACTAATGCTGGTAAAATGCGTACAGATTCTCACGAGTTCTCTATTAATGCTGCTTTAATAAGTACAAAAGATGTAGACTTAAATCTTGGAGTAAACTTCACTAAGATTAAGAATAAGGTTGTAGAGTTGGCACCAGGTGTTGAATCAATTATGTTAGGTGGTTTTGTTGAACCTCAGGTTCGTGCTCAGGCTGGACGTACATATCCAAATATTTATGGTACAGCATTCAAACGTGATGAAGCAGGCAATTTACTACTTCTTGAAGGTTTACCTCAAGGAACTGGTGATAGCCAGGATTTAGGTAGCTGTTCTCCAGATTTCACTACTGGTATCACTTTCGGTGGACGTTACAAACGTTTATCTTTATCAACTACATGGAGCTGGCAACAAGGTGGCAAAATGTATCATGGAACAAATATGACAATGAATTACTTTGGAGTAACAAAAGAATCATTACCATATCATGAAGGTAATATGGTTGTTGAAGGTATTGATGAAGCTACAGGGTTAGCAAATACAGTAGAAGTTTCTAAGCAGGACTACTACATGTATTATTATGATGTAACAGAATCAGGTATCTACGATACAAGCTTTATTAAGTTACGTGATTTGACTTTAAGCTATCAGTTGCCAAAAATTGGAATATTTGATATCAATTTATATGGATTTGCTCGTAATGTACTAGTTTGGTCTAAGTTGCCTAACTTCGATCCAGAATCTTCTCAGGGTAATAACAATATGAGTGGTTATTTCGAGCGTTTCTCTGTTCCTAATACTTCTAGCTTTGGTGGTGGACTTACTATTAAATTCTAATTCATAAGATTAAAAAGATACAAATATGAAAAAATATATATTAATGGTTATGTCGACTGTGGTTTTGGGATTTACTTCTTGTTCCGAAGATACACTCGACGAAATAAACAAGGATAATCGTCATCCTTCTCCAGATATGGTTACTGCCGTATTGCAATTGACTGATGCTGTTATGTCTACCGGATTTAATACTGTTTCTGGTGACTATGCTTTCTATCTCGGCTCTTTGAATGAACAAGAGATTGGCGTTGGAAATAATCAGCTCATGAAAGCAGAAATGAGAAATGCTAGTGAATTGGCTTCTTCAACTACTTTCAATAACACTTGGAATTCTACATATTCTAATCTTCTTAATATTCAGGAAATGATTAGAAAAGTGGAGACTGAAGTTCCAGGAAATGTTGGACAATTTGATATTCTAGGAATGGCACAAGTTCTTAAGGCTTTGAACTTTGGTGTACTTACTGATTTACATGGAGATATTCCTTATTCTGAGGCTTTAAAAGGTCAGGAGATACCACAACCAAAATTAGATCTTCAAAAAGATATATATACTGGTATCTTGACAACACTTGATGAGGCTATTGCTAATTTGGATAAAGGTGTTGCTCTTAAAACAGCTTCAAAACAAGATATTCTTTATGGTGGTGATGCAAAAAAATGGAAGTCATTGGCATACGCTTTGAAGGCTCGTTATCTGTTGCATCAACTAGCTGTTGATTCAAGTGTATTGAGTAAGGCTAAAGCAGCAGCACTAAAGGCTGTTGAACTAGGCTTTGATGGTGCTTCAATAACTGAATTTAATGGTGTGAACTGTGATAATCCTTGGAGTGCATTTATTTGGAGTCGTAGCTATACTGCTTCGTCTACAACAGTTGCTGACATAATGGAGGCTTATGGTGACCCAAGACTTCCATATTACAAATATGATGGCAGAAATCCTAAGGCTGGTGAAGGAAATAAAGCTTATGCTCCAGGCGTACTTGCAACTGCTCAGGTTGCTGATGGTTCTTTAGCTTTCCCAGCTTGGTATGATCTAGGAAGCCAGCCATTGCATCTGTTTAGCAAAGCTGAATTATATTTTATACTTGCTGAAACACAACTTCGCTCTTCCGAAGATGCTACAGCTGCTTTTCAAACTGCTGTTGAATCATCTGTAAGTGAGATTATGGATCTGTTTGGTGATAAGACTGATGCTGCTGCCTATGCTGCATCTTTAGGTGCACCTACACTAAAGAAATTGTTTGAACAGAAGTATATAGCACAATCTTACGATGAGCAGGTTGAGACATACAATGATCTTCGCCGTTTGAAAGCTATGGGTGAGAACTACGTTGCTTTAAAAAATCCAAATAATACTCAAAGTGGTATAAATCGTTATCCTGAACGCTTACCTTATGGTAATAGTAGTGTTTTAGGAAATCCTGAAATCAAAGTTGCTTACGGTGATGGTACTTATATCTACACTGATAAGACATGGATTAATAAAGGAAAATAATTTAATTTATTATAAATCATAGATAAATTCTCTCTTAAAGATTATCTATTTTGGGGGACATTCTCAGTGATGAGCGTGTCCTTCTCTTTTTTACAGCTGTGGAGTATTCAGACATCAGTGAAGTCTATATACTCCACAATTGTGAAGTGAAAGATCTACAGCTGTGAAGTGAAAAAGTTTGCAGCTGTTGAGATAAAAATAATCACAGACAAGAGGCAAAACGGTTATGCCGATTCTTCGTTTGTTTGAATTAACTCAATATATTTGCAATTAAAATTATAATTATGGAGATAGGACTTACTTATACCAATGAACTAAAAGTTACAGAAGAACTTACTGCAGCGCATGTAGGTTCAGGAGATTTGCCGGTATTGGCAACACCTATAATGATTGCGTTGATGGAAAATGCTGCAATGTATGCTGTGATAGATGAACTTGATGATGAATCAACAACTGTAGGAGCGAGTGTTGAGGCTACACATCTGAGACCAACCCCTTTGGATGATATTGTAAAGGCAACAGCTACTCTTGAGGCTGTTGAAGGAAGAAAGCTTACTTTCAAGATTGTAGCACGTGACAGCAAAGGTATAATAGGTGAGTGCACTCACGTAAGATATATTGTCAATATAGAAAAATTCATGAGCAAGCTCTAATAACTCTCATGAACACCAAAATATAACTTTTAAGACTCTCTATGCAGATAGAGAGTCTATATATTCAATAAGTTTTTTGTAGAATGTATGATGTGACATAGTCTCTCTGTTGCCGAGTATTATGAGTTTCATTCTTGCTCTTGTCATTGCAACATTCATCCTTCGCAGATCTCCTAGAAAACCAATCTGACCATCTTCATTTGATCGTACAAGGCTTATGAATATAACATCTCTCTCTTGTCCCTGAAAGCCATCTACAGTATTAATAGTTATAAGTTTCTTATAAGGCTTTAGTAAAATGTTCTTCATTAATAGAAGTCTAAGATAATGTACTTGAGCCTTGTATGGAGAAATTACTCCTATATCTATTTTCTCTTCCAATATTCTTTCCTTGCCAATCTTCTCTAGATAGTTTATCAAATTGGAAATTGTAAATTCAGCCTCCTCCTTGTTTATCTTGCTGTTTTCTCCTGATATAGACTCTTTATAGTTCTCATCTGATGTATCTATCCACTCTATTGGAGTGTCAAAATCGAGTATACCTCTGTATTTAACTTCTTTAGCAGCCTGTAACATGCCTTTGTAGAACCATTGCGAAGAGAAGTGCATAATCTCTTCATTCATTCTGTATTGTGTCTTCAAAATAGAAACAGCTTCAGGTTTGTTTGCCGCAATATTTTGCATCATGGTAATATCGAGTCCCTCCTTAGCTGCTTCATAGCACTTAATGGTAGGTGGAAGCTGGCAATGGTCACCAGCCAATATTACCCTGTCGGCTTTCTCTATTGCTATCCAACATGCAGCTTCTAATGATTGTGCTGCTTCATCAATAAAGAGTGTACCAAACTTCTGACCACTCAGAACTCTATTAGCACTACCTGTAAGAGTTGAGGCAATAACCCTTGCTTGTGAGAAGATATCATTGTTTATCTTTATTTCAAGCTCAACGGCTCTGTCCTTAAGTGAGTTTATCTTAACTCTTATCTTCTCTCTGTCATTTGAACGTTGTTTGATCTTAGCGTACAACTCGCGTATAGCTTTACGAATTCCCCATAGTTGAGGGTAGTCTGTATGAGCTTCAAAACGTCTTTCATATGTGAATGAGAGCATCTTATCGTTTACTCTTGATGGGTTGCCTATTCTAAGTACCGGAACTCCTCTGTCAACCAATTTCTCACTTATCCAGTCGACAGCCATATTACTCTGAGCACATACCAACACCTGATTTTCACGATTAAGTGTCTCGTATATCGCTTCCACAAGAGTTGTAGTCTTTCCAGTTCCTGGAGGACCATGAACAATGGCAACATCCTTAGCATGCAGAACTTTGTTGACAGCCTCTTCTTGAGAACTGTTCAGCCATGGAAATCTTACAGGTTGGAAGGTGAACTCAGATAGTTTGTTTTTCCCGTAAAAGATATCTCGTAACTGTGCCAGGCGTCCTTCTTTAGCATTAATCATTAAACTTAATGCATCGAACATCAGTCTATAGCTTGTCTCATCAAAGTATAGCTGTACTCCAGGATTGTTTGCATTCTGTAGAGCAATTGCGGCATCATTATCAGGAATGATAACCACCATCATATCCTCGTCAGTGAAGTTTACTGTTCCGGTAAATTTAAAATAGTTTATCTTTCCATCAGCCGACTGAGTGAAGAAGCAGACAGGTTTACCAAACTCAAATTGATGCTCCAATCCTCTATCTTCTTTTCTCTCTATCTCAATAACAAACTGATTGAGCGAGTTGTAATAGCTCTTTCCAACCGAAAGAGGATACCAACAAATACCATTATTTATTTTTCTAATAATTCCACATGACTGAGTATGTTGCTTAAAATTCTCTTTTTCGTATTCATACTCCATCCTAAGAAGAATCTCATGCTTTTGCAGGTGTCTGATAGGTGATATATTATCTGATATATTATTTTTCACTGTATATCTATTCAAAAGTCTTAACTATGAAGTTCATTCTCTTTTTCGGCAAGCATCTGAGCCCTGCTTTTACTCTGCGTTACCAAATATACTCCTAAGAAAACCAAAGTTACTGCAACTCCTTTTGCCGGTCCGAAAGTACCCATGCCGAGAATTATTGATACTGTGGTTCCCACAATAGGCTGTATATAGTTATACATACTTATAACTGTAGGACGAAGATTCTTTTGACCTACCATGACAAGCATATTGGAAAGGAATGTTCCACACAAAATAACATATGCTGTGCACCACCATGTAACAGATGAAATGGCAGCGTAATCAATTTTTGATACATAGTTATATGATAAAGGGATGAAACACATTGCAGAATATGTGAACATCCATTTCATAAGAGTAAATATGTTGTATCGTGATATCAAGCCTTTAAATAGAACAAGATAAAATGCGTAACTTATCTGCGCTGCCAGACAAAGCAAATCTCCAATGATACTTCCTGATTGTGCTGAAGTTGAGCTGTGACTCATTATCAGTGTAAGAGCTCCTATGGATCCAAGGAAAACGCCAAAAACTTTTTTACTTGTTACCGGCTCTTTAATAAAAATGGCAGCTATCACCATTGTAGCTATAGGCGCTGTTGTTGTAACAATGCTTGCATCAATAGGAGAGGTGAGTGACAAACCTAAAGTAAAACACCCTTGGTTCATAACAATACCAAGAAGAGCTGCAAAGAAAAGAAGTAGCATGTCCGATGATTTAACATCCTCTTTTGGTGCAAACAGAGATGCCAGCCAGAAGCATATAGCTCCTCCTGTCATACGGAATGTGGCTAGAGATATACCATCAAGCCCATTTTCTAGTGCAGTCTTCCCCATTGGAGACATAAGGCCCCACATAACAGCTGCGCCAAAAAGAGCAAGATGTGCCTTGTATTTTTGGAATGTCATAAATATCATATAAATTTACTCAACAAAGATACTTCTTTCTTTTAGGATTTAATATCTTTGTGATGAAGCAAATATTATGTGATATGAAAAAACAGGCTTGTTACATAAAAAAAATAGATATAGAGGGTCTTTGGGGACGTAAAAATATATCTTGGAGTTTGCGCCCGGATGTAAACATCCTCAGCGGAGTAAATGGAATAGGTAAGAGTACTATACTCAATAAGTCAGTAAGCACTCTGACTGTACTTCAAGGAGGTTCGCTGTCGAATGATTACGGGTTGACTAATGTGAAGTTCACCTTCTACCCAGAAGATGCTACATATATACATTTTGATGCAATAAGAAGTTTTGACAGACCGCTTCTCCATTCTGATCTTTTGGAGAAGATGGCTGATAAGAATGTCAAGACTGAGTTGGATTGGCAACTATATCAGCTTCAACGTCGTTACCTTGATTATCAGGTAAACATAGGTAATCGTATAATTGAATGTCTAACTTCTGGAAATCCGGAAGATGCTATAAAAGCCAAAGAGCTGTCGGCTCCTAAGATAAAATTTCAAGATCATATGGATGAACTATTTGGGGAGACATGCAAAAAGATAATACGTAGCAAAAACGAGATTATGTTTGAGCAAGAAGGCGATGTGCTTTGTCCTTATCAACTATCATCTGGTGAAAAACAGATACTCGTAATTCTACTTACTGTACTTGTACAAGACAATGATTCCGGAGTGCTATTTATGGATGAACCAGAGATTTCTCTTCATGTGGAGTGGCAGGAGAAACTAATAAGATTGATACGAGAACTTAATCCTAATGTCCAGATTATTCTTACAACACACTCACCTGCTGTCATTATGAACGGCTGGATGGATGCAGTAACAGAAGTCAGCGATATAACAGAGAAATAGATATGGGGAAGAGATTATCCGACAATCTATCTTCATTATACTTTGCTGCTGCCAACTCATTAAAGCCCAAAAACAGTCGCAAGAAAATTATTGCTTACGTAGAGAGCTATGATGATATATCCTTCTGGCGCACACTCTTCGCAAAATATGAAGATAAGACACGATACTTTGAGGTTATGCTGCCATCGCAAACAACTTTGGCAAAAGGGAAGAAGACTGTATTGATGAATGACCTCGGCTCAAAGTTAGGAGAGAATATGATTGCTTGTGTTGATAGCGACTACGATTACCTTTTGCAAGGGGCTACACAGACATCAACGAATATAATCGAAAACAGATATGTCTTTCACACCTATGTTTATGCCATAGAGAACTACCAGTGCTATGCAGAAGGACTTCAGGAGGTATGTGTCATGGCTACACTCAATGACAGACATGTAATAGATTTCTCTGCATTTATGGAAGAGTATTCCAAGATTGCATATCCTCTCTTTATTTGGTCGGTATGGTTTTACAGAAATCATATTCTCAATGAGTTTTCTATGATGACCTTTTGCTCATTTGTACGGATTGACACTGTAAGCATACATCATCCTGAACATGCATTAAACGTTATGAGCAAGAAAGTTATTAACAAGCTGCGTGAGTTGGAATATCACCATCCGGAAGCATTGCAAGAGATTGATGATATGAAGAAGGAGTTTAGAACTCTTGGAGTATATCCCGAGAATACTTATCTATTCATTCAGGGGCATCATATAATGGACAATGTTATAATGAGACTCCTTGTGCCTGTGTGCAACATTCTAAGGAATGAACGTGAGCAGGAGATTATGCGATTGGCTGAACATCAGATGCAAATGAATAATGAACTGACAAGTTATCAACGCAGTCAGTCGGATGTTGATATTATACTTAAGAAACATACCACATACAAAAGCTGTGAACTTTACAAGAGGATTGAGCGAGATGTGGAGAACTTCCTTAAAGATCTCAATTGACTTTTATATACCGAAAAAAATAGAATAATGAAAACACATTTTTTTACTTTATTATTTCTGTTGTGCTTATCAATGAATATCAATGCACAACACTTTTCAAAAGTGAATGGGGAGCTGAAAGTTCCATCATTACTTAGTGACAATATGGTGTTACAACAATCTTCGGATGTTAATATTTGGGGTGAGGCTGCTCCTGGAGCAAATGTAACTTTGACAACTTCATGGAACAAGAATACATATACAGCAAAGAGTTCTACTGATGGAAAATGGCAGATGAAAGTTGCTACTCCTGCTGCAACAACCAATCCTCAGGTGCTTACAATAAAGAGTAATGGCAAGAGCATTAAGCTAAGTAACATACTTATTGGTGAAGTATGGTTTGGTTCTGGCCAGTCGAATATGCAGATGCCTATGCGTGGTTTTGATTTTTGTCCTCTAGAGGGTACCAATAGAGACATCGCTATATCAGGAAATAATAAACTAGTGCGCTATGCAACTGTAAAGAATATTGGCTCTGAAATTCCACAAGAATATTCAAACAGTGATGGATGGAAAGAGAGCAATCCTGAAAATACACCTGAGTTCGGTGCTACTGCATACTATTTTGCAACATTACTTTCTCAGACTCTGAATGTGCCAGTAGGTATCATAAACTGTAGCTGGGGAGGTTCTACTGTAGAGGGATGGTTACCAAAAGAGATTGTTGCAGGATATAAGGACGTGAAAAATGATGAAAAGACTCCTGAATACATGAAACCTTGGATCATGTTCAATGGTATGCTTAATGGTTCATATAAGTATAGTATTAAAGGCTTTTTATGGTATCAAGGTGAGTCTAACGTTGGTCATCCGGATTATGCAAAACGTCTTTCAACTATGGTAAATCTTTGGAGAGAGATGTGGAAACAGGGAGATCTTCCTTTCTATCAAGTTGAGATTGCTCCTTTTGACTATGGTAATAATATTGTAGGTGCATTACTTCGTGAAGAACAATTTAAGGCTCAATCGCTTATTAATAAATGTGGTATGATTTCTACAAACGATCTTGTCGAACCTTTTGAAATTCATCAGATACATCCAAAAGAGAAACAGAAAGTTGGAGAACGTTTGGCATTCATGGCGCTGAATGAAACATATGGATTGAAAAAAATAGGTTGTAGAGGTCCTGAATATAAAAGTATGGAGATTAAGGGCAATAAGGCTATAATCTATTTTAATAATGCAGAAAATGGATTCAACCGTTGGAGCGGATTCGAGGGTTTTGAGATTGCAGGAGCAGATAAGAAATTTTATCCGGCTCAGGCTTCTAATGATGGAAAAAACCTTGTAGTTTCTGCACAAGAGGTTCAGGAACCTGTAGCTGTACGCTATTGTTTCAAGAATTTCCAAATAGGCAACCTTACAAACTTGTACCAGTTGCCTACTGTACCGTTTAGAACAGATAATTGGTAAGATGAATGAACTATTTACAACTTTAGTAAGTTATAAATATGTTTCAATGATATCTTGCATAATATATTAAACTATGAAGAAAATTGAGTGTATAGGCCTCTTGACATCTGGTGGCGATGCTTCGGGAATGAATGCTGCTATACGAGCAGTTACTAGGAGTGCTATATTCAACGGATTTAAAGTAAAAGGTATATACCGTGGATATGAGGGGCTGATTAATGGTGAGATAAAGGAGCTGACTTCTCAAGATGTGAGTAGTATAATCCAAAGAGGTGGAACTATACTTAAAACGGCTAGGTCGGAAGAATTTACGACTCCAGAGGGAAGGAAGAAAGCTTATGATAACCTTCAGAAAGAGGGCATTGACGCTTTGATTGTTATAGGTGGCAATGGCTCGTTGGCAGGAGCAAAGGCTCTTGCAGATGAGTACGACTTCACCTGTATAGGACTTCCTGGAACTATAGATAATGATCTATATGGCACTGATGTCACAATAGGATATAATACAGCTCTAAATACTATAGTAGAGTGTGTGGATAAGATACGTGATACAGCAACATCGCATGATAGGATTTTCTTTGTTGAGGTGATGGGACGTGATGCCGGTTTCCTGGCTCAGAACAGTGCAGTAGCATCGGGTGCTGAGGCGGCGATTATTCCGGAGGACAGAACAGATGTAGACCAACTTGAGCAATTTATAGGACGTGGATTCCGAAAATCTAAGAATAGTAGTATAGTAATTGTATCCGAGAGCCCTAAAAATGGAGGAGCGATGTATTATGCAGAGCGAGTAAAGAAAGAGTATCCTGAGTATGATGTTAGAGTTACTATATTAGGACATCTGCAGAGAGGTGGCTCTCCGAGTGCAGGAGACAGAATTCTTGCAAGCCGTCTTGGGGTAGGAGCTATTGATGCTATCCTTGAGGGACAGAGAAATGTAATGGTAGGTATACGTAATGATGAAGTGGTTTACGTACCATTCATAGATGCCATTAAAAAAGATAAGCCAATGGATAAGGATCTTATCCGTGTTCTCGATGAGTTATCAATTTAAATGATATTTTTTGAACAGATTATTTATAGAAGCAGGAGAATTTCTTCTGCTTCTTCTATTATAGTAAGAGGGTTATTCTCTTGAAGTTCTCTTCTTGATCTGAATCCCCATGATACACCAACAACATCCACTCCTGCATTGTGGCCGGTAATAATGTCAACATTCGAATCTCCAACATAAATTGTCTCCTCCTTGCTTACACCTGCTGCCTGAATAATTTCATTTATAATATGTGGATCAGGTTTTGTTGGGATGCCTTCTCTTTGCCCTAGTACTTTTATGAAATTTATACCTGGAAAATAGCTTCTTGCGAGCTTTTCTGTAGCTGCTTGATATTTATTCGATGCAACGGCTATCATACAACCTCTTTCTTGGAGTGCAGTCAATAATTCTGTTACACCTTTGTATGGTTGGGTGAGATCTGATTTGTGAAGATTGTAATATGGAAGGAAAAAAGAACGTACCTTCATAATATTCTCTTCGTTGCGTTCCTCTTCAGGTAAAGCTCTCTCAAAGAGTTTGTTGATACCATTACCTACAAAAGTTCTATAACTATCTGTATTATGAGTAGGAAAACCACACTGTTTTAATGCATAGTTAGTTGATTGCGCTAAATCTCCTATTGTATTTAGTAGTGTTCCGTCAAGGTCGAATATTACAAGTTTCTTCATTCAAATATATATTTACATCACAAAGTTACTATTTTTGTTCTCAAACAAATTTAAAAGAATATGAACTTTTTAGAATTAGTTAAGTCACGCTACTCCTCTCGCAAATACTCAGATAAGATTCCTGAAAAGGAGAAGCTTCATTATATAATGGAGTGTGTAAGATACGCCCCTTCTGCTGTCAACTTTCAGCCATGGCTTTTTAAAATAATTACGGATAAAAAAGAGCTTGAATCTCTTCATTCTTGCTATAAAAGAGAGTGGATAAAGAGTGCTCCTTGTATAATTGTGGCATGTGCAAACCATGAGGAGTCATGGCACAGAAAAAGTGATGACAAAGACCATTCAGATATTGATGTGGCTATTGCTGTTGAGCATCTCTGTCTAGCAGCTACTGAGCAGGGGCTTGCTTCATGTTGGGTATGCAATTTTGATGTAACTCTTTGTCGTGAAGTGCTTTCTCTTCCTTCAGAGGTTGAACCAGTTGTGCTTGTTCCGATTGGTTATGCTGAAGATGAAGCTTCAGAAAAGAAGAGGAAGAGTATTGATGAGATTACTCTATAGTTTTATGTTATTTTTTTATATATTTATACGATAATATAATTATTAGAGAACATAATTTTATAAATTTGGATTTATATGGTGTTTGTTAGCTGAAAAAATTATAACTATAACAGTTAATTAAATATATAAAAATGGAGAACATAGTATTGGGGTTGTTGCTTATGGTAGTCGGTATGGCTACTGTATTTTTAATTCTTCTTATCGTCATCTATCTTGGCAAATATTTGATAATCCTTGTTAATAAGTATGCGCCTGAGGAATTTGTCCAAAAAGTTCCTTCAGTAAATCCTACTAAGGATACTGGTGCTGTTGATGCTATCAAATCAGCTGTAGATATTTTGACTGCCGGTAAAGGCCAAGTGATTAAGGTAGAAAAGTTATAACCCAATGAAAACGAGTAATTAAAATGGAAAGAGAAGTAAAATTTAGTTTGGTCTTCCGTGACATGTGGCAAAGTGCCGGAAAATATGTCCCTCGTGTAGATCAATTGGTTAAGGTAGCACCTGTAATCATCGAAATGGGCTGTTTTGACAGAGTTGAAACAAATGGTGGCGGCTTTGAACAAGTTAACCTCCTATTTGGAGAAAATCCTAATAAGGCTGTAAGAGAGTGGACAAAACCATTTAATGATGCCGGAATTCAGACTCATATGCTTGACAGAGCACTTAATGGAATAAGAATGAGTCCTGTACCGGCAGATGTACGTAAATTATTCTATAAAGTAAAAAAGGCTCAAGGTACAGATATAACCCGCACATTCTGCGGACTTAATGATGTTCGAAATATCATTCCTTCTATCACTTATGCACACGATGCGGGAATGATCTCTCAATGCTCACTATGTATCACATTCTCTCCTGTTCACACTGTAGAGTACTATGTAAATATGGCAAAACAGCTTATTGAAGCTGGAGCTGATGAGATATGTATAAAAGATATGGCAGGAATCGGGCGACCAGTGTTCCTGGGCAAGGTTGTAGAGGGTATCAAGAAGATAAAGAACATACCAGTTCAATACCACTCTCATGCAGGACCAGGTTTCAATATGGCCTCTATTCTTGAGGTATGTAAAGCCGGTTGTGATTATGTGGATGTAGGTATGGAACCTCTTTCTTGGGGAACAGGACATGCTGATATTATAAGTGTTCAGGCTATGCTTAAAGATGCAGGCTTCAAGGTTGCAGAAATAAATATGGAGGCATACATGAAGGTTCGTTCAATGATTCAGGAATTCATGGACGACTTCCTCGGGCTCTACATAAGTCCTAAGAACAGACTTATGAGTTCACTTCTAATAGGACCTGGACTTCCTGGAGGAATGATGGGTAGCCTTATGGCTGACTTGGAAAATAATCTTGATTCAATCAATAAATATAAGGCAAAACATAACCTTCAATTTATGACACAGGATGAACTGCTTATAAAGCTGTTCAATGAAGTAGCTTATGTATGGCCTCGTGTAGGTTACCCTCCTTTGGTAACTCCATTCAGTCAGTATGTAAAGAACTTGTCAATGATGAATGTGATGGCAATTGAAAAGGGGAAGGAACGCTGGGGTATGATTGCAGATGATATCTGGGATATGCTTCTAGGTAAGGCTGGTAAACTGCCAGGTGAACTTGCTCCAGAACTTAAAGAGAAAGCAGAGCGTGAAGGGCGTCAGTTCTTTACAGGCAACCCTCAAGATAATTACCCTGATCAGTTGGAGAAATACCAGAAGATGATGTGGGAAAAGAAGTGGGAACTTGGTGATGATGATGAAGAGTTGTTTGAATATGCTATGCACCCGGCTCAGTATGAGGCATACAAGAGTGGTAAGGCTAAAGACGACTTTTTGGAAGATCTCAAGACACGCCGTGAAGAGAAGGCTAATGCTCATGCACCAGCAGAAGATAATAAGACTAGAATCCTTACAGTTGATGTAAATGGACAACCATATCGTGTCACTGTAGCTTTTGGTGATGTAAATCCTGCTACTCTTAATGATGTCAGCCCTTCTGAAGCTTCTCAAGATGAGGACTGGTAGGTGAGGGCAAAGATGTACTATCACCTTTGGAGGGTAAGTTCTTTCTTGGAAAGAATGCCCAAGATACTCCTAAGAAGGTAGGTGACAAAGTTAATAAGGGAGATATTCTTTGCTATATTGAAGCAATGAAGACATACAATGCTGTCCGTTCTGATTATACAGGAACTATTTCTGCAATTTGTGTCAATCAGGGTGACTCTGTTTCTGAGGATGACATTTTAATGAAGGTATTATAATGGAAGATATATTCGGTAAACTATATGAAATGACTGCATTCAGTAATATTATTGCTGATCCGCAGTTTCTAATAATGTATGCCATTGCATTCATTCTTCTCTATCTAGGTATTAAGAAACGCTATGAACCATTGTTGTTAGTACCTATTGCTTTTGGTGTACTTCTTGCAAACTTCCCAGGAGGTGAAATGGGAGTTACTCAAGCTGATGAGAATGGTATGATAATGATAAATGGTACTTTACAGAATATATGGGATATGTCATTGCCTGAGATTGCTCATCAACTTGGGATTATGAACTTTCTATACTACCTGTTGATAAAGACAGGATTCCTTCCTCCGATTATCTTCATGGGTGTAGGTGCATTGACAGACTTTGGTCCTATGCTTAGGAACCTTCGTCTCTCTATATTTGGTGCAGCAGCACAACTAGGTATTTTTACTGTGCTAATTGTTGCTATTCTTATGGGATTCACACCTCAAGAAGCAGCATCACTTAGTATTATAGGCGGTGCAGATGGACCTACAGCTATTTTTACGACAATCAAGCTTGCTCCACATCTTTTAGGACCGATAGCAATTGCTGCATATTCTTATATGGCTCTTGTTCCTGTTATCATCCCTCTTGTTGTAAACCTACTATGTACAAAGAAAGAGTTGAGCATAAATATGAAGGAGCAGGAGAAACTTTACCCTTCTAAACTTGAGATAAAGAATATCCGTGTTCTGAAGATTGTGTTCCCTATTGTAGTTACTACTGTAGTTGCAATATTTGTACCAAGTGCAGTTCCATTGATTGGTATGCTTATGTTCGGTAACCTTGTCAAGGAGATTGGTAGTGATACATCACGTCTGTTTGATGCGGCATCTAACTCAATAATGAACACTGCTACAATATTCCTTGGTCTATCTGTGGGAGCAACAATGACTACAGATGCTTTCCTTAACTGGACTACAATAGGTATTGTTGTAGGTGGTTTCCTTGCATTCGCACTCTCTATATCAGGTGGTATTCTTTTTGTGAAAGTTGTTAACCTATTCTCAAAGAAGAAAATCAATCCACTTATCGGTGCAACAGGACTTAGTGCCGTGCCTATGGCCAGCCGTGTGGCAAATGAGATAGCTCTTAAGTATGACCAGAAGAACCATGTTCTCCAGTACTGTATGGCAAGTAATATTTCAGGTGTTATCGGTTCTGCTGTTGCTGCAGGTGTTTTGATATCATTCTTAAGCTGATATAACAGTTTTAAAATATGAGAAAAATAGATCTACATATACATACAATTCCAAGTCCTTTTAACGACAGCCACTTTGATTTTGACATTTCGAAGTTAGAAGAGTACGTTTCAACTATGGGAATAGACGGCATTGCTATTACTAACCATAATGTATTTGATAAGAATCAATATCTTTCAATAAAAGCTACGCTGGGAGATATAACAGTATTTCCAGGTATCGAGGTTGACTTATGTAACGGACACATATTGGTTATTACTGATGAGTTGGACATAGATGACTTTAATGAAAAAACAAATCAGGTAACGTCAAATATTCATACGGCAACAGATTCGTTAGATTTGCCTGCCTTCAAGTCTATATTTACAGACCTCTCAAAATACTTATTAATACCTCACTACGATAAAAAGCCTCTTATTCCAAAGGCTGTTATTATAGATTTGAGAGAATATATCACAGCTGGAGAGGTTAACAGTCCTAAGAAGTTCATCTATTGTCGAAAGGACAGGAATAGTTTAGTGCCAGTGTATTTTAGTGATAGTCGGTTTACGGCAGCAGTACATGATTTCCAGCCAAGACAAACCTTTATAGAGGTCGGCGACTTATCCATTCATGCACTAAAAGAAGCATTGAAAGATAAACAAAAAGTCGCATTGGATGGTTCGGATAAGAACCTAATAGACATCAACACTGGCGAATTAAAGATTTCTTCAGGACTGAGCGTAGTTATTGGTCGTAGATCATCAGGAAAATCATATACGCTCAGTATAATTAACAGTAAGTATGGCGAGAAAAATGTTAAATACATTAAGCAATTTTCACTGGTTAATGGCAGTGAAAACCAAGACAAAAATATGTATGATAATCTTCTTGCCGAAAAGAAAAACAGCTTATTTGAGGATTATTTTGATTTGTTTAGAAGTGCGGTGGATGATGCGGTATGTATCAACGATGAGCAAATAGACGAGAATGCTATAAAGGACTATATAGAAACTCTTAAAAACATAGCTAAGGATGAAGGTTTAAAGGATGTTTTCTCTAAATGTACATTGTTCAACGACTATAGGTTTGATATTGCTGAACCCGACACACTTAAACAATTAATTGGTCATGTACTTGCAATTATGAGTAATGTAGAATATAGAGAAACTATAAATCGATATATTGATATAAATGCTTTAAAAGCATTACTTTTTGACTTGGAAAGCCAATATGAAAAAGCCTTAGAGCAATATAACAAGAAGAAGTGGGCTAACTCCTTGATGACTGAAATTAACAAACGTCTTCAATATCATTCATCTGCACCGGCTTTACCAGACGTAAGTTTCTATACAATTGCAACTAACAGACATAAACGTACAAAGTTTAAGTTGCTTTGCTCTTATATTATGCGTGAAAGGGAGATTGCTTCGAGGGATGTAGCAAAGTTCAAAATTCAGGCTAAAACGAGAAGTTTGAGAATGCCACTGATATGAAATCTGTCTTGGGACGTAAGGTAAGTTTGGTGGATGCTTATACTCAATATAGTAATCCTATTTCTTTTATCAAAGAATTAAAAGAGATAGAATGCATCAACAATGCTGAAATCTATAAGTTCTTCATAACGGTGGATTATAAGATACTTAATGAATATGGGTTGGAAGTGTCTGGTGGAGAACAGTCTGAATATAACTTGCTGAATTCTATTCAGGATGCAAGGAATTATGATATGCTACTTATCGATGAGCCTGAGTCCTCGTTTGATAATATCTTCCTTAAAGACGATGTAAATACTCTTTTAAAAGATTTAGCAGAAGAGATGCCTGTGGTAGTTGTAACCCACAACAATACAATTGGTGGTTCTATTCGTCCAAATTATGTCATATATACTGAAAAGACTATTGTAGATAAGAAACCAGTGTTCAGAATTTATTATGGTTATCCTACAGACAAAACGCTTAAGTCAAAGACTGGAGAGGAAGTAAAAAATTATGCAATACAGCTTGATAGTTTAGAGGCTGGCCAAACAGCATATATAGAAAGGAATAAAACTTATGAAAATATTAAGAATTAGCAATAGTAAAGGCGAATTTAGCTTGACGGCATTAATTATAGTTCAGTTGACACCATAAATAAGGATGATTTACTAAATATGATAGATGTATTTGTAAATAGTGAATGTGAGATGGATGAATATTTCGAAGAGAATATTCAGAATAAGGCTCATCAGATAATATATTCGAATCTTTATCGTAAGTTTAAAGAACTGGAGCAAAACAAAGCTCAGTTTAAAGATATGAGCGAGAATACTTATAAAGATGCTATCGATAAATATAGGGATTAATGCTTTCTATGCTTAGTTCACTTTAATTGTATTTTAATAAAGCTTAAGGAATAGTGATCTTTATTGTTTGTATATAACTCTAATACAAATATAAGCATTGCTTTTATATGTATTTATTTACCAATGTTTTATCTAATAGCAGGAATAATAATCATATCTTTATTTCTTTAATGATGGCCGGAAATTTGAAGTGCATCCCAAAGTTTGGACAAAAAACTTTGGGGTGCACTTCTTTGCCATATTCCTGTAATATTAATAACAGCCAAGTCAACTGTAGAGAATCAGGTTGAAGGCCTTAATTCGGGCGCCGATGCTTATGTTACCAAACCTTTTGAGCCAAATTATCTATTGGCACTGATACATTCTCAGCTGAAGAACAGGGAAAATGTACGTAATATTTTGTCAAAAGCTACACAGACAGATAAGATAGATGAGAATGTACTATCTCCACAAGATAATGAATTTATGACTGAACTTTATCAGCTTATGGAGAATGAGCTTTCGAATACTGATCTTGATGTCTCTCGTATGACAGAGATACTAAAAATATCAAGAACGAAATTCTACTATAAGGTGAAAGGATTAGTAGGAGAGAACCCAAGTTCTTTCTTCAAGACATATAAACTCAACCGCGCTGCTGAGCTAATAAGTGAGGGTAAATATACAATATCAGAGATTTCTGATATTACAGGATTCAGTACTCTATCTCATTTTTCAAAGAGCTTCAAGAAACATTTCGGAGTGGCTCCGACAGAATATAGACGATGATAAATCAGTTAACTTTATATTCGGATGGTGACATTCCTGTGTGATGCTTGAAATACTTACCGAAGAATGATGGATTTGGGAAGTTAAGGTAGTATGCTACTTCCTGAATAGTCATGCTTGAATACTTTAGCAGAGCCTTTGCTTCAAGTATCACATATTCATCAATCCATTCACCGGCAGTCTTTCCACTAACTTTTTTTACAACAGTAGAGAAATGTTTTGGACTTAAGAATAGCTGTTCTGCATAGAAATCAACTCGTCTCTCTTTGCAGTGGTGCTCTGTTACCAAGCTTATGAATTGGTTGAAAAGTGTTTCTTCTCTCTTGACCGGTTTCCTCTTCTCAAGGAAGGCATCTGGCTGCATTGTGTTAAGTATTGAACCTAACTTATATAGATAAGCACCAAGAAGATGACGAACTATGTCTACTTTAAATGAGTCTTCAGAAAGAATGGCATTTTCTATTGTATTAAATAGGGATCTTAGCTGAGACGTATCTTCATCATTAATATGGAATACCGGATTGTCCTTTAGAGATATGAAGAATGGCATTAGAGTGTTGATATTTATGAAAAGACTCTTCATAAAATCAGACGAAATGATGCAAGTTAGCGACTGATGGTTGCCAGGCTGCAATGAGGCTTGAAAAAGATCATTAGGAACACATATTAAGAGGTCGTTCTTTCCCGTATTATAACTGCGCAGATTGATGTCTACTTTTGCGTCTCCTATTAGGCGTAGTGAGATGATAATTCCGTCAACTCTTATCGGAAATTGTATAATATAACTGTTATACTTGTTTGAGTAGTATTCCGAATTGTCAATAATAAGATCATTACCAAGTCCAATAAGTGTAGGTATCCTTTTTCTGATACTTGATATAGATATATTCCCTATTTCTTTTTCCATAGATTTGTTTTATAAACTTCTCAAATTCTATTTGTGCAAAAATATGAATTAAATGGATACTAACCTTTTTTGTGGCATTAATTCTTAATTCTATTTAAAACAAAAAGTTTGGCAAGCTGTTTGTATATAAAATCTTGTATATTTAACAACAAAATAAAATCTGTAGAAATTATGTATTGGATATTATTTATAGGCATAGCTTTAATAAGTTATATAGTTAGTTCAAGTTTAAAGAGCAAATTCGAAAAATATTCTAAGATACCTCTCTCGAATGGTATGACCGGAAGAGATGTTGCTATGAAGATGCTTAATGATAATGGCATCTATGATGTAACAGTGACAAGTACTCCTGGAATGTTGACAGACCATTATAATCCGGTAAATAAGACTGTAAACTTAAGTGAAGGCGTTTATGGCAGCAATAGTGTGGCAGCCGCAGCTGTAGCAGCTCATGAGTGTGGTCACGCTGTACAACATGCACGTGCTTATGCTCCTCTTAAGATGCGTTCTGCACTTGTTCCTGTGGTTCAGTTCTCTTCAAGTATCATGACATGGGTGCTTCTTGGTGGTATACTTATGGTTAATTCTTTTCCTCAGTTACTTCTTTTCGGTATATGTCTTTTTGCTGTGACAACATTATTCAGCTTTATAACATTACCAGTGGAGATCAATGCAAGTCAGAGAGCACTTGCATGGTTGAGCAGTGCAGGTATTACAAACTCATATAATCAATCTGCTGCGCAAGATGCTTTGAAATCGGCTGCATATACATATGTAGTTGCTGCTTTAGGTTCTTTGGCAACATTGATATATTACATTATGATCTATTTAGGACGTCGAGATTAAGATTATACTATAAAATACAAAAGAGCATCCCTATTACAGAATATGTAATGGGGATTCTCTTTTTGTAGTATTATCTTTTTTCGTTCGTTTTTAAAAAGAATTATAGTAATTTTGCAGCTCTGAATAAATATTTTATAACGATATGGCAGCAAAACCAACAATACCAAAAGGAACTAGAGACTTTTCGCCAGTAGAGATGGCTAAACGTAACTATATATTCAATACAATTCGTGATGTATTCCATCTATTTGGTTTCCAGCAGATTGAGACCCCATCTATGGAGAATCTCTCTACACTCATGGGTAAATATGGTGATGAGGGAGATAAACTACTCTTCAAAATCCAGAACTCAGGAGACTATTTCAATGGTATTACTGATGAAGAGTTACTTGGGAGAAATGCAGCCAAACTTGCATCAAAGTTCTGTGAGAAAGGACTAAGATATGACTTAACTGTCCCTTTTGCTAGATTTGTTGTTATGCACCGTGATGAGATTTCTTTCCCATTCAAACGTTACCAGATACAACCAGTATGGCGTGCAGACCGCCCTCAGAAAGGACGTTACCGTGAGTTCTATCAATGTGACGCTGACGTTGTTGGCAGTAACTCACTATTGAATGAGGTTGAACTTGTTCAGATGATCGATAATGTATTCTTGAAATTTGGAGTAAGAGTATCTATAAAAATTAATAACCGTAAGATTCTTTCAGGAATTGCTGAAATCATAGGTCAGTCAGATAAGATAGTAGATATAACTGTGGCAATAGATAAACTTGACAAGATAGGTCTTGACAATGTTAATGCTGAACTTGCCTCTAAAGGAATTCCTCAGGATGCTATAGAGAAACTTCAGCCAATAATCATGCTAAGCGGAAGCAATGAGGAGAAACTTACTACTCTAAAGAGTGTACTTGCAGAGAGTGAAATAGGAATTAAAGGCGTTGAAGAGTGCGAATTCATTTTGAAGAGTGTATCAAGAATTGGTATTAAAAATGAAATTGAGCTTGACCTTACTCTTGCTCGTGGACTGAACTATTACACAGGTGCAATATTCGAGGTTAAAGCTCTTGATGTGCAGATTGGAAGTATCAGTGGAGGTGGCCGTTATGACAATCTTACAGGAGTATTCGGCATGGACGGAGTATCTGGTGTAGGTATATCTTTTGGCGCAGACAGAATTTTCGATGTTCTTAATCAGTTGGAACTATACCCTAAAGAGGCTGTAAATTCAACAAAAGTTATGTTCGTTAACTTCGGAGATAGAGAGACTGAATATGTACTACCTGTATTGGCTGATATTCGTACAAAAGGTATTAATGCAGAGATTTATCCTGATTCAGCAAAGATGAAGAAACAGATGAACTATGCTAATGACAAACATATTCCTTTTGTCGCTCTCGCTGGTGAAAATGAGATGAATGAAAATAAGTTTACTCTTAAGAATATGATTACAGGAGAGCAAAGTTTGGTGACAGCTGAGGAGCTATATTCTGCTGTTAAATAGATATGCTTTTTTGAATAATAATATTTAGTGACAATTATGTTTCCTATAAACATAATTGTCTTTTTTTTGTATTATACTGTTAAGTGGTAAAAAGAAAAGTGCCAATTTGTCATAATAGCATATATATAATTCTTTTGGCACAGTTTTGGCATATAAAATAAGTGAAAGTCATTTTATATGACTTATATAAATAGAAACGTTAATATATAAATAAAAAATTACTATTATGAACATTAAACCATTAGCAGACAGAGTGCTCATTCTCCCTGCTCCTGCAGAAGAGAAAACAGTTAGTGGAATTATTATTCCTGATACAGCAAAAGAAAAACCATTACAAGGTGAAGTTGTAGCAGTAGGCAACGGTACTAAAGATGAAGATATGATACTTAAAGTAGGTGATACAGTATTATATGGAAAATACTCTGGTACTGAGTTGGAATTTGATGGAGTTAAATACCTCATCATGCGTCAAAGCGATGTACTTGCAAAATTGGGATAATAGATAATAAAACACTAAAAATAAAGATATTATGGCTAAAGATATAAAATTCAATATTGAAGCTCGCGAACAGTTAAAAAATGGTGTTGACCAATTGGCTGATGCCGTAAAAGTAACACTTGGTCCTAAAGGACGTAACGTAATTATTGAGAAGAAATTTGGTGCTCCACATATCACTAAAGATGGTGTGACAGTTGCAAAAGAGATTGAACTTTCTGAACCTTTTCAGAATACAGGTGCACAGCTTGTTAAATCAGTTGCATCAAAGACCGGTGATGATGCCGGTGATGGTACAACAACAGCAACAGTTCTTGCACAATCTATAGTTGGTGTTGGATTAAAGAATGTTACTGCAGGTGCAAATCCAATGGATTTGAAACGTGGTATCGACAAAGCTGTTGCTAAAGTTGTTGAATCAATAAAGAAACAGTCTGAAAAGGTTGGTGACAACTATGACAAGATTGAACAAGTTGCTACAGTTTCTGCAAATAATGACCCTGTAATTGGTAAACTTATTGCTGATGCAATGCGTAAGGTTTCTAAAGATGGTGTAATCACTATTGAAGAGGCAAAGGGTACAGATACTACAATCGGTGTTGTTGAAGGTATGCAGTTCGACCGTGGTTATCTTTCTGCTTATTTTGTTACAGATACAGAGAAGATGGAGTGCGTTATGGAGAATCCATATATTCTTGTATACGACAAGAAAATATCTAACTTGAAAGATTTCTTACCTATCCTTGAACCAGCTGTTCAGACAGGTCGTCCTCTTTTGGTAATTGCTGAAGATGTTGATAGCGAGGCTTTGACTACTTTGGTAGTAAACCGTCTACGTTCTCAACTTAAGATCTGTGCTGTTAAAGCTCCAGGTTTCGGTGACAGAAGAAAGGCTATGCTTGAAGATATAGCAATCCTTACAGGTGGTATCGTTATAAGCGAAGAGAAGGGTCTTAAGCTTGAACAGGCTACAATAGAGATGCTTGGTTCTTGTGATAAAGCAACTATCACTAAAGATAACACAACTATAGTTAATGGTGCTGGTGACAAAGAGAATATCAAAGAGCGTATCAACCAGATAAAAGCAGAGATAAAGAACTCTACTTCTGATTATGATAAAGAGAAACTTCAGGAACGTCTTGCTAAACTTTCAGGTGGTGTAGCAGTACTTTATGTAGGTGCAGCTTCTGAAGTTGAGATGAAAGAGAAGAAAGACCGCGTAGATGATGCACTTTGTGCTACTCGTGCAGCTATTGAAGAGGGTATTATCCCTGGAGGTGGTGTTGCTTACATCCGTGCTAGTGAAGAACTTGATGGTATGAAGGGTGACAACGCTGATGAGACAACTGGTATTGAGATTATCAAACGTGCTATCGAAGAACCTCTTCGCCAGATTGTTGCAAATGCAGGTAAAGAGGGAGCAGTAGTTGTTCAGAAAGTTCGCGAAGGTAAAGCTGACTTTGGATACAATGCACGTACAGACTCTTATGAAAATCTTCATGCAGCAGGTGTAGTTGACCCTGCAAAGGTTGCTCGTGTTGCTCTAGAAAATGCAGCTTCTATTGCTGGAATGTTCCTTACTACTGAATGTGTAATCGTTGAGAAGAAGGAAGATAAACCAGAAATGCCTATGGGCGCTCCAGGAATGGGCGGCATGGGTGGCATGATGTAAGTCGCTAGTTAGTTCTTACAAGAAATATATTTTGAAGGAACCGGCCATAAGGTCGGTTCCTTTTTTTATGTTCGCTGTTATATAAGCATTTTATTATAGATTAATAATGGGAATAGAATATATAGTTATGAGATTTTGTTAAGCTTAAAAAAAAGATAACTTTGCATATATAACCATTGAAATCTATTAAAATGAAACATGCCATTCGAAAAAAGTATGTCCTACTATTGTTTATGGGGCTTTTGCTTGTATCCTGTAGTAATAAACAGATTAGCTATAACATTAATTCAGTTGCAAGTCAGTAACCATGCTTGGCTCTAATTAACCTATTATTTGGAAACAGAGTAAAGAGGGGTTGGTTCTTACATTCCCGAAAGAGAAACCATGCGATTATGCTTTTGTATTTAAAATTGCATTCGATAAAATGATAGGAGAAAATCTGCAGTCAGATTCAAGCAATGAAGTTCTTAAACATGGTGCATAAACTAAATCAGGATTAATGAGTACTCATTAATCCTGTTAAAATATATTCTATGGAATTATATAAATTTGAACGACAGTTGAGGCTTATGATGCTTCTTACTCAGAATCGCCGATATACATTAGAGGAAATAGCGGAAAGGTTGGATATGAGTTCCAGAAATGTCTATAGATATATAGAGGCTTTCAAGATGGCTGGATTTATAGTTAGAAAGGAGGGGAAATGTTATTTCCTTGATAAATCATCTCCCTATTTCAAAGATATATCTAGTCTGGTACACTTCACAGAAGAGGAGGCATATATTCTAAAAAGAGCTATCGAGAGTATTGATGGTACATCTTCATTAAAAGAGAATCTGAAAGAAAAACTTTATAAAGTTTATGACTATAATATTCTCTCGGAGATAGTGGTGCGCCATGGTATAGCAGATAATGTTCATAATATATATGAGGCTATAAAGAATAAACGACAGGTAAAATTCATTAAATATAAGTCATCTCATAGTAATGTTATCGATGATAGAATAGAGGAGCCTTTTGCTTTTACTGCAAATAATAATGAGGTGTGGTGCTTCGAACCAAAATCTGGAAAGAATAAAATATTTAAGGTCTCAAGAATATCTTCTGTAGAGCTCACTGAAGTGGATTGGATGTTTGAACATGAACATAAAGAGGGTTATACAGATATTTTTCATATAAGTAGTAATGAACGCTTGCCTATTAAATTGAAAATGGGACTCAACTCTGTTAATCTTCTTATTGAAGAGTTTCCACTTGCTGAAAAATATATAACACAGTCTGATGATAATCATTGGATTTTAGAGACTGAGGTTTGTAGGTTTGAAGGTGTAGGCCGATTCGTTATAGGTCTGCTAGATGATATTGAAATATTAGGTTCGGATGAGTTTAAACTGTTTCTTCAGAAAAAAAGTTAGAAATATTTCTAAAAAAATAATTATTTGACGTATCCTGTCAAATTGTGAAGGTTTCTTTGTATCATAATTAAAAGATAAAGTATTATGAAAAAGGAACTTATTATGAAATTATCGTTGTCACAGACTTTTATTTTGAAGGTAAGAAACCTTGGTGATAACTATGCAAGATTACTATCTCTCATGATGGAAGAGAATATCAGCAGAGGAGATGCTTTTAGAATAACAAATGCAGTTATATCATTTACATTTCTTGTCTTTTCATATGGTCATGCAATCTATTCTGTAATATTCTTGGTATGGTTTATATGTGCTCTGACTTCTTGTAAGAGAGCCGGTATAAAATAAAATCTGTCGGATGATTTTCATCCGACAGATTTTATTTAGCATTCTAAACTATGAATCAGAATTTTAGTCTTATAAATTCTTGTTCAAAGTTAGGAGTGAGAATATCTTTCCCAATACTTTCTCTTATCTCATCGAGAGTCCAAAACTTTCCACCATTAAGTTCATCACTTGGTTTTACTTCACCATCATATACGGTTTTGTGAACATATACCAACTCTTTCTCAACTTTTGATTCAAAGACATACGATTCAATAATCTGAGGTGTGAACTCTGTTATTCCCAACTCCTCATTTACTTCTCTTTTAAGAGCCATCTCTACATTCTCTCCAAGATCGATATGACCACCGACAGATGTATCCCACTTTCCCGGTTGGATATCTTTCCATTCCGGTCGCTTTTGAAGATAGAGTTCTCCATTGCTGTTGAATACATGAAGGTGAACAACTGGATGAAGTATCTTGCTGCCGTTATGACATTCACCTCTTGTAGCAGCTCCTATTATTACTCCATTTTCGTCAACGAGCGGGAGCATCTCATCTTTATTATCTTTGTTCATGATTTTATTATGGAATAAGTATTGAACTGTCACCGTAACTTAAGAAGCGGAAGTCATGTGACAGGGCATATTCATAAATAGGTTTCCAATCACCTTTTAGAAATGCAGATACAAGTAAGAGCAATGTACTTTTGGGTTGATGGAAGTTTGTTACTATCTTTTTCACTATGTTGTAACTATATCCAGGAGCTATTATAATCTGTGTACTTGTATGAAGAGCCTCCATCTTGTTACGCTCCATATAATCTGCTATGTTTTGAATTGCCTGAAGAGGTGTGATATCATACTCTTTCTCGTATGGTATCCACTGACTTACATGAAGTTCATCTTGATTTGCTTCAGGATTTTTTTCTATAATCAAACCTATAT
This sequence comes from Phocaeicola paurosaccharolyticus JCM 15092, assembly GCF_000613805.1. Taxonomy (GTDB): domain Bacteria; phylum Bacteroidota; class Bacteroidia; order Bacteroidales; family Bacteroidaceae; genus Phocaeicola; species Phocaeicola paurosaccharolyticus. Next base: position 9,123 of record NZ_BAJR01000015.1, on the reverse strand, counting down.
AGTAAAGGCTTTCAAGGGTTCTTACTGATGTTGTGCCAACAGCAACTGCCTTTGCATTATGTTTTATGAGCTTATCTATTGTTTGACGACTTACTGAAATATATTCTGTATGCATCTCGTGTCCCTTTATCTCTTCGCTCTTAACAGGCTTGAATGTGCCTGCTCCGACATGTAGTGTGAGTTCTTCTCTGTCAACGCCTTTATCATCAATAGCTTTCAGTACACGCTCTGTAAAATGTAGACCTGCAGTTGGTGCTGCAACAGAACCTTTTATCTTTGAGTAAACAGTTTGATATGTCTCTTTATCACTCTCTTCTGTATCACGGTTGAGGTATGGAGGTATTGGAAGTTCACCTACAGCTTCCAAGACATCAGCAAATGTTATTGTATCATCATTCCATTCGAAGTCAATCCAATGGCTTGTACCATGAATATCACCTCTCTTAGCAGTAAACTCTATATTTTTACCACTAATATCAACCTGTCGTGTGAGTTGTCCATCTTTCCATTTCTTAAGGTTACCTATCATACATAGCCATGAGCATTTTCCTCTCTGTTGGAATGATAGAGCATAATCGGAAGGACTAGCCGGCTCAAGGCAGAATATTTCAATGAGAGCACCTGTCTGTTTATGAAAATGAAGGCGCGCTTGGATAACTTTTGTGTTATTGAAAATCATAAGTTCACCTTTCTCAAGATAGTCAGGGAGAGATGTAAAATGAGTATCACTTATATTCCCCTTGTTGTAAACAAGCAATTTTGATTGATCGCGTATCTGAAGTGGAAACTTGGCAATTCTATCGTCAGGGAGTGGATAATCGTATTCGCTTATTTTTATATGTTTAGTATCTTCCATCACAATTTCTTTCGTTATTCTTGCAAAATTACGATATATTTGTCATACCAAAAAAAGAAAATATGAAAATAGGAGATAAAGTTCGCTTCCTAAGTGAAGTGGGGGGAGGAGTTGTAAGCGGATTTAAAGATAAAAACACAGCGCTTGTTGAGGATGAAGATGGCTTCGAAGTCCCTGTGCTCATACGTGAGTGTGTAGTTATTGAAGCAGACGACTATAATATTAAACGTAAAACTTCGTCTACACCAGCTCCGAGTGTGCAAAAAGAGAGTGACACTATAGATAAGCCTGTTACTTATCGTGTACCTGAGATGAAAGGTGGTGATTCATTAAATGTAAAACTGGCTTTTGTGCCTCAAGATATAAAGATGATATCTAGTACTGCTTTTGATTCATATATTATCAATGATAGCAACTACTTAATATATTATACATATCTTTCTGCTGAAGGAAATAGTCAGAAGATGAGAAGTCACGGACTCATTTCTCCTAATACAAAAGAGTATATCGAAGAGTTCTATCATAGTGATCTGAACGATATGGAAAGGCTTTCAATACAGCTCATAGCATTCAAGGATAATAAAACTTTTCTTATGAAGCCTGCAGTAAGTGTAACTCATAGAATAGATACTGTGAAATTCTATAAGGTTCACTCATTTACTGATTCTATATATTTTGATTCTCCATCACTGATATATGATATTGTAAAGAATGATATTCCTCTAAAACAGGTATATGTATCACCCGATGAAATAAAGGAGGCTATTATTATTAAGAAAGAGGACATTGAAAAGCCTAGAACAGAACCTGCAAGAAAGAGAATGGATATTGTGGAGATAGATCTACATTCAGATGAAATTCTTGAGACAACAGCTGGAATGTCGGCAAAAGATATTCTTGACTATCAGATAGACTATTTTCATAAAATACTCGAGCAATATAAAAATAAGAAGGGAGAGAAGATAGTCTTTATTCATGGTAAAGGTGATGGTATACTTCGTAAAGCCTTGCTTAATGAGTTGAAATATAAATACAAGAACTACCAGAGTCAGGATGCTTCATTCCGTGAATATGGATATGGAGCTACAATGGTAACTATTAAATAGAATCCTATAAATTGGGACTATCCCATATTTTGTGTAAACGTTAAAACTTACAGGTAATAGGATTAGGTTTTATAGCTTAAACACAATATTACGGACAGTGCCATAAATAATAACCTGGAACGGATTTTTTATCTAAGAAATTCCTTCCAGGTATTACTTTTATCACTTATCATCCCCAAAATTATTATTCCTCTTTTCCTCATATTCTTCATACTCTTTAGATTCATACTTTTATTCTTTATACTCTTATTATACTTTCTCTGTATCAGCAATTGATATTTGCATCCAATATTTAATCTTTCAATATTAATCCCTTACAACTTTGCTCTTCATACAATCATAGAAGCATATTTAGTTTCTGTTCATTTACATAGCCTATAATCTAATTTTGTTGTCTGTTATGGTAACAACAATAGTCTAAATTCTCTTCTTTGTTCCTCAAATCAGTACATATCTTTCTCTTTACGTCTTACCAAGTTCATAACAGGTACTTTGTTCATTCTATATCAATAGACTGAAAAGTATCTCATCTTTTTGAAATGGAATATAGCTTGTAAGCTATACATCTTTCATAAAAAAGTTTGTTCCCATCAGTCTTTGTATAATGCCTATTATTATTCATAAAAGGATTATAATAAGCACAGTAAAAATCTAAAATGATGAATAATTCAAGTTTCGCATAATAAAAAAGGGTGTTGGTTGAATTTAATTGAATTGTAATATGGCAATAAATACTTTTACTTCAGAAAAACGAGACAATATTATGCAAACAGATTTAGTCAAACTGTTAGAAGAATTTCCAACCATCTCTCTTAAGGAGATGAATTCGGTAAGGTTGATGAATCGTATAGACACAAAATACCTTACTGATATTGAAACTCTTAAGCGTATAATATCTTCTTCATATGGAGAATATATGGTGCAGGAGGTCAACGGATGTATACTTTCCGACTATGTAACATGTTATTTTGATACGGAAGATTATGATATGTATCTGCAACATCAACGAGGTATGAATAATCGAACTAAGGTTAGGGTAAGAAGATATATTGATTCTGATATCATGTTTCTTGAAGTAAAAAGGAGGAATAATAAAGGAAGGACAGATAAACGCCGTATCCAGATTTCGGATCCTTTGAGAATGAATAGCGAACAGATATCTTTTTTAAGTGATAACATTTCGTATAATCCTTATTCTTTAATTCCTCGTCTCGAGAATAGATTTAGAAGAATAACAATGGTGAATATGAATAAGAGCGAGAGACTTACTATTGATATATCTATAACTTTTCATAATATATCTACTCAGGCTAAGCTCGACACTGGAAATCTGGTTGTTATAGAACTAAAACGCAACGGAAATACCGAATCACCAATAAAATCTATCCTTAAGGAATTAATGGTGCATCCCTCTGGATTCAGCAAATATTGTATAGGTGCCTCACTTACTGACCCTTTATTGAAGCAGAATAGATTCAAGATGAAACAACATTATATAGAAAAAATAACGACAAATTAATATTTCAAAGACTATGGAAGAACTGGAACTGATGGAGACACAGATATACAATGGTGGAGATTTTATGCAGCTTATGCTACGCTTCTTCTTCAATTTGGTAATGGTCTTGTTTATTATTCACTTTTTATATTACAAGAAGAGCAAACGCAGGGATTACTATTTTACCTTTTTCCTGATAAGTATAAGTATCTTTTTCCTGATATTCCTCTTGGGAAGCGTAAAACTCAAGATTGGATTTGCTTTAGGTCTGTTTGCTATATTCGGAATTATAAGATATAGGACAGAGTCAATGCCTGTACGTGAAATGACTTACCTTTTTGTAATCATAGCAGTTTCTGTTATTAATGCCCTCTCGGTTACAATAAGTTATGTTGAGCTTATTTCAACCAATCTATTATTTATTGTCAGTATATGGGTTTGCGAAAGCAACAGATGGCTTACTCATGTCTCCTATAAACTAATTCAATATGACAAGATAGAACTTATCAAGCCGGAATGTGAAAAGGATTTGATAGCTGACCTGCACAGAAGGACCGGGCTTGATATTATTAAAATTGAGGTAGGAGGTATAGATTTTCTAAGAGATACAGCAGTTATAAAGGCTTATTATGAGCCAAAATGTGAAGAGATAAATAGTGTTGATTCAATCAATAAAATGTCTAAGGAAGAATGAGAAAAATATTTTTGCTTTTCTATTTATCTCTTGCCGTTTGTTCGTATTCCCAGAATAGCAATTTCGGTGTATGGACAACAATTGGAGCTGAAAAGAAAATAAACAAGAAGCTATCTCTAGATGCTGATCTTGAGATGCGTACCAGAGATAATATCAAATCAGTCGACCGTTGGTCGGGAACAGTTGATATGTCATATAACCTGTATAAATTCATAAAGGTTGGTGGAAGTTATTCATACCTCTATTCACAAAAGGAGAAAGAGCTAACGACGAAGGGGAATATAATTCCAGAATATTGGTATTCACGCCATCGTTTCAGCTTATATGCTACAGGTAAATATAAGATAGATAAGTTGACTATATCCCTCCGTGAAAAGTGGCAATATACTTATCGTCCTGAGAAGTTTGTAGCAAAATTTGATGATGACGGACAGACGCCTAAAAGTGACGAATAGGTAAAAGGTAAGGGAGAGAATATGTTTCGCTCAAGAATTCAATTGGATTATGACGTATTCAAAAACCTTATAAATCCTTATGCTTCAATAGAGATGTATCACGACAAAAAGGGACTTGAGAAGACAAGATATACTATCGGAACATCGATAAAGGCGGATAAGAGAAATGAATTCGATCTGTTCTACAGATATCAGGATAAGGCAGCTGATGATGAGGCTAGTGGGCATGTTCTGGGACTTGGGTATAAATATAAATTTTAATACTAAAATAGATGAAAGACATTACTAAATTCTGCAATATCTTTTTTATTGCAATGTTGATTTCGTGTTGCACTACAAATGAACTAGAAATTGATGACCAAATACAAAATGGGGGGACAGATAATACTCAAGGCGGGGGGCAAGCTACCAGTGACACATCTGGGGACAACCTTGAAACGTTTGATGTCATTCTTGATAAATCATCTTTGGAAGAAGGGCAAGATATTATTCCTACTGATAAGAGTGCTGAAACTTACGATGATTATGTTGAGAACTCTTCGTTTACATCCAAAATCATGATAACTTATACAGATGGCGATGCAACGTTAAGTGGTGATGTAAGTTTGGTTACTGTTACTAAGAGTGGAGGACATGTAGTTGTGAAGTCTACTGCTAAAGAAATGGAGTATCAGATTAAAGGAACTTCTTCCGATGGTTCTTTGAAAATTTATAGTGATAACAAGTTCAAACTACTATTCGATGGTATAAGCCTTACTAATCCAACAGGAGCAGCAATAAACATTCAGTCAAAGAAAAGAGTATTTGTGGTCAGTCAGACTGGAACAACCAATAGCTTTACTGATGGAACAGCGTATATTACGACTGATGGAGAGGATATGAAGGGATGTATATTTGCAGAAGGACAGATGATTTTCTCCGGTAGTGGATCAATTAATGTCACAGCAAACTATAAACATGGCATTTGCAGTGACGACTATATAAGAGTTAGAAAGGGAACAAATATATATATCACTTCCAATTTAGGCAATGGCTTCAAAGCCAACGACTATATGGCAATAGATGGTGGCGTATTAAATATAGATATCAAAGGTGATACTTCTAAAGGTATTTCATCAGATGGATATGTTCAGATAAATGGAGGACGTACAATGATTCTGACCAGTGGGGCTACTAAGTTTGAGGATGATGATGTAACAGGATGTGCCGGCGTGAAGAGTGATAGCATATTTGTAATGAATGGTGGAACTCTTGGTGTAAAGAGTACCGGTTCGGGTGGAAAAGGTATTAGTAGTGACATGGATATAACAGTAAATAATGGAACTATAGAAATAATAACAACAGGAAAACAGTATGTCTATGGTAATTATGATACATCTGCAAAAGGTATAAAGAGTGATGGCAATATCACTATTAATGGTGGTAATATATTTGTAAAAACAACAGGTGGTGAAGGTAGTGAGGGTATAGAGAGCAAGAATATAATGACTATCAATGGTGGCACCATTGGTGTGTCGGCATATGACGATGCTTTTAATGCTTCAAAGAATATAACGATTACTGGAGGAAATGTCTACGCTTACGGTTCTGGTAATGATGGGATTGATTCTAACGGAACAATTAATATTAGTGGTGGTATAATTGTATCATCTGGTACTGCTACTCCGGAAGAAGGAATAGATTGTGACCAAAATGCATTTACTATTACTGGTGGAACAATAATTGGAGTAGGTGGTGCTTCAAGTACTCCTACATCAAGTCAGTGTAAGCAACCTGTAATAATATATGGTGGAACTGGTACTTCGGGTACATATTTATCTCTTTCAGATTCTAAAGGTAATAATGTCCTTGCTTATAAGATCCCAAGAAATTATAGTCAGATGACAATACTTATTTCATCTCCTTCACTTTCGCAAAACTCATCTTATACGCTCTCTTCTGGGGGTACATTGTCAGGTGGAACAGGATATCATGGCTTATATATTGGGTCTACATATTCTGGAGGAACTTCTTTAGTAAATATCTCTTTAAATAGTATAGTTACAACAGCAGGCAATACCCAGCAAGGAGGAGGAATGCCGGGAGGTGGAGGAATGCCAGGCTGGGGTAGATAAATTCGTATGTAGTAGGTGAAAATAGGTTTTCTGTCGATTTTATTTTTAAATGAAGGCATGAAAATCTATTTTTGTTCATATTATGAAAGGAACTATTATGAGATATTTCTCAAGATTAAAGATACATGAAGTCCTTATCTATTCAGCCCTATGGCTTATAGTTATTTTGGCCCCACTTCTCGATTATTACACAAAATTATCGAGCGGACAATTCACTGAGTGGCAATGGAGTGGAATATTTAAGGTATGGATTGGCATATTACCATTTTTTATTCTTTTTCTAGTCCATGAATTATTGCTTATTCCGCAATTCCTAGTTAAAAAGAGATATATTATTTATATACTACTTACAATATTATGCCTCGGATTCTTTTCTGTGGCCAATCAACTTATTCGTACTTCTTACCTGAAAGAGTTCCCTCAGATAGATAAAATAAATGGGATGATGCCTGCTCCTAATCCTAGGAATGATATGTTTGATGATAGAATCCCTACTGAGGATGAGATGTTTGGACCTTATAATGATGGAGAGTATACAGATGTAAAGGATATGAACTCTGAAAAGGTGCACAAGCCTTATAATAAGAGGCCGAAGTTCGGAGACAAGCAACATGAGTTCAAAGATAGACCGTTTCCTTTCCCACCATATTTATTAAGTATGATCCTAGCAATACTTATGCTGGGGCTTAACTTAGGTATTAAATTTCTCTTTAAGTCAATGCGTGATGAAGAAAAGATGAAAGATTTGGAACGACAAAACCTGGTTCAGGAACTTGAGTATCTTAAGTATCAGATAAATCCTCATTTCTTTATGAATACTCTCAATAATATTCATGCTCTTATTGATATTGATGGAGAAAAGGCAAAATCGACGGTGATTGAACTGTCAAAACTTATGAGATATGTACTTTATGAAAGTTCTCATGGAAATATATTGCTTGAAAAAGAGATTGATTTCTTTAGACATTATATTGCTCTTATGCGATTACGCTATAATGAGAAGGTTAAGATAGAGGTTGATTTTCCTGAGAATGTAGGAGAAATCTCTGTTCCACCTCTCTTGATGGTCTCTTTTATAGAAAATGCCTTCAAACATGGCATAAGTTATCAACATGACTCTTTCATAAAAGTATCAATTAAGTTGGATGGTAATGAGATGTTTTTCTCCTGTGTAAATAGCAAACATGCAACAAATACTGACTCTACCAGTGGAATAGGTCTTGAGAATGTGAAGAAGCGTTTGCATTTGCTCTTTGGAAGTAACTACCTTCTAAATATAGAGGATAAAGATGATGTTTTTAAAGTGCTATTAGTAATACCTATAACAATATGATTAGATGTTTGGCAATAGATGATGAGCCTTTGGCTTTGGAACAGTTGAAGAAATATATTTCCATGGTTCCTTTTCTCGAACTTTCTGGAGCGTGCAATGATGCTTTTGAGGCAATGAGTATTATAGCCCATGAAAAAATTGATGTGATTTTTGTGGATATAAATATGCCCGACTTAAGTGGAATGGATTTTGTTCGCTCCCTTATTGATGCTCCATTAGTTGTCTTTACTACAGCTTATTCTAAGTATGCTGTTGATGCATATAAGGTAGATGCTGTTGATTATCTTCTCAAACCTTTCAGTTTCGAGGATTTTAACCGAGCTGTCTGCAAGGTGATGAAACAGATAGAGATGAGAAATATAACTACGACCGAAAAGCTTTCGTCTGATTCAATTTTCGTCAAATCGGATTATAAGATATTGAAAATTGAGATTATGGATATAGAATATATAGAGAGCATGAGTGAATATCTGAAGATTTTTGTCACTGGTGATAAGAAACCTATAATTACTCTCCTTAGTATGCGAAAGATTGAGAGTTACCTTCCTGATGATACTTTTATGCGTATTCATAGATCGTATATTGTAAATTTAAATAGGATCAAAGAGATAAATAAGCTCAGAGTTATATTGGACAAGGATACTTATCTTCCGATAGGCGATAATTATAAAGATAAATTCTATGAGTATGTGAATAGAAAATTTATCTGCAAATAATATTTGTAGAATGATTAAGAATAATAGTACTATGTTTTTTATAAAGACTAAAATATAGTACTATTATTGTCTTCCCTTTATAGCCATCACTTATAGCCATTCCTTTTTATATAGATTTAAAACATAAACTTACTATAGATTTATCTTATTATTTCCTGATAAACTATGGGAAATATACTGAACTATATTTCAGCATAAGTTCTGCTGCTTTATATTATTGCAGCAAAATCCCCATAAAAGAAATCCAGGAATGCATTTTTTTTTGTCCCATCTAACATGCTGAGCAATACACTTATAACGTTACTGTTGCTCGAAAAGGCTGATTCCATCGAGAAAATAAATTCAAAAAGG
>NZ_BAJR01000016.1 GCF_000613805.1 Phocaeicola paurosaccharolyticus JCM 15092 | reverse complement strand
TTTATATTTATATTTAGTAAATATATAAATGTTTTCAAAGAAAAAGAGGTGATGACCTTAAAAAGATCATCACCTCTTAATATTATGAATTGTTGGAAACTTATTATTTACTCCAATCAATATTTGCCATACGCTGATATGAAGCGTAACGTTTCTTAGCCATATCTTCACAAGCTTCAAACAGAGCCTGAGCTTCAGTTGGATATTGTTTAGCTACAGAAGCGAAGCGGACTTCACCCTTAAGGAAATCTTGGAAACCATCCCAGTTAGGCTCTTTAGAGTCAACTATGAATGGATTCTTACCCTCTTCTTCCAAAGCTGGGTTGAATCTCCACAAGTGCCAGTAACCACATTCAACAGCCTTAGCCTCTTCAGCCTGTGACTTGCCCATACCTGTTTTAAGTCCGTGGTTAATACATGGAGAGTATGCAATTACAAGTGATGGACCTGGATAAGCCTCTGCCTCGCGTAAAGCTTTAAGAGTCTGTGCCTGGTCAGCACCCATAGCAATCTGTGCAACATATACATAACCGTAAGTAGTAGCAATCATACCAAGGTCTTTCTTACGTATTCTCTTACCTGATGCAGCAAATTTAGCAATAGCACCAAGAGGAGTAGCCTTAGAAGACTGACCACCTGTGTTAGAGTAAACCTCAGTATCAAGAACCAATATGTTTACATCTTCGCCTGAAGCGATAACATGGTCAAGACCTCCGTAACCAATATCGTAAGAAGCACCGTCACCACCTATAATCCACTGACTTCTCTTGATTAGATAGTCTTTGAATTCAGCAATTTTAGCACAATATTCGCAGTTGTCTTTAGCAGATTCAACCAATGGTATGATCTTTTCTGCAGCAGCTCTGCTCTTATCAGCATCGTCCTTACCTTCAATCCACTCCTGGAAAGCCTCTTTGTATCCTGCTGGGCAAGAATCAGAAGCTATAGCGTTTGTCATTGCAGTTTCAAGACGAGCACGTATCTTCTTGTTAGCTATCTCCATACCAAGACCGAATTCACAGAAGTCTTCGAAAAGTGAATTTGCCCAAGCTGGACCTTCACCCTTTTCATTCTTAGTGTAAGGAGTAGATGGAACAGAACCAGAATAGATTGATGAACATCCTGTTGCGTTAGCTACCATCTCACGATCACCGAATAGCTGAGTTACAAGTTTTACATATGGAGTCTCACCACAACCTGCACAAGCTCCTGAGAACTCGAACATTGGAGTAGCGAACTGTGAGTTCTTAACGTTAGCCTTTACATCAACAAGCGCCTGTTTTGACTTAACATTCTCAGCACAGTAATTCCAGTTTTCAGCCTCACTAAGTTGGCTCTCAAGATGCTTCATAGTCAAAGCCTTGCCACCCTTCTTAGGATTACCTGGACATACGTCAGCACAGTTACCGCAACCAAGACAGTCAAGAACGTCAACCTGGATACGGAATGTCATATCAGCAAACTGCTTACCAACAGCTTTTAGTGTTGTGAAATTAGCACCCTTCTGCTCCTCAGCGTCAAGAACGAATGGACGTATTGAAGCGTGAGGACAAACAAATGCACATTTATTACACTGGATACAGTTTTCTGGTTCCCATGATGGGACAAAGGCAGCTACACCGCGTTTTTCGTAAGCAGCTGTACCTTGATGCCAAGTACCATCTTCAATACCCTTGAATGCAGATACTTTAAGAAGGTCACCATCCTGTGCATTGATAGGACGAACAACTTCATTGATGAAAGCTGGGTCGTTGTTTGTTGTAGCAGCATCAGCAGCAAGTTTAGACCAAGATGGATCGATAGTAAGTTCATTGTACTCACCACCACGGTCTACTGCAGCATAGTTCTTGTTGACAACATCTTCACCCTTCTTACCGTAAGACTTAACGATGAATTTCTTCATCTGCTCAACAGCCAAGTCAACAGGAATAACGCCTGTGATACGGAAGAATGCACTCTGAAGGATTGTATTGGTACGGTTACCAAGACCAATCTCCTGAGCAATCTGAGTTGCGTTGATGTAGTAAACTTTTATATTATTGTCTGCAAAGTATTTCTTAACATTGTTAGAAAGATTCTTAGCCAACTCTTCACCATTCCATATTGTGTTCAAAAGGAATGTACCGTTCTTGCGAAGACCACGAGTAACATCGTACATGTTCAGGTAAGCCTGTACGTGACATGCAACAAAGTTAGGAGTATTTACAAGATATGTAGAGTGGATAGGAGTATCACCAAAACGAAGGTGTGAACATGTGAAACCTCCTGACTTCTTAGAGTCGTATGAGAAATAAGCCTGGCAATACTTATCAGTGTTGTCACCGATAATCTTAACAGAGTTTTTGTTTGCACCTACAGTACCGTCTGCACCAAGTCCGAAGAACTTAGCTTCGAATATACCATCACCGCCCATAGCGATCTCTTCTTCCTGTGGAAGAGAAGTGAAAGTAACATCGTCAACTATACCGATAGTAAACTGATTCTTAGGAAGGTTAAGTTTCAAGTTGTCATAAACAGCAAGAATCTGTGCAGGAGTAGTATCCTTAGAACCAAGACCGTAACGACCTCCAACAATAATAGGAGCATCAGCCTGTCCATAGAAACAATCTTTTACATCTAAGTAAAGAGGTTCACCATTTGCACCTGGCTCTTTAGTACGGTCAAGAACAGCAATACGTTTAGCTGTCTTAGGTACTGCAGCAAGGAAGTGCTTAGCAGAGAATGGACGGTACAAGTGTACAGCAACCAAACCAACTTTTTCACCCTTAGCATTCAGGTGGTCGATAGTTTCACGGATAGCCTCTGTAACAGAACCCATAGCGATGATTACACGGTCAGCGTCTTCTGCTCCGTAGTAGTCGAACAAGCCATATTTACGTCCTGTGATCTTAGCAATCTCGTTCATGTATTCCTCAACAATAGCAGGAACTGCTTCATAGAATGAATTTGAAGATTCTCTGTGCTGGAAGAAAACATCTGGGTTTTCAGCCATACCACGTGCAAGAGGTTTGTTAGGACTTAATGCACGTTCACGGAACTCAGCCAAAGCTTTCTTGTCAATAAGTGGAGCAAGATCTTCGTTCTCGAGTTTCTCGATTTTCTGTATTTCGTGTGAAGTACGGAATCCGTCGAAGAAGTTCACAAAAGGAACTCTTGACTTCAATGTTGCAAGGTGAGAAACACCTGAAAGGTCCATAACCTCTTGTACAGAACCCTCACATAACATTGCAAAACCAGTCTGACGAGCTGACATCACATCCTGATGATCACCGAAGATACATAGTGCATGTGAAGCAAGAGTACGTGCAGATACATGGAATACACAAGGAAGTAATTCACCTGCAATTTTATACATATTAGGGATCATCAACAGAAGACCCTGAGAAGCTGTGTAAGTGGAAGTTAAAGCACCTGCCTGAAGAGATCCGTGAACAGCACCTGCTGCACCACCTTCAGACTGCATTTCCTGAACTAAAACTGTTTCGCCAAAAATGTTCTTACGACCAGCGGCTGCCCATTCGTCTACATGTTCGGCCATTGTAGATGATGGTGTGATTGGGTATATAGCTGCTACTTCAGTGAACATATATGATATATGTGCTGCAGCTTCATTACCATCACAAGTGATGAATTTTTTTTGTTTAGTCATAAATTACTAATTATTAGGTAATAAATTTTTCAAATTAATATAGAAATCCAAACAACCATAAAGGTATTTGGTTCTCATGTCCAGTTCTCATCTTATTCATGGCATAATAGACATTAGGATTGTTCTTGTACTTACATCCTTCTGTACATGTCCTGAAATTAATATTTTTATCAACTCTGAATGTTGTTCCTTTGTCACCCTTATAAAGTTTATGATCCTTATAAAGTGTATTCATAAAGAAAGTATCTATCAATGACTGTTCATCTACATGAATAGGATAGATAGAGTACATCAGGTTTGTGTTATGCATCATTAGCTTTGTCGGCTTCTTAGGAAATTCTTCGCCATAGGGGTAGACCATGTTTATAAGCCTTGCATCAGCCAAATATTTAATGTAATTCATAACAGTAGCTCTTGAAGTCTGTATCTCTGTAGCCAACTGACTTACATTAGGCGCAACAGGTCCATCTATAGCCAACAAATATAGTAACTTTTTTATCTTTGAAAGATACTTCAGTTCAATTTGTTTTATAAGAAGTATATCAACTTCTATCATCATGTTCATTGTCTTCAGAAGATTCTCCGAGAAATTCCTCTTTTCAAGGTAAAAAGGGTAGAATCCGTGATGAAGATAATCCTGGAAATAGTCCAAAGGATCTACTTTATTTAGTATCTCCTTCGATATATTAACATGATTCGATAATATTTGTTCTAATGTATATGAATGAAAATCTGTACCAGCTTGTAGGTTTAGAAATTCACGGAAAGAAAAACCTCGTAAATAGTATACTTTTACTATACCTCTAAGCTCCGGATTTTCCTCTTTTAGACGCATAACAGATGAACCGGTAAAGACAATCTTTAGATCCTGGTATGTATCATAACATCTGCGTAAGTCCTTGCTCCAATCGCAATATTTAAATACCTGATCAATAAGCAGAACTTTTCCTCCACGCTTTACAAATTCACCGGCAAAATCAACCAATGAATGCTCAGAGAAATAGAAATTGTTCATGTTTATATAGAGACATGAATGGTCAGTACCGAATTTCTCTTTAGCATATTGTAGTAGAAAAGTCGTCTTTCCCACACCACGTGTTCCCTTTATACCGATCAATCTATCAGACCAATCAATTTCGTCCATCAAATCGCGGCGTGCAGGTGCATTTGTATGTTCTACCAAATAACAGTGCGTTCTGTAAAAGGTTTCCATTTTTTATTTATAATAGGTTGCAAATATAGCAATACAAATCTATATTGCAAAGTAGACATTACAAAATATTGTATTTTTTAAAATGTAAAGTAAATATTATTGTATATTTACATTTTGCTATATATTTATCGTTTTTTTATGCAAAAATTAATTTATGTTTTTAACCCTGAACATGATATGGCACTAGCGTCATATTCAGCTTATTACATGACTCCGGCTCATATAATGAAGATGAAATCCGATCTTTCCATACTACCAATATGGTATGCTGAGAATGGATTAAATGATACATTTGTACTCACAAAAGAGGATGAATCTCATTTTTTAAAAGAGAAGCAAATATTATTCCCAAAATTATCTTCATTATCTGTTTGTTCAAATATGAAAGGAGAGTATTATGCTCTTTTACCTTGGGGATGGAATCCTGCACTGCTTCATGAAATTGAGATGTCTGATCTATCTTTATTATCATTGCCTGACTCAAACAGTCTTGATATAGTTAGAGAGTTGTCGGGTAGAGAGTATGGGTTGAAACTTTTAAGTTCGCTCAATGACCTTGATGATAATGCAACTATTATAGCTGAAAACATAGAGAAGCCAGTAGCAGTATCTCTCTGTTCTATTAATGAAGTTCATGATTTTATAGAAAAATATAATGATGTAATGCTCAAAGCTCCATGGTCAGGCAGTGGAAGGGGAGTCCGAAGAGTTGTCTCAGAGATGTCGGATTCTGATTCCGGATGGATTCAAAGGATAATACGTACTCAAGGAGCAGTGATAGGAGAGCCATATTACAGCAAGGTGCTTGATTTTGCAATGGAGTTTGTCTGTAGAGACTCTAAAGCTTTTTTTTTCAGGATATTCTGTCTTCGATACCGATAGCCAGGGAGCTTATAAGTGTAATATTCTGGATAGTGATGCTGTTCTTGAAAATAAAATATCAGCTTATGTCTCATTGTCAGCTTTGAATGAGGTTAAGCAGAGGTTGGTGACTCTTATATCTCGTTTATATGCTCCACGTTATGAAGGAGTATTGGGAGTGGATATGATGATTTGCAACAGTAGCGATTGTTATTGGGTACATCCATGTGTTGAGGTAAATCTAAGAATGAATATGGGAATAGTTGCACACCGCTTTTATAATCAATTCGTATCTCCTTATTCTAAAGGAGAATACCATATTGAACACTTCTTTGAAAAAGGTGATGCAGTAGAGAATGATAATCTGATGAGAGAGAAGTATCCTTTGGTTATTGATGATAGTATGATAGAGTCGGGATACATGTCGCTTACAAGAGTTGAAGAATATACACTATATCAGATATATGTGATAATATCAAAAAAATAAGTTGTAGAGTTCTTGTTGTTAACTCTGCAACTTACTATTGTTTATTTATTCTACAGGGACTTGAATCTCTGTTAGCCATTCATCTTCAGACTCTTTGTTCCAGATACCGTCAATGTAGCAGAATCTTGGTGAACCGGTAATATGTATATCGTTCTCCTCAAGGTACTTTAGAAGTTCCGCAAATGTTTCTCCGAAACGCTCGTAACTTCCTATATGGTTCATGCAAACAGCATTTTTCAACTCTGCTGATTCATAAAAGTGCAGTAAAGGAGTATCCTCGTGCCATTCGCCTACTGCTTCACAGTATTCAAGGTCGATGTTTGAATCACAGTGTTCTTTGTTATGCTCTACTGTATAACAATATTGTGGTTCGGGACATGTGCATCCAATTTTCATCATCTCCGGACCCAAGATGTTTGGGCAAAGGTTGAACAACTCATCATAGCTCTTTATTATTTGACGGTGGCTTGCAACTATTCTTGAAGGAATTGTCTTTATGAATATTTTATCCATGTTAGTTTTACTTTTTATCTGTTCAGATAAACAGGATAGTTCAGTAGCTCTATGCTTTAGTTTTTCTATCTCATCTCTACATTCTTCAAGTTTCTTTTCAATTCTATCTATATCCGGTCTGTCAGAACCTGTAGAAAAAATATCTGAAATCTCTTCCAAAGAGAAACCCAGTCTTTTGAGATGCTGAATGGTAGCCATCTTCTGACTCTGTGAAACATTATAATATCTGTACCCTGTCCACTCGTCTATCTCATTAGGAGTTAACAGGCTTATAGCCTCATAATGTCTGAGAGTCTTTACGGTGACCCTGCATAGTTTGGAGAACTCTCCAATTTTAAATCTGAAACTGTTAATACTATTTTTTTTATCCATCTGACCTAAAGCGCTTTTCGGTTATGATATTGCAAAGATATACTCATACCTTAGGTATGAGTCAAAAGTAAAGAGTTAAATAATGTAAAATGAATAGAGTTATAAATTGGGCAATTTTTGTCGGAGGTAAGAAAGTAAAAAAGAGAATCTTTAGACAAATTTCAGAGGTTATTATATTATAATAGATCTATAATGTCTATTTATTAATCCTAAGGCTTAGGATTAATATCCCAACCTTAGGACAAATATCCAAAGGCTTAGGATAATGAAAATCTCTAGGAAATAGAGTAAAGCAGTTATTATCTAAATAAAAAGAAAATAGGCTGTCATTATTAAAATGACAGCCTATTATTCTATTATATATTTACTAAATTATCAATTAGCAACATTTTCCACCGCAGCAGCCTTCTTCTTCGTCACCGCCATCGCAATCGCAACCATTGCCGCAACTGCCACCGCAACCTGAACATCCGCCTTCTTCGCTCATTGAGCTTACAATCTCTTGAATCTCTTCATTTGTAGCCTCACGTGAAATGATTACGCTACCAACGAACTTAAGGTTCTTGCCAGCATGTGGGTGATTCAAGTCTACTGTAACTGTAGTGTCAGTAACCTCTCCAACTGTTGCATAGAACTGATGTCCTTCGCTGTCCTGAAGAGGAACTATTGCTCCAGGGAATATTCTTTCAGAATCAAATTTACCATCGATATTGAACATATCCTTAGATACTGATTTAACACCTTCAGGCATATATTCGCCATAAGCCTCTTCAGATGGGATGATGAATTCGAATGTATCACCTTGGTTTAGTGAAGCAACCTCATTCTCAAAACGATCTAATGTTGATCCTACTCCTGAGATGAATTGGAATGGGTGTTCTGCTGTTGCCTCTTCCACTAGTTCTTCTTTTCCTTGATTGTCAACATACAATTTATATGCTACTGTAATGTACTTATTATCCATAAATAGAATTATTATAGTTATTGTTTATACTTCCTTATATTAATAAGGTGACAAAGATACAAAATAATGTGCTTATTCCATTTATATATAAACTGATATTTAGAAATTATGACAATATGTCGTTTCTGTTACATCATTTTATGTGTGTTTCGTTGATGTAGGTCAATAAATTGAGAAAAATGATAGAAATAATAAAAATATTTATGTGAATATGATAATATGTTGTAAAACATGTTTATATTTGCATCATCAAAAAGGTAAAAAGAAAAAGATTGTTTCAGAAGGAATTTTTAAGTAGTTTTTTAAGTAGTTTTTTTAGAAGTTTTTTTAGAAGTTTTTTTAGTTTTTAGGTATAACAATTTTAATTTAGGTATTATGAAACGTTTTATTATTATGGCTGCAGTGGCACTAGGTGTGTCAGCTACAGCAGTTGCAGACAACAATGTTAATGCAAAAGATTGGACAATTAGCTTAAACGTAGCTAAACTTGGTAAGTATTTGGATCTTACATCAAATCAATACAATGATGTAGAAAATATCACCACTTACTTCTCAGACAAGATGTACAGTGCATATTTATCAAAAGATGCAAAGCAGACCAAGAAATTACGTGAAGCTGTTTATGGAAACTTTAAGCTTATGAAAGAGGCTTTATCAGATGCACAGTATAAGAAATATTTATATCTTATGAATGTGACTTTGAGAAATAAAGGTCTTGATTCATACGTTGAAAGCCTGCCACAGGATTAATCCTGACTAATTAATTGACTTCCCTATATCGCAGATGATATTAGGGATTTTTTTTGTCTATAAAGTACAGATTCTATATTAGTAATGGCGGCTCAGTCATTATTTGTTTGACTTCCCTATATCATGATGATATTAGGGATTTTTTGTTTATAAATTAAATGTCTGAAGTGATTTAACTTATATATTAAGTAATAAAATGATAATATTCGACCTTGTTTTGTTACGATTGATAATTTATTTCAAAAAAAGATGATGATTTGTTTGCTATATTTAAAAAACGCTGTAACTTTGCAATCGTAAACAACAAAAGAAGTATATTATGATTGTTTCTATTTATTCAAACCTATCTATTATTAACATTATTAACCTCGTGGTGGTCTGCCGTGGGAATGAGAAAGGTTTGTGATTATAGTAACATATAATTAAGAATATAAGTAAAGGCCTTTCTCAGCTATGAGTAAGGCTTTTTTTAATTTAAACAGTAGGTTGACATGAAAAACCAATTACGCAGTTCAGCAAGTACATTAGGCAGAAGAATGGCAGGAGCAAGAGCTCTATGGATGGCTAATGGAATGAAAAAAGAGATGATAGGCAAACCTATTATAGCTATAGTTAATTCGTTCACTCAATTTGTCCCTGGGCATACTCATCTTCATGAAATAGGCCAGGAAGTTAAGAAAGAGATAGAAAAGTTAGGCTGTTTTGCTGCCGAATTCAATACTATTGCAATTGACGATGGTATTGCAATGGGACACGATGGCATGCTATACTCTTTACCAAGTAGAGATATTATTGCCGACAGTGTTGAATATATGGTGAATGCACATAAGGCTGATGCTATGATATGTATCAGTAACTGTGATAAGATTACTCCTGGTATGCTTATGGCATCTATGAGGCTTAATATTCCTACAGTTTTTGTATCCGGTGGACCTATGGAGGCTGGTGAACTTAACAATCAACATCTGGATCTTATTGATGCAATGATAAAATCGGCCGACTCTACAGTCTCCGACAGCGAAGTATTACAGATAGAGGAGAGAGCTTGTCCAGGATGTGGATGTTGCTCGGGTATGTTTACTGCAAACTCAATGAACTGTCTGAATGAAGCTTTGGGATTAGCTTTAGCCGGAAATGGAACAATATTGGCTACCCATGCAAACAGAAAACAACTATTCAAGGATGCTGCAAAGCTGATTGTAGATAATGCATATAGATATTATCAAGATGGTGATGATAGCGTTCTACCAAGATCTATTGCAACCCGCAGTGCCTTTCTGAATGCAATGACTCTTGACATTGCAATGGGTGGATCTACAAATACAGTACTTCATCTTCTGGCAATAGCTCATGAGGCTGAGGTTGACTTTACAATGGACGATATAGATATGTTGTCAAGACGTGTGCCTTGCCTTTGCAAAGTTGCTCCAAATACTCAGAAATACCATATACAGGATGTAAACAGAGCTGGTGGTATACTTAATATACTTTCTCAACTGGATAAAGGAGGATTACTTGATACTAAGACAGTAAGAGTAGATGGACTGAGTCTGAAAGATGCCATAGAGAAATATGATATCACAGACAGCATTGATAGTGAAGCTATGAGAATATATTCAAGTGCACCAGGAGGGAAATTCAATATCACTCTTGGATCACAAGATAACAGATATAAAGAGTTGGATACCGACAGAGCTGAAGGTTGTATAAGAGACTTGCAACATGCTTACAGCAAGGATGGTGGTCTGGCTGTACTGAAAGGAAACATTGCACTGGACGGATGTGTTGTCAAGACTGCAGGAGTGGACGAAAGTATATGGAAATTCTCAGGACCTGCAAAGGTCTTTGACTCACAGGAGACTGCATGCGATGGCATACTTGCAGGAAAAGTTGTAAGTGGTGATGTAGTGGTTATAATATATGAAGGACCTAAAGGTGGACCTGGTATGCAGGAGATGCTTTATCCTACATCATATATAAAATCCAAACATCTAGGTAAAGAGTGCGCATTGATAACCGACGGACGTTTCAGTGGAGGTACATCAGGACTAAGTATAGGTCATGTCTCTCCAGAAGCTGCAGCAGGTGGTAATATAGGAAAACTTATTGATGGTGATATAATAGATATTGATATTCCATCACGTACGATAAATGTACGACTTACAGATAAAGAGCTATCAGAGAGGGAGATGTCACCTATTACACGTGACAGAGTTATCCCAAAGAGCTTAAAAGCATATGCAAGTATGGTAAGCTCGGCTGATAAAGGTGGAGTTAGGATAGTTAAGTAATACAAGCAATATTAAATATAAGTATGAGTAAAGAGACTATATCAGGAGCAGAGGCGCTCATGCGCTCGTTGGAATACAATGGTGTAAAGACTATTTTCGGATATCCCGGTGGTTCTATCATGCCTGTATTCGATGCTCTATACGATCATCGCGAGACTTTAAACCATATACTTGTACGTCATGAACAGGGAGCTGCACATGCTGCGCAAGGTTTTGCCCGCGTGTCGGGTGAGGTTGGTGTGTGTCTTGTAACTAGTGGACCGGGTGCCACTAATACTATAACAGGTATTGCTGATGCAATGATAGACAGTACTCCTATAATAGTTATAGCAGGACAGGTTGGAACACCATTCCTTGGAACTGATGCTTTTCAGGAGGTTGACCTCGTTGGCATAACACAGCCTATCACAAAATGGAGCTATCAGATCCGTAGAGCTGAGGATGTCTCTTGGGCAGTGTCAAGAGCATTCTATATAGCAAATAGTGGAAGACCGGGACCGGTTGTACTTGACTTTGCCAAAGATGCTCAGGTTGAAAAGTGTGAATTTATTCCTAAAGTATTTGATTTCATAAGAAGTTATGATCCGGATCCGGATCCGAGGATGAGTCTGTTGATGAAGCTGTAGCTTTGATAAACAGTGCAAAGAGACCATTTGCTCTAGTTGGTCAGGGAATTGAACTTGGAAATGCTCAGAATGAGCTGCTCACTTTTCTTGAAAAAGGTGATATCCCTTGCGGCTGTACTCTGCTTGGTTTGTCGGTAATTCCATCAGATCATCGTCTTAATAAAGGAATGCTGGGTATGCATGGTAATCTTGCTCCAAACGTAAAAACAAATGAATGCGATGTTATCATTGCCATAGGAATGCGTTTTGATGACAGAGTTACTGGAAAGCTTGCTACTTATGCAAAACAGGCAAAGATTATACATCTTGATATAGACTCTTCGGAGATTGATAAGAATATAAAGGCTGATGTTCCTGTTTTAGGAAACTGTAAACGTACTCTATCTCTAATCATCGATAAGATGAATAAGGGTGATCATTCAGAATGGATAAATAGCTTCAATAAATATAGAGAAGAGGAGTTCGAAAAGGTAGTATCGAAAGAGATAAACCCCGAATCGGGACCACTTAATATGGGAGAAGTGGTTAGGGCAGTAAGCCAGGCAACAGGCAACAGTGCTGTTCTTGTAACAGATGTAGGGCAGAATCAGATGATGGCTGCCAGATATTTCAAGTTTACAAAAAACAGAAGTATGGTAACTTCGGGTGGACTTGGAACAATGGGTTTCGGACTTCCTGCAGCTATAGGTGCAACTTTTGGAGCACCACACAGAAAAGTGTGTGTTTTTATGGGTGACGGAGGAATACAGATGAACATCCAGGAACTGGGAACAGTTATGGAACAGAATGCTCCTGTAAAAATAATAGTTCTGAATAATAACTACTTGGGCAATGTGCGTCAGTGGCAGGCTATGTTCTTCAACAGGCGCTACTCATTTACACCTATGATGAACCCTGACTATATGAAGATTGGTGAGGCTTATGGCATACCATCAAGAAGAGTTGCTGAGAGAGATGAACTTTTAAGTGCTATAGATGAGATGGTAAACAGTGATGGCCCATTCATATTGGAGGTTTGTGTGGCAGAAGAGGGAAATGTATTGCCTATGACTCCTCCTGGAGGTTCAGTAAACGAGATGTTATTGGAATGCTAATCAAAGATAATATGGATAAGAAACTATATACATTAATAGTCCACTCAGAGAATATAGCAGGTCTTCTTAATCAGATAACTGCCGTATTTACAAGAAGACAGATAAATATTGAGTCGCTAAATGTTTCAGCCTCCTCTATAAAAGGTGTGCATAAGTATACTATCACCACTTTGGCAACTCAAGATATAATTGAGAAGGTTGTAAAGCAGATAGATAAGAAAATTGATGTTCTTCAGGCACATTACTTTACAGATGATGAGATATACTTTCACGAGATTGCTCTTTATAAAGTATCTACACCTGATTTTCAGAGTAATCCAAAGGCTTCAAAGGTTATCAGAAAATATTCAGCAAGAATAGTTGAGGTGAACGAGGTATTCTGTATTGTCGAGAAAAATGGTATGAGTGAGGATATTACAGCACTCTATGACGAACTGAAAGGACTGGGATGCATACTTCAGTTTGTACGTTCAGGAAGAGTTGCTATAACAACAAGCTGTTTTGAAAGGGTAAATGAGTATCTTAGCATGCGCGAAGAAAAATATGCCCGAACAAGAAATGAAAAAAATGAACAGTGATAAAGTTGGAACATACCAATTTGTAGCGGAACCTTTTCATGTTGACTTTACAGGTTCGCTGACAATGGGAGTGTTAGGTAATCATCTGCTGAATTGTGCCGGATTTCATTCTACCGACAGAGGATTTGGAATAGCAGAACTTAATGAGAATTCGTATACATGGGTTCTGTCACGTCTTGCTATAGAGATGGATGAGATGCCACATCAGTATAAGAAGTTTACTATCAGTACATGGGTCGAGAATGTATACAGACTATTTACAGATCGTAACTTTGAGATAATTAATGAGGATGGTAAAACGATAGGATATGCTCGCTCTATATGGGCAATGATAGACTTATCCAGTCGTAAACCTGCTGACCTACTATCTCTTCATGGTGGAAAGATAGTGGATTATGTATCCGATAAAGAGTGTCCTATTGATAAACCAGGACGTATAAAACTCGATAATCCGGAGAGGTTGTCCGATTATGTAGCTAAGTACAGTGATATTGATATAAATGGACATGTAAACTCCATAAAATATATAGAACATATCCTCGACTTATTCCCTATTGAACTATTCAAAGAGAAGAGAATAAAGAGATTTGAGATGGCTTATGTAGCCGAAGTTACTACGGTGACAAACTCTCTTTCAATAGGGAGATGAGAAATGAGAATGAGTATGATATAGAGATAATAAAAAATGATACCGAAACGGTAGTAAGAAGTAAAATTATATTTATTTAAACAATAAAATCTATTAGAAAATGGCAAAGATGAATTTTGGTGGTGTTACAGAAAACGTTGTAACACGTGAAGAGTTTCCATTGGAAAAAGCACGCGAAGTATTGAAAGATGAGACTATTGCAGTTATAGGTTATGGTGTACAGGGTCCTGGTCAGGCATTGAACCTCCGTGACAACGGATTTAATGTAATCGTTGGACAGCGTCAGGGTAAGACTTTTGACAAGGCAGTAGCTGATGGATTTGTTCCAGGTGAGACTCTATTCTCTATAGAGGAGGCTTGTAAGAAAGGTTCTATTATAATGTGCCTTCTTTCAGATGCAGCAGTTATGTCTGTATGGCCAACTATCAAACCAGAACTTACAGCAGGTAAGGCTCTATATTTCTCACATGGCTTTGCTATTACTTGGAATGATCGCACAGGCGTTGTTCCTCCAGCAGATATTGATGTTATTATGGTTGCACCAAAGGGTTCAGGAACATCTCTACGTACAATGTTCCTTGAAGGACGCGGTTTGAATTCATCATATGCAGTTTATCAGGATGCTACAGGACACGCTCTTGATAAAACTCTTGCATTAGGAATCGGTATTGGTTCTGGATATATGTTCGAGACAACATTTATTCGTGAAGCAACTTCTGACCTAACAGGTGAACGTGGTTCTTTGATGGGAGCTATTCAGGGTCTTCTTCTTGCTCAATACGAGACTTTGCGTGAAAACGGACATACTCCTTCTGAAGCATTCAACGAGACTGTAGAAGAACTTACACAGTCACTTATGCCTCTATTTGCTAAGAATGGTATGGACTGGATGTATGCAAACTGTTCTACTACTGCTCAGAGAGGTGCACTAGACTGGATGGGCCCATTCCACGATGCTATCAAACCTGTGATGCAGAAACTATATGCAAGCGTAAAATGTGGTAACGAAGCACAGATCTCAATCGACAGTAACTCTAAACCTGATTACCGTGTTAAACTTAATGCAGAACTTAAAGCTTTGCATGATAGTGAAATGTGGAGAACTGCTGAGACAGTAAGGCAACTTCGTCCTGAAAACAACTAATTATGAAGATTAATATCTAAGTAGTTCAGAACTATTATGGTACTATAAATAAAAAAGGATGTGCATATGCACATCCTTTTTTGGTTTATATCTTAAGAGTTATAGAAGCGGTATTATTGTGACATATATACCGGTAATAATTGCCGAGGTGATTACTCCCGATATATTTGCTCCAAGTGCATCACCTAGAATAAATGAATCTGGATTATCTTTGCTGACAATTTTCTGTGCAACCTTTGCGGTAGTAGGGACGCAACTTACGGCTGCAATACCTATAACAGGATTGAAATTTTTCTTTTTGATAAAGTACATAATATATCCTCCCATTATTCCTCCTATACCGGATAAGAGTAGTGCTGTTATTCCAAGAACAAGGAGTTTCAATATTTTGGGGTCAAGAAGTAACTTTGCATCGCAAAGAACTCCAAGTAGAAGACCTAACATGAATGTTGATCCGTAAAGCAACGGACCGCTAACAAAATCATAAATATGTTTCATTCCTGATTCTCTTACAGCTACTCCTACAAAAAGAGAGAAGAATAGGGGAGAAGCAACTGGGAAGAGGAAGCATAGTACTGCGCATAAAACTGCAGAAAAAGCAAGTTTAACCTTAGGATTATAATTCTTTGGTGTTTTCTTCTCTACCATCTTTATGGCTCTCAATTTTTTAGGTACAAGAAGTTTTACCAAATATGGGTAACCTCCATAAGTAAGTCCCAAATATAGATATGCCACTACAGTGATTGGTACAAAGAGATGCTTTGCCATTATAAGTGATGTGAACAGTACCATAGGGCCATCTGCTCCACCAACCATAGCTATTGACGCTCCCTCTTGTGGGGTAAGTCCGATAGCACATGCAATAGGTAGAGTGAGGAATGTTCCAAGTTCAGCACAAAGGGCAAGGAAAATACTTACAAAAGGTTTCTGAAGCAGGAAACCAACATCAAGAAGTGTTCCGATTCCCATGAATACCAAGCAGGCTATAAGGCCGTTACTGAAGGTGAGTGTATACACCGGTTGCAGAAAGTCAATCTGCATCACATTCATAAGTTCATCAGTGTCTGTAAGCATAGGGTCAAGAAAGAGGTTACCAAGGCCTCCACCTGGCATAAAGAGTGTGCCGCAATTGATTGCAATCATACCCATACCCATAGGTATCATAACCATAGGTTCTAAAACTCCTTTCCATCCTAAGTAAATAAGAAGAAATCCTAAAAGGACTAGAAAAATACGTGCACTAGCAAGTAGCCACCCATTAGCCATCATTGTTCCAAAGCCTTGGAACAATACACCAAAATCAATGCTTTCCATTAGTATGATAGATTTATTTTTTAAAACTGTGTTTGCGGATACTCTTTTTCTGACTTTCGATAAGTTCAGATTGCTTTTTCAGATAAAGCAGTTTTGTGTCGGGATAGTAGTAGTCTAATAAGTCAAATTTTGATTCGCCATTGCTGACGCCATGATAGTATCCCGGGTCTCTTACATAAAGGTGGTCATTATTTATTCCTCTGCTCCAATCATCTCTTTTGTCATTGGCTAAGTGGAACTTTTTATTGTCTGAAACTTCAAGAATTTGTATGAGTTTTAGCCTCATACGTTTCATTTTCTTTAGTCTTTCAAGCTCAACCCTATGAGAGCTAAAGTAGTCCATATTGTCGGCAAACCAGGCTATTGATTTAATTATAAAAGCCACAATGAATCCTATAACAAAGGTAAGCCCCATCATTGCGGCAGTGGCTAAAAGTAGTTTAAGCATAGTATTAATTTGTTTCCTCAAATAAAGCAAATTAAAGTGCTCGTTATAACTTGTTAAGTCTTAAATTAAATATTATTAATAAAGGGGATATCTAATACTAGATACCCCCTTTACTTATAATATATATTTATTCTCTTAGAAGAACAAATAACGTTTGTCTTTTACTTCAGCTTTCTTGTAAAGATCGTTAATGAAATTACTTGCATAACGTTGAGCCATCGCATTTATAGATGTTTGCTCGCTCTTAGAATCGAATTTCTCAGCGCTCTTTTCTTTATTGTAAACTTTGAGAACATATACACCTGCATTTCCTTTTATAGGAGCAGTGCTCTTGTTTACTTGTGTCTTGCTTGTGTAAGCACCTAAAACAGGTTCACTAGCTCTTGTTACAGCAACATATGCAGGAGCAGAGAATGTGATATGTTTTACAGTGTCGTTAACGGCGCTAGGAAGAGTCTTAACTTTATCGAAGTCCATACCCTTGATATCGTTAGTAATCTTTTCAGCTTTCTTGTCTTTGATAATCTCAGACTTAAGCATATCAGATACAAGAGCTAAATCTCTGTAACCTTCAGGATTGATCTTTGTAAGTGTTACAACCATCAAATGGTCGCTTTCACCACATTCATAAAGTGGAGAAATTTCACCTTCTTTAGCACTGAAGATCCATTTCATAGCTTCTTTAGTATTCTTTACACCACCAACATAGTGTTCAGCGCTGCTTAAATCATTACGTTCAAGTAGCTTGTAACCGTTCTCTTCAGCATTCTTACTAAGCTTATCCACTGTTGTGTTTTGTGCAACGAAGTGGCTGAAATTATTGTATGCCTTGTTGTAAGTATCTTTGCTGAATTCGATTGGACGCTTAACTACTGCAACCTGATATTTAGGTTGGAAAGCTTTCTTGTTCAGAACCTGAACTATAATGTTAGCCTGACCAACTTTTATATTGTTGTACTCATTAACATTAGCATTAAGAACAGATTTTAAGAATTTTGCATTCTCTGCATCAAGACTAGCACCTTCGTAACTATCAGATGATACCCAGATAGATTCACCTGTCTGACCATATTTTTTAGCAATCTCTTCAAAGTTACCATTAGCTTTCAATGCATTCATGATACTGTCTGAAACAACTTTTGTTTTCTCTTCGTTTTCAACAGCTACCTGAATCTGACGCATCTGAATTGAATCAGGAAGAGACTCTTTAGCAATAACTTTGAATAAGTTGTATGTGTTGTCTGCCTGATTTAAGTATGGACCGTAAACTTGGTTCAATGCTACAGAATCAACTCTTGCTGCAATGTCAGAAGGAAGTGTTGCTTTCTTTACTGCTACAGCAGAGAAAGGAACGGTAGAGTTTGTTGAACGAACAAAATTGCTCATATCAGTTGTAGTGTTTATCTGAGTAGCATATTCTGTTATCTCATCAAGAAGATCTTTACGGTCTTTATCTGAAGGAAGAACCTGGAAGTCTACATATTTGATACTACGTGTCTCTGTATACTGTTTGAACATCTCTTTCTTTTCGTTGTAGCGATCCTTAATTTCACTATCACTTACAGAGATAGTAGAATCACTGATAGAAGAGTATGGTATAGCAGCTAAGAGAACATCTGCTTGTTCTGTTCTAGACTTAAAGTTATCATCAGCCTGAATAGGGTTTGAGATGATAGAGTTGCTTATAAGTCCCTGGTATTTCTGAGCAAGTAATGACTCTCTAAGAGTCTTTTCAATAAAATTCCAAAAAGCACCAAGTTTCTGATAGTACTCTACATATTGTGGCTGCATTTTTGATGCATCAAGATTTGCATAGTCAATGAGGAACTTCTTCAACATATCCTTATCAAAAGCACCAGTCTGTGGGTTTCTGAAAGGAGTCTGCATTAACAATGGGTGAGTACCTTGGTTGATGATATACTGTATTTCAGCATCGCTAACTTTAAGTCCAAGTTTTTCGGCTTCCTTTGAAATCAACTCGTTGTTTACGTAAGTCTGCCATACCTGATCTTTAATTTGTGAAAGTTGATCATCATTAAGTGAGTTTACACCCTGAGTCATCTTAATAACTTCGGAGTATTCATCCACCATCTTCTGAAAATCTTGTGCTGAAATTGATTTTCCATTGATTTCTCCAACTTCTTGTTTGCCTTGATGTGGTTGCAATACTTTCCATGCATCTCCGGCAATAAAGGCAAAGAGGGCTAAGCCAATAACTATGACCAATAAAGGACCTTTGCTTCTGATTTTTTGTAATGTTGCCATTATTACTCTATTTTATTTATTTGTTTTTCTATGTTCGTAGATTTAGTGCACGAAGATACAAAAAAAGATATTATCTACTATTTTATTTTGTAAAAAATATACTATTCTAAAACATTCATTTTAACCAATTCTATGCGGGTATTGCTGGTCTTTATAATCTTGAATTTATACTTTCCTAAACTGATGATATCGTGCGCTTTAGGGAAACTTTGATACTCGTTTAATATTAATCCGCCTATAGTCTTGTACTCTTCACACTCGGGTAGATCAAGGTCGAACAGGTCATTGAGATACTCAATTTCGCTCCTTCCTGAGAATATATATTCGTTCTCACTAATCTTCTTAGCTATATCAGATTTGCTGTCATGTTCGTCTTCTATTTCTCCGAATATCTCCTCTACTAAGTCCTCAAGGGTGACAATTCCCGATGTCCCTCCAAATTCGTCGACAACGATAGCAATTGATTTTTTCTGTTGCATGAATAACTGCATCAGTTTGTTGGCTGCCATAGTTTCCGGGATAATAGGTATCTCTCTTATTCTATCCTTCCACTCATTGATGTCGTAGAATAGCTCTGAGGAGTGTATGTAGCCAATAATATTGTCAATATTCTTATCGTATATAATTATCTTGCTCTTTCCACTTTCAATGAATCTATCTTTCAGCTCTTCGAGTGTGCAATTCCTCTCCATTGAGATTATTTCAGGTCTTGGAATCATGCAGTCTCTTATCTTTATCTTAGAGAAATCTAGTGCATTCTGGAAGATCTTTATCTCTGAGTCTATCTTTTGATTATCCTCGTTTTCGGCTATACTGTTCTGTATAAAATAATCTAGATCAACTTTAGAGAAGGCTTTTTCACTGTTTTTCTTTATTTATTTTTGTTCCGAAAAGACGGAGAATAAGAGTTGAAATGGAAGATGATAACTTACTTATAGGGAAGAGGATGATGTAAAATAGATAAGTTATTGGTGCGAAAAGTCTTAAAGTAAAGTTTGGATTTATCTTGAATATCGTTTTCGGTAAGAACTCTCCCGTTACAAGTATAATAAGAGTTGCTATAACAGTCTGAGTAAGGAGCATCATCGGCTCATTGGTTAATGTATCCGACAAGATATTCTCTTGTATGAACTTCGCCATCAATATACCATATACAACAAGTGATATATTGTTGCCCACGAGCATTGTGGAGATAAAATTATTAGAATTCTTATAAAATAGTGAGATTATTTTGGAAGTAAAGTCATTATCATTCTTCTTCATCTCAAACCTGAGTTTATTAGATGAAACAAAGGCCATTTCCATGCCGGAGAAAAAAGCGGAAAAGCCTATGGAAATAAGAATTTGAAATAAGATATTCATTAAAATAGATGTTACTTAATACTATCTGTCTTTGTTGAGTCAGGGGGTGTGTCTTTTACAGTGAATACACCTGAACTGTTGAAGATTGTATACTGAGTAAGTTCTTGGTTTGATTCGAATCCAAACTTACCATTAATGATGCTTTTGTCATTCTGTTCAATACGTATAGGCCTTTTAGAATATATTTTTCTCTCCTGTTCGCTCCAATAGAGTTGTGATGTATCAAATTTATCGCCTCTTAGGTTCTGAATATGTACATTACCTTTCAGTTCCCATAATTTTTGCCTCTCATAGTAGTAAGCAGTATCTGCTTTTATACTGGCATCTATATTCAATAGAGAATCGAACTTCTCCAAATAGACTCCCTTCTCAAAAGCCCAGTATGGTGGCTCCTTCTTGGAGAAAATTTTCCAGTCTTCGGTGATAATCTTATATTTTGTTATTCCTGAATCGGATATTAATGTATTTACTCCAATAGTATGTAGGGTAGGTAATGAGTCACGATCAGAGATTGCTTTTGCAAGGTTCTTGTCTTTGTCTGAACATGACGAAAATAAAACAAGCATAACATTCACCAAAATAGTGAATGTTATGCCGATATTGTTTTTCTTAATGTTTAATCTTTCTTTTGATAACATGATTATCTGATAGTGGTAGTTTCGCCTATCCATCCACCAATTGTAACTTTATCACCTCTCTTTAAGCCAATAAAGAATAGGTCAGAATCTTTTGGTGTATGACGGCTATAAGTGTTGATTAATTCGTTAGCTTTTGCAGCAACACTTGAATCTACACTTTTTGCCTTGTACAATTTATCAAGTACAGCGAAGAATGTACATTTGTTTAATGCTGGTTCATTGCTCCAGTTTGGGCTAGAGGCATAAAGTTGTGCAATAAGGATGTATGGGTTACCATTGTTTGGATTTAATGCTATAGATCTGTTAGCATACTGTTTAGCACGGCTCAACTGTTTCTTGCTGAATAACATAGCACTTGCTTTATATGCGTAATCTGCTTTCTTTTCAACATTAGTCTCAAGGCTTATTGCTTGATCAAAGTATTCAAGAGCTTTATCCAAGTTCCCTTTCTTATAATACATATAACCGCATCCGATTGCTGTAGCAGCAGTTGGTTCAATAGCATTAGCGGCTTCTGCAGCGTCAAAGTATGCCTGTTCTTCTGTACATCCCAGCATTTCCATTACAGATAGAACCTGTTTCAGGTATTCAAGGTTTGTCTTATTTTGAGCAACCTTTGGACCATAGATAGCTTGCAAGTTCTTACAACTTGCAGCTCCACTATTGATGAATAATGCATCAATATTATCTTTTGTAAGCTTAAGATTTGCTTTCTCTTTCTCCTTGGTAGCAGCTTTGTGTGCAGCATCAGCAGTAGAGGAAGCAAAAAGATAATCTTGTATAAACTGTTCTTTATGATTTGGATCAGCTTTTAATTTCTTTGTAGCCGACTCCATAAATTCCTGAAGGATAAAGTAATCTGATTTATCTTTCTCCGCTTCAATAGACTCCTTAAACATTGCATATGCAACATTATTATCAGGGTTGCCCATAGTATAGTAATCATGAGCTTTTAATGCGATTATTGAACCTTTTGAATTTGGATTTCTGACGTAAGTGTTAAGTACGTCGAGGTATTTAATTCTCTGATCGTAAACACCCATCAACTCATTAAAGTAGGATTTTTTCTTAGCAGCATCCTTCTCATTTGCAATAAACCAACGAAGGATTTTTGTTCCATTTGTATATGTACTTACCTGAGCTACCGGTGCATCATTAAATACACTCTTCCAAGAAGGGTAAGCATCTTTGAAATTATTAGTCTTAACATATTCAGTGTAGATGCTTATGTGCTTTAGGCACTCAATGCTATCTAGACCATGCCCGAATCTAGAACCATCTGTGACACCTTTCTGTGCCATAGATGCTGTCACACCAATAAAAAGCATGAGCAGCGGTGCTATCAATTTTGTTCTCATTGTATGTAAATTTAGTTGTTCTCTATTTATTATCTCTATGTGTGTTTAATCTACCTTGTACTTTCTAAACCAGTCTTCATTGAATGTTATACCAACATTCACTCTTAACGAATTTTCTTCAAGCATGCCTTTTACCTTTGGACTTACTTTTATGTATTGTCCAGAGATATTCAGCATTGATTTGCTTCTGAAAATAGGTAATCCAAAACCGGCGCTTACACTATATTCTTTAGCTGCATCATTGCCATTTACTTTAGTATATGAATTGCTCATATAAGCACCAATTCTATATTTTATTCTATTCAAATAGTTGCGGCTGTACATACTTGGAATATACTCAGCACCTAATGAAATTCTAGATAGGTCAGAGTAATATGAACCAGAGGTGCCATTATATTTTGCACTACTCCATTTCTGGAAAGTATAGTCTGCACCAATAGTTAACTTATTATCTTTCACATATGTGAAACCAGCTCCAAATGTGCTAGGAAGGCTGAATGCATTTTTTGTTGTTACTAAACTATCTGAAATTGCAGATGATGAAGAGGCATATACCTGCTTGTGCACATCCAATGTACTGTTAAGATTATGTCCATAAGAGTAGGTAAGACCTAAGTTTACTCTCTCTTCTTTACTCAAGTTATAGCTATACTGAAGACCCAAATCAAGCTTATAATCGTTTACAGATATGTTATTCAATATAGCACTTGTATAAGCTGAAGTACTATTGAATGTTGTTGAAATAGTGTGGTCAATATCTCCATAAAGGTATGACAGATTTGCTCCAACAGACAAGTTCTTCATAAACTTGTAACCAACTCCGACAAAGACCTGATGCAATCCTCCTGTTCCATTGTATGTACTGATAGCATTTATAGAGTTTCCATCAACATCTTTATCAATCTCTTTTGTACTTGAAAGGTTATATCCTACAGTAGAGAAAGGCACGAAACCAATAGTAAAGCCTAAATCTTTTCTTAATCTAAACTGCATAGCTATATAGTCAAGACTAGAATTTTTGGCATTAGTTTGAGTGCTTCCTTCTTTAAAATTGGTGTTCTGTAATGAAATACCAAGATCAAATAGCATTGTCAATGAGTCAACTGCACTATATGATGCAGGGTTTAATATGTTTATTTGTGAACCGTTACGCATACCGTATCCAATGCCACCCATACCTTTGCTAAAACCAAAGCCTTGATTTTCCAATTGACCGAATCCATATCTGGTGTATGGAGAATTTGTGCTTGTTTGTCCTACTGCTGTTAGAGTGATTGATAATACTGTTAATATGCCAATCAGTTTTTTACAATTCTTCATTATAATGTATTATTCTGTTTAATCCTTTTAATACTAAGAATTTGTCCACAAAGATGATACTTTTTAATTTTGTATCAAAAGAAAAATCATTGCCTCCCGTTAAAAAAACCAAAAGTTGTGGATATTTATTCCGCATCAATGAAATATACCCAACGATTTCATGCTCTACCCCTAAAGTAACGCCAGAGCGTATCGCCGTTTCAGTATCTTCTCCTATTAACAATGTTTTCCCATCTTTGTCGATGTATGGTAATTTATCTGTATAGTGTTTCAGAGCTTTAAACCTCATCTCAACTCCTGGTGATATATTACCACCTTTGTAATGTCCATTTGAATCTATGAAATCATAAGTTATGCAAGTTCCAGCATCAATAATCAACAAATCTCTTTCGGGCTTGATCTCCTCTGCACCTATAACGGCAGCTATTCTATCCATCCCTAAAGTCTGAGGTGACTTATAGTCGTTTATAATTGGTATTGATGTGGAGTGTGATAAAATAAGGGCTTTAAAAGGAAGACTGTTTATTTGTCTATTTATTGTGTCGCTTATTTTTACCACTGAAGATACTATCCCTTTTGTGATTTTATATTTTTTGCATAGATTATCAAGCTGTGAAATATCTCTGTTTGAATCGTAAAATATATCTACAATTTCATTTTTGTCGAAAACGGCAAGTTTTGCACTACTATTTCCAATGTCAATAACTAGTTCCACTCGATTCAATTTGAGTGACAAAGTAAAATAAAAAAATAACAAGTTGGATAAAAAAGCTCTATTTTGTATGGCTCGTGTTCCAAAATAGAACTATTTTTGTTGCAATTTCATATAGAGCTTTAATAATGACAAAATGAAAAAATGCTTTCTAATATTTCTATTCGCTTTATTAAGTGTTAATCTGTTTGCACAATCAGAGAAAAGGGATAGTATAGAGATAAGTTTACTTACATGTAATCCAGGTAATGAGATATACTCGCTTTTTGGTCATACCGCAATTAGATATCAAAACTTTGACAAGAATATTGACCTAGTATATAATTATGGAATGTTTAGCTTCAAAACTCCCAACTTTGTAATGAGATTTGTTAAAGGGGAGACGGATTATGAACTAGGCGTTATACCATTCTACTATTTTGAATCAGAATATGCCATGAGAGGTTCTTCTGTATACCAACAGAACCTTAATCTGACATACGATGAGAAAGATAGGTTGAAAACGTTGCTCGATGAAAACTATGAACCTAATAATAGGGTATATAGATATAATTATTTCTATGATAATTGTACTACAAGGGCAAGGGACAAAATAGAAGAGAGTATAAATGGGAAAGTAATATACACTGAAAGTAATACTAAAGAGTCTTTCCGCTCTATAATCCATAAGTTCACAAAGAATAATGAGTGGGATCAGTTTGGTATTGATCTTTGCTTGGGATCTGAAGCTGACAGAGATATAAGTGATAGGGAGAAAATGTTCTCACCATTCTACCTGCTGGAAGCTCTGAAAAGTGCAAAGATATCTACAGGAGACTCTATTCGTACGTTGGTTAAGAGTGAGAAATACATTGTAGAGGTTGAACCGGAAGTGGCTGAAAAAGGTTTTCCCCTTTCTCCATTTGCAACAGCATGTTTACTGCTTATTTTATGTATAAGCGTTGCATATTTTGAGGTGCGACATAATAAAATCTATTGGGGATGGGATATTTTTATGTTTTCTGCGCAAGGTGTTGCAGGTTGTATAGTGGCTTTTCTTTTCTTCTTTTCAGTACACCCTACGGTTGATTCAAATTGGATATTGATACTGTTTAATCCTATACCACTTTTATATCTTCCATTTATGATACGTAATGTTGTAAAGAAGAAAAAAGATCTATTTCACTATATAAATATTGCTTATTTAACACTTTTTATTTTGATAATGCCGTTTATCAGTCAAAAATTTGATTTAACTATATTACCTTTGACGGCCTCTTTACTTGTATGTTCCTTGAGACATATATTATGTTATAGAAAAAGATTTAAATGAAAGAACGTTTTTTATCATCACTTTTAATAGTCATATCACTAACTAGTCTTAGTGCTCAAAACAACTCAAAAGGAGCACCCAAACTAGTTGTTGGTATTACGGTAGACCAGCTTCGAACAGACTATATTCAGGCTTTTTCTTCTTTGTATGGAGAGAAGGGCTTTAAGAGATTGCTAAAGGAGGGACGTCTATACTCTAATGTGGAGTTTGATTTTAAAAATGTTGATAAATCTTCTGCAACAGCTGCAATATTTACAGGTACCACTCCATCACTCAACGGAATCTTAGGTGATTCATGGTTCGACAGAAAGACACTTACTTTGACAAGCAGTGTAGATGATAAGAACTATATGGGTATTTATACCTCTGAGGCAACATCGGCTGAGAAACTTAAGGTTTCAAATATCACCGATGAACTGATGGCTGCAACAAATGGAAAGTCTTTAACATATTCAATATCTCCGTTCCGAGAAATGTCTGTAATGATGGGAGGCCATGCTTCTAATGGCGCTTTCTGGATAAATGACGAGACAGGAAAATGGAGCGGTTCTACATATTATACAGATTTTCCCAAATGGGTTTCCGACTATAATGATAATCAGGGACTTGATTTAAGAATTGGCAATATTGAATGGGCTCCTTCTCTACCCGTTACTATGTATGATAATATAACATCAGGTAATAATCAGATAACATTCAAATATGATTTTGATGATGAGAAGAAGAATAAATATAGGAGGCTGAAGACTAGTCCTTTTGCTAATGAAGAGGTAAATAAGCTTGTAAACAGATGCTTAAACTCTACTATGATTGGTAGCGATAATATACCTGATTTCCTCTCTTTGGGATACTATGCAGGTAATTATGATCACAAATCTGTAGCTGAAGCTTCTATGGAGATACAGGATACTTATGTAAGGCTTGATAAAAGTATCGGTGAGCTCATTGATATGATAGATAGCAAGGTAGGTCTCAATAATACGCTTATTTTCATTACGTCAACAGGGTATTCAGATTCAGAACCAGCAGATAATATAAAGTTCAGAATACCTACAGGGGAGTTCAATATAAAGAGATGCTCGGCACTGTTGAACATTTATCTTGGTGCAATTTATGGCCAGGGCAAATATGTAGAGGCCGATCACGATCAGGAGATATATCTAAATAACAAACTCATCGAACAGAAAAAACTCGATAAAGATGATTTGATGAGAAAAGCGTCGGAATTCCTTGTTGAATTCAGTGGTGTGAAAAATGTATACTCATCAAAAGATATCTATCTGGGTGCATGGAATCCTGAACTGAATATTATAAGAAATAGTTTCTATATAGGTACATCGGCTGATTTCTGGTTGGAAATTTTGCCAGGATGGTCTATTGCAAGAGAACATTCCTTGGACTATAAAGTAGTCCGTGATATATACACATCCTCTCCATTGTTCTTCTTTGGATGGAATGTTAACCCCTCTATAATAAATACTCCAGTAAAAGTTGAGAAAATTTCCTCCACTATTTCTCATTCAATGAGGATAAGAGCCCCCAATGCCTCTAATTCATCTCCGCTAATTGACTTGCGCAAAGAATAAATTTCTCTATTTGCAATAAATCATTAATTTATTGTATTTTTGCGCTTTATAATACTTTTTGAAAATAATTAAATAATATACAATGGGATTTAATGAAGTAATTGGCATGTTGTTTGGAAACAAGGCCACCCGCGACATGAAGGAAATAAAGCCATGGGTTGATAAAGTCAAGGCAGTATATCCTGAAATAAGTAAGCTAAGTAATGATGAATTGCGTACAAAGACTCAGGAGTTGAGAAAATATATCTTTGACTCGGCTGCAGAAGAACGCAATAAGATTGAAGAGCTAAAAGCTACTATTGAGACTATAGAATTAGAAGAGAGAGAGACTGTTTTTGTTCAGATTGATAAACTAGATAAAGAGGTTCTTGATAAGTACGAAAAGGCTCTTGACGATGTACTTCCAGAGGCATTTGCTATAGTAAAAGATACAGCTCGTCGTTTTAATGAAAATGAAGAAATTATAGTAACAGCATCTGATTTCGACCGCAAGTTAGCAAGTCAAGGTAAGGATTTCCTTACCATCGATGGTGATAAAGCAATTTGGAGAAACCACTGGCTAGCAGGAGGTAATGAAATTACATGGAACATGGTTCATTATGATGTTCAGCTCTTTGGTGGTGTCGTTCTACATAAAGGAAAAATTGCTGAGATGGCAACAGGTGAGGGTAAGACTCTCGTTGCTACTTTGCCGGTATTCCTTAATGCCCTTACAGGAAATGGTGTACACGTGGTAACAGTAAATGATTACCTTTCAAAACGTGACTCTGAATGGATGGGCCCTCTCTATCAGTTCCATGGATTAAGTGTAGACTGTATAGATAAATATCAGCCAAACTCTGATGCAAGAAGAGAAGCATACAATGCTGATATCACTTTCGGTACAAATAATGAATTTGGTTTCGACTACCTGCGTGATAACATGGCGGTAAGTCCAAAAGATCTTGTTCAGCGTCCTCACAACTATGCTATTGTCGATGAGGTAGACTCTGTATTGATTGATGATGCTCGTACTCCTTTGATTATCTCAGGACCGGTGCCAAAGGGTGATGACCAACTCTTCGAAGAGTTCCGCCCATTGGTTGAACGTTTGTTTGAGGCTCAGAAGAAGTTAGCTACTCAGTATCTTGCAGATGCAAAACGTCTTATAGCTTCAGAAGATAAGAAAGAACAGGAAGAAGGATTCTTAGCTCTTTTCCGTAGCCACAAGGCACTTCCTAAAAATAAACCTCT
Source organism: Phocaeicola paurosaccharolyticus JCM 15092 (assembly GCF_000613805.1). GTDB lineage: Bacteria > Bacteroidota > Bacteroidia > Bacteroidales > Bacteroidaceae > Phocaeicola > Phocaeicola paurosaccharolyticus. The sequence continues at coordinate 40,747 of NZ_BAJR01000016.1, read as the reverse complement.
TATTAAATACTTGAGTGAGCAGGGCATTAAGGCCGGTATGCTCAAGACAGAGGAGATTTATATGGAACAGAACAACAAGCGTATGCCTGAGGCTACTGATCCTCTATATTTCGTAATAGATGAAAAATTGAATAGTGTTGACCTTACCGATAAAGGTATTGACTTGATTACCGGTAATTCTGAAGATCCAACTCTATTTGTTTTGCCTGATATCACTTCTCAGCTCTCAGCTCTTGAAAATGAGAATTCTCTTTCTGAAGAACAGAAGATTGAGAAGAAAGATGAACTTCTTACAAATTATGCTATTAAATCTGAACGTGTTCATACAATCAATCAGCTTCTTAAGGCTTACGCAATGTTCGAGAAGGATGATGAGTATGTAGTTATAAACGGGCAGGTTAAAATCGTTGATGAGCAGACCGGACGTATTATGGAAGGTCGTCGTTATTCTGATGGATTGCACCAAGCTATTGAGGCAAAGGAGAGAGTAAAAGTTGAAGCTGCTACTCAGACTTTCGCTACAATCACTCTTCAGAACTATTTCCGTATGTACCATAAGTTATCAGGTATGACTGGTACAGCAGAGACAGAAGCTGGAGAATTCTGGGATATCTACAAACTTGATGTTGTTGTAATACCAACAAACCGTCCTATCTCACGTAATGATATGAACGACAGGGTTTACAAGACAAAGAGGGAGAAGTACAAAGCAGTAATAGAAGAGATAGAGAAGATGGTAAATGAGGGAAGACCAGTATTGGTTGGTACCACATCTGTTGAAATATCAGAAATGCTTAGCAAGATGCTTGCTATGCGTAAGATTGAACATAATGTCTTGAATGCTAAGTTGCACCAAAAAGAGGCCGACATCGTTGCTCAGGCTGGTCAAAAGAGTATTGTTACTATCGCAACAAATATGGCTGGTCGTGGTACCGATATTAAACTTAGCCCTGAGGTTAAGGCTGCAGGTGGTCTTGCAATTATTGGTACAGAGAGACATGAAAGCCGCCGTGTAGACCGTCAGTTACGTGGTCGTGCAGGACGTCAGGGTGACCCGGGTTCATCTGTATTCTTTGTATCTCTTGAAGATGATTTGATGCGTCTGTTCTCTTCTGAAAGAATTGCTTCAGTAATGGATAGATTAGGATTCCAAGAGGGAGAGATGATTGAACATAAAATGATTTCTAACTCTATTGAACGTGCTCAGAAGAAAGTTGAGGAGAATAACTTCGGTATTCGTAAACGCTTGCTGGAATATGATGATGTAATGAATAAACAACGTGTTGTGGTTTACACTAAACGCCGTCATGCTCTTATGGGTGAACGTATAGGTATGGATATCGTCAACATGATATGGGACCGCAGTGCTTACTCTGTTGAACTAGGCGATTACGAAAATGTGAAGATGGAAATGCTTCAGACTCTTGCTATAGAACCTCCATTTACAGAAGACGAGTTCCATGCAAAGAATCAGGAAGAACTATCTGAATTGGCATTTCAGGATGCTATGGCAAACTTCAAGAGAAAGACAGAGAGAATGGCACAGATCGCTACACCGGTTATTAAGCAAGTGTATGAAAATCAGGGTCATATGTATGAAAATATAATGATACCTATCACTGATGGTAAACATATGTATAATATCTCTGTAAACCTTAAGGCTGCTTATGAATCAGGAGGTAAGGAGATTGTTAAATCATTCGAGAAAGCAATATTACTTCATACAATTGATGACGCATGGAAAGAAAACTTGCGTGAACTTGATGAGTTGAAACATTCAGTACAGAATGCTAGCTACGAACAGAAAGATCCATTGTTGATTTTCAAACTTGAATCTGTTGGCTTATTCGACTCAATGGTAAGCAAAATTAATAACAATACTGTTGCTGTTCTTATGAGAGGACAGATACCGGTTCAAGAACCTGAACAAGTGCGTGAAGCAGCTCCTGAACAACGTCCAGCTAGAAATCAATATAGAGAAGAAAAGGAGGATCTGAATGATCTTGATCAAAGTGAGGCAGCTTCTCATGATACACGTGAGGTAAGACGTGAACCAATCCGTTCAGAAAAGACAGTAGGAAGAAATGACCCTTGCCCTTGTGGAAGTGGAAAGAAGTATAAGAATTGTCACGGCAGTAACTTATAATCTCTAATCTTATAACTTTAAAATAGCATCATTTATTAAATGATGCTATTTTTGTTTTAATATTATAAAGTCGTGGTATAGTTATTTATACAATTAATATATATTTGTATATACTAAAGCTAAAGACTATGTATAAAAATACAATTGTAATATTATTATTAATTGTTTTATTATCTAGTTGTATTTCTATAAGAGAAATATCACTAGACCAATTGCAACCTGCGGAAATATGCTTTCCTGAACAGATAAAGAGTGTTGCTGTTATCTCAACGATTCCACAAAATAATTTGGATACCATCAAATTAGACAAAAACTCTTCGCTTGTAGGTGATCAGAGTATTTCAAAAGAGATTATTGCTAAAAGAATTGCAGATGCAAACTATTTTGAACATGTCATAGTATACGATACTGTTGTATCAAATAGGTTTGATGAGCAGAATGTCAATACTCTATCTACAGAAGCTGTCAATGAAATGCTTAATGATTTTAATTCGGAGATGATCATATCTCTGGATAAAATGAATTTAACGATAGAAAAGTTAAAAACGTCTTCAGAATATCCTATGGATATATTGAGGTTCATAACAAAGCCGGAAATAAAATTTTACATACCTAAGAAGAATGGTCCTATATATACTATAGCAAAGAATGATACATTGTTCTTTAGCGTAATTGATTTAATTGATCATCAAGCCGCTTTTTCATATGCTTACGATAGTGCTATAAAAAAGACGGTAGAAATGATATTGCCTCACTGGAAGAGTATTGTTAGGTATTATTACGTAGGAGGTTCATATGAAATGAGAGATGCAGATGTTTCTGTAAAGGAAAATGATTGGGATAATGCATTTCATCTATGGAAGGTTGTATATGATAGTAAAAAAGGAAAATTGCGTAGCTATTCTGCATTCAATATAGCTCTATACAATGAGATCAAGGACAATGTACCTGAAGCCTTAAAATGGCTTGATTTAGCAGATGAAAATATAAAACAAGATTCTGATTTGGGTGTACTAATCAAAACATATAGAAATATTTTGTCAGAAAGAGATAATCAATTGTCTAAGTTAAAGCTTCAAATGAACAGGTTTGATTCAAATAATTAATTAATAAAAATTGTTTATTTGATTTTTTTTGTAATTTTGATGTATCCATCATTAAAAAATATTAATTAAGTATGAAACTTACCTCTCAATCTTATCAAAACATAAAGAATTCTTTTCAAGAAGCTCTTAATAATTATATAAATCTTGACAATTTTGCTATAACTGATATTCATATTCAGCCAAAGCAAGAGAGTGGAGAACTTATAATATATAATGATGATGATGATGAATTATCGCGAACTGTGATTGAGGAGTGGGTTGATTATAGTGCTGATGATTTTTATAGTAAAGTTGAAGTTATATTACATAATGAATTAGAAAACCTTGAATCAACAGGGTGTATTGATAAGTTGTGTATAATTAAGCCATTCTCTTTTGTAATGGTAGATGATGATAAGGAGACCATATGTGAGGTATTTCTTGTTGACGACGATACGTTATTGTTAAATGAAGAACTTTTGAAAGGCTTAGATGAAGAATTAGATGATTTCTTAAAGAACTTATTGGAAAAATAGTTTAGTTAATAGAGCTAGCTTATTCACTCTATGTATAATAAAAATATATTTTTATATTAGGTATCATATTTGTGTTGTCAGCACATATGACATCATATGCAAATAATCGTACAAAGACTATTGTCTTTAATTGTCAGAAAGAGTTGAATAGAGATTCAATTTCCAACAGATGTAATCAGTTGTTTAATACTCCCAATGAAATTGTATATCTCAAGAAAATGTATTCTTATGCATTGAAGAAAGATAGTGTAGCCATGCAAGGCTTTATCCTTTCTAATATGATTAAGAATTACTATAATAGAACAGAATGCGATAGTGTTAGATATTGGTTTAATATCTTGGAGAAGATAGCGCTTGAAAATAAACTATATCAAGTGTATTTTGATTCTTATAACCTGTTGTGTACAGTTGATGTATATGAGCAAAAATATGATGAAGCTATAGAAAATGCCAATAAACTTTATCTTCATGCTAAAGAGCTAAACAATACAGATGGCCTTATAGCATCTTATGAGAATTCCGGAATCATTTATATGGAGACTTTCAGATATGTTGAAGCAATAAAAGCCTTTAATGAAGGACTTGCTTTGTTGAAAAAAAGTAATAATAGAAGATATGGTTATGAATTTCAACTTACTACGTATATAATTGAAAGCGATCTTAAATTAAGAGATTATAATGGGGCTAAAGAGAGCGTGGAAGATGCAAAGAAAATTTTGCATGAATGGAAAAGCAAGAAAAAAAGTCTTCCTTATGATAGATGTGCTTGGTTAATTGATTGCTACTATATAGCAATGTACGTGGGTTTAAATCAGCCGAAAAATGCAGAAAAATATATTGAATCAGCTAAAAAGTATGTAGATAAAGTAAATGATTCTTATGTTTATTATTACTTTTATTACACTTGTGCATCATACTATCAGTTAATAAAGAATTATACTGAAGCGATTAATAATATTGATAAAGCTTCATCTATCTTTATTTATCAACCAGCATTACAACTTAAAGGGAAAATATTATTAGAATCTGGAAAGTACAAAGAAGCTGCATTTGCTTATGATTTTGCACTTAATGAACTGGACTCAATGTACTGTGAGAGTTTCTCTAAACAGATTAATCAGTTAAGGACAATTCATGAAGTTGATAAGCTAGAGATAAAAAATAAGGAGTTAGAGATTGAATCAAGGACTTTGAAATTAAAGATTGTTGTTTCGCTGGCAGTTATTCTTTTAGCAGTTTCAGTAGTAAGCTTTGTCTATATTATCAGAATTAGGAAAATAAGGAATAAACTTCGAATATCCGACAAAATGTTGAAAGAGGATAAGAGGAGATTATTGGATTCTGAAAAAGAACTTATTGCTGAGAAAGATAAAGTAGAGAAATCATTAAAGTATAAAGATATATTCTTGGCAAATATGAACCATGAAGTTAGGACGCCTTTAAATGCAATTGTAGGGTTCTCTTCTCTATTAACAGATTTGTATAAGGATGGGTCATCTCAAGAGTATGTCAATATTATTAAATATAATACTGATTTACTACTTAAACTTATAAATGATACTTTAGATGCATCTTCACTTCAAACAGGTTTACTATCTTTCGATTATGAACAAGTTGATATTAATTCAACGTGTTCTTCGCTAATTGAAGAGATGAAACACAATTTGAAAGATGGGGTAATATTACATTTTATTCCAGATGTTGAAGGTGAATTTTATCTTAGAACCGATGCCATCAGATTGTCTCAGCTTTTAAGTAACTTATTATTGAACTCAGTTAAGTTTACTGAGAAAGGAGATATCTATCTACGTTACAAGATTGATTATGTGTGTAATCAGGTCATATTCTCTGTAGAAGATACAGGAAAGGGTATACCAGAAGAGATGCAGAAGATTATTTTTGAGTCATTTCAGAAATTAGATGTTTTTGGACAAGGTCTTGGCTTAGGACTTACATTAGTAAAACTTATATCAATAAAACTAGGCGGAAGTGTCGCTGTTGACTCTTCATATAAGAATGGAACTAGAATTATTTTTATTCATCCTATAAACTAACTTCAATGAAAAACAAAAAACTTTTTAGTGCTGCTATCTGTGCTACATTTGCCTCGTTTTTTCTGTTTTCATGCTCATCACAGGATGAGACAATAAATGGAGAAAATGATGGAAAGGCTACAATAGAAAAGTTTCTATTGTCAAATAATGAGCAGTCTGTCAATTTTGACATTGATTACGATGTGACATCAGGTTATAATGTTACTTTCGATGTTTATTCAGAGAATCCTTATTCTGTAAATGCAGATGGAACTATTACAAAATCAGCTATCACTCCTATAATGTCAGGAATGACAGATGAAAAAGGAGATTACAAGTTATTGAGAAAAATTCCTGGTGGTGTAAAGGAGGTATATATTCTTTCTGATTGTGCTGGAGTTCCTGCTATTCTATATGGTACAATAGTTAATGGTACAGTAGAACTTAAACCATTTGAGTTTAATAATACAGGAAATGATGCATCAAGATCAGGTAATTTCTCATATTTGTCTTTGGGACGTTGGAATTCTTTAGGAAAACCTGATTATGTAGATAATAAAGTAGATTTTAAATTAACATCAAATGAGTATAAATCAATTTCCAAGGCTCTTCCTGAATGGAAAAAAGCTAATAAGATGTTCACATCTCAATCTTCTATTTTTGTTGAAGAGGATACAGAGATATGGTTGAGCATTTTAAGTGATAAATCTCTTTTCAATAACTCTATAGGCTATTATTGCTATAATAGCAATATTGATAAAGATAATGTTAAAGAGATTGTCGCTTTCCCTTCAACAAGAACTTATAGTCTTCTAAATGGATTAAAGAAAGGTGAGTATATTAAATTGAAGTATTGCGATCCTGCAACAGGTAGCATGTCTGATATTTTCCCTGCAGGTACTAATATTGGATTTATCTTGAGAACTTCTTCATTTAATAATGGAGTTATCTCTTCAGGTAATTCACAGTTCTACTCAAACTCTTTATGGAATAAAGAGACTGATAATAAGAGTCATTGCTCAATCTTTAGAACATCAAATGATAATGTTATTGTAGGGTTTGAAGATATGAACAATGAACGATTATTAGGTGATAATGATTGCAATGATATTATTGTTCATGTAAAGTCTGATGCTCCTGCTGCTATAGGCAACAATCTAGCTAGTATTGAATCAGACGATAGTGATATTGCTGTTCTAGAAACTAACAGAGCAGTGAGGAATCTATCGGATATTGTTGAGTCAGCTAAATATGATCCAGCTCTGAAAGATATGTTTGTCTATACCAAGTCAAATTTCAGAACAGTAAATGGTAATGTTATTAGAGTAAGCGATGAAATTTATGTTGGCTCTGGAGCTAATATAAAGAATCTACTATATTCTGATTTCGCAAATTTGGTTGACTATCTCAAGACTAATGTTTTTGTATCTGTTAGTGACTTCTTCTCAAGAGAAGAAAAAGAGCAATTACACCTTTGGCATACAACAGTAAAAGAGATGGGCTATTCTGCTGATGAAGCTTCAAGGTCATTCATTACATATAGTGGTGACAAATCTCCTGCTGAATTAGTGAAAGAGCTGATATACAAACATAGAGATGGCCTTGCTAACGGTTCTTATCTGAAACTTAATATGTATGTTGAGTTTGACCCTGCTGATTATTCTGAGTTTGTATCAACAATTCAGATACCTCCTTATACTCCATTTATAGTAAATAAATAAGTATAATATAAACAATAAAAAAGGATACCAAATTGGTATCCTTTTTATTATCATTAAATTGAAATAATATTATTTATTCAAAGAAGCAATGCTCTCTTTTAATGTTGAAATCTTACTTTCAGCGTCAGCTTGTTTCTTTCTCTCCATCTCAATAACTTTGTCAGGAGCATTATTTACAAACTTTTCATTACTTAACTTCTTCATAACGCTAATCAAGAAACCTTCCTGATATTTCAGCTCAGTCTCAAGTTTCTTTATTTCATCCTCTACATTAATTAGGTCACCCAATGGAATGAAATATTCAGTGGTATTTACCATGAATGATGATGCACCTTCAGGTTTCTGTTCAATAACACTTATAGACGATATATTACAAAGTTTCTTGATTACTTCTGAATATTTCAAGACCTCAGCATCAGCAGCTATAACCTGCAACTCAAGAGAGTCTTTCTGAGCAATATTCTTTTGAAGTCTTATAGTACGTATTCCACTTACTACCTCTTTAATCTTGTTGAATGAAGCAATGAATTTAATAGATTCGTCAGACTCCTTCTCTGTATACTTTTCAACCTGAGCAGTCATAATACTTTCATCCTCTTTTCTGTCAAGGATATGTTGCCAAAGTTCCTCTGTGATAAAAGGCATGAACGGATGCAATTGTCTAAGTAACACATCGAAGAAATGAAGAGTACTTTCATAAGTTTTCTTATCAATAGGTTCTCCATATGCAGGCTTAATCATTTCCAGATACCAACTTGAGAACTCATCCCAGAATAGTTTGTAAACAACCATAAGAGCTTCGCTAAGACGATATTTTAAGAATAGGTCTTCTATTTCTGCAGTTGCAGCAATTAATTGTTTTTCGAACCATTCTGTTGCAAGAGCAGCATATTCAGGTTGTTCAATATCAGCAACATTCCATCCTTTAACCAGGCGGAAAGCATTCCATATCTTGTTGTTGAAGTTACGTCCTTGTTCACATAGAGAATCATCGAAGAGGATATCATTACCTGCAGGAGCTGCTAACATCATACCCATTCTAACTCCGTCGGCTCCATACTTATCAATAAGTTCTAATGGATCTGGAGAGTTACCAAGAGATTTAGACATTTTACGTCCAAGTTTGTCGCGTACAATGCCTGTAAAGTATACATTTTTGAATGGCATCTCGCTTCATATTCGTAACCAGCCATGATCATACGTGCTACCCAGAAGAATATTATATCCGGACCTGTTACAAGATCACTAGTAGGGTAGTAATATTTTATCTCTTCATTATTAGGATTGTTTATACCATCGAACAGAGAGATAGGCCATAGCCATGATGAGAACCAGGTATCAAGACAATCTTCATCTTGTCGCAAGTCATCTATAGTAAGAGATGAATTACCGGTCTTATCCTTAGCCAATTGTAGAGCCTCCTCAGCATTCTCTGCAACAACATATCCACCCTCTGGAAGGAAATATGCAGGGATTCTATGTCCCCACCATAACTGACGGCTAATACACCAGTCTTTTATGTTCTCCATCCAATGATTGTATGTATTCTTATATTTTGAAGGATAGAATTTTATGTCATCATTCATTACAGCTTCCAAAGCAGGTTTTGCAAGATGTTCCATCTTTAGGAACCACTGCATAGACAATTTAGGCTCTATTGCAACATTTGTTCTCTCAGAGAAACCTACCTTGTTTGTATAAGCTTCAACTTTTTCAAGTAGTCCTGCTTTATCAAGATCTTTCTCAATCTGCTCACGGACATCGAATCTGTCCATTCCGACATAAAGTCCTGCAGCCTCGCTTATTGTTCCATTATCATTAAAGATGTCAATGGTCTTAAGGTTGTATTTCTCACCCAGCATATAGTCGTTTACATCATGAGCCGGAGTAACTTTAAGACATCCAGTACCAAACTCAATGTCTACATAGTCATCTTCTATAACAGGAATAACTCTTCCTACCAATGGAACGATAACATTCTTACCTTTCAACCATTTGTTCTTAGGGTCATTAGGATTGATGCACATAGCTGTATCACCCATGATTGTCTCTGGACGGGTAGTAGCCACTACAGCGTAACGTCCTTCTTTGTCTCCTTCAACTTTATATTTAAGATAGAAAAGTTTGCTATTCTCTTCTTTGTAGATTACCTCTTCGTCGCTAAGAGCTGTAAGAGCCTTTGGATCCCAGTTTACCATACGTACGCCACGGTATATAAGTCCTTTGTTGAATAGGTCAACAAAGACTTTTATAACGCTCTCAGAACGTTCTTCATCCATAGTAAATGCTGTGCGATCCCAATCACAAGAAGCACCTAGTCTACGTAACTGCTTAAGGATAATACCTCCATGTTCATCAGTCCAGTCCCATGCATGTTTAAGAAATTCATCGCGTGTAAGATCTGTCTTCTTTATCCCTTGCTGAGCAAGTCTGTTTACTACCTTTGCTTCAGTAGCTATAGAAGCGTGGTCAGTACCTGGTACCCAGCAAGCATTTTTCCCTTGCATTCTTGCACGACGTACAAGAATATCCTGAATAGTATTGTTAAGCATGTGCCCCATGTGCAGAACACCTGTAACATTTGGAGGAGGGATAACTATGGTATATGGTTCACGACCATCAGGTTTTGAACTGAATAGTTTATTATCCAGCCAGTACTGATACCATTTTCCCTCAACATCTGTGGGATTATACTTACTTGCTAATTCCATTATATTATATCATTTATTAATTTATTATCACATAATTAGGTGCAAAATTAATAAAAGTAGCGGGAAAATAGTCTATTTTGCAATCAGTAATATAGAAAAAAGTTATAAACCTATACAAATTAACTAACAACTATTTTAGTTCAAACCATGTAGGACGTGTATCTGCTTCAACAAAAGATTTTACTTTGTCACCAGCTCCCATTTTATGGGTAAAAACATAGTTACAATGTGCCTTTCCACCTGAAGGCTTAGTGAAATCGATTTCATAATTATATCGATATTCAGTTTCTATTATTTCTCTTCCTTTTTCTCTGGATACAGTGAAATTTACTCTAAGGTCAGCTTCAGTCTTATTTTTCTTCTTGTAATTGTAATTTGGAGTGCCTTTGATTTTAAAACCATTCTCTTCATTTGTACCATATACTTTGCATCGTTTATCCTTTTCAAAATAGACTTCAATACCCTCATCAGATGTGAAGGTCATTCCAACTATAGATTTTGGTGATTCTATAACTCTTTCCGGTGTTCCTGAGTCTATATTGTATACAGTAGGTTTGTCTTGAGAATCTTCTCTGATTAAGAAATAATATGCAGCATATAAGATGGCTGAAATGGTACAAATTTTAATTAGTCTAATAATGATTTCTATGTTTTTTTTGTTGATTAATCTGATTAATATTTTGTTTAGTCTGTGTTAAAATATATGACTAAAGATGTGTCTGAAAATGTTTTATTATATAATGAAGCTTTGGGTATAGCTATCAGTTAAATGCGATATGAAATATTATATTCATAATAATATTAATTGTATAGCAAAGATGTTTCTTACTTGTGTCTTGATTCAGTATATTTAAATTTATATTTTTAATATTTGTAACAAATGTAGTGTTTCTTATAATAATATTATATTTTTTGTTTAAAAAAAAATACTGTAATGCATACAAGAGAAGAAAAGATAGAAGCCTTCGGACGCTTTCTTGATATATTGGATGAACTCAGAGTGAAATGCCCATGGGATAAAAAACAAACTAACCAGTCACTAAGGCCAAATACCATTGAGGAGACATATGAACTTTGTGATGCTATAATGAAAGATGATAAGAAGAATATCTGTAAAGAGTTAGGGGATGTTCTTTTACATGTTTGCTTTTATGCTAAGATTGGTAGTGAAACAGGAGATTTTGATATAAAAGATGTTTGTGACCAGTTATGCGACAAACTTATTTATCGTCATCCTCATGTCTTTGGTGAAGTTAAAGCCGATAGTGCAGAGACTGTGATTAAAAATTGGGAACTTCTTAAAATGAATGAAAAAGATGGAAATAAACGAGTTTTAAGTGGAGTTCCGGATTCTTTGCCTTCATTAATCAAAGCATATAGAATTCAAGATAAGGCAAGAAGTGTTGGATTTGACTGGGAAGATAGAAGCCAGGTCTGGAATAAGGTAAAAGAGGAGATAGGTGAGTTTGAAGCCGAAATATATAAAATGGATAAGGATAAGGCTGAGGCTGAGTTCGGAGATGTTCTATTTAGTCTTATAAATGCTGCCCGTTTATATAAAATTAATCCAGATAATGCATTAGAAAGAACAAATCTGAAATTTATTAAGCGTTTCAACTATCTGGAAGATCAAACAATTAAAAAGGGTAGGAGCCTTACTGATATGTCTCTTTCTGAGATGGATGAGATATGGAATGAGGCAAAGGCGAATGAATAAAAAACCAATTTGATTATTCAATACAAAAAGCAACATCATAATTGATGTTGCTTTTTGTATCTGAATTAGTCTCTCTTCATCGGGGGGCGATGCATTATCTTGAGCATATCCTTATGAAATTTCATCTCTGCTATCTGCAAATTCAGAAGTTTCTTAGCAGATATTATTTTTTTAAATTTATGAATGTATTCTAAATCAAGCTTGTCTGAAGCTATTTTTGCTTCAGCAAAATTTTGTATCATGTCTGAACACTCTTTTTCAGATAAGTTCTGATTTCTCATATTTCTGGCTCTTCCCCATACTTTATTGTTGATATCAGCCTTTTTATCCTGTAGCTCGTAATATAACGGGAAGAATTTGCTTGCTTCATCTTCAGTTATACCACTCTTTTCCATAAAATATCTTTGCTGTCTCTCTCTGAAATCTTCTTTAGAGAGATTATTACCCTGCCATTGTGCATTTGCAGTGCATAGGGTAATGATTGCCATGAAAAAGATTGTAAATAGTTTTTGCATAATTTTTTATTCTTGCTTATTTGAAATATTATTATCTGCTCCAGTTATGTATGTATACAACGAATAATCATCGGTCATTGTATTATCAATCATAATCTCTAACTCAGCATCCGAAAATTCGTCAGTACTTTTTTCTGTCAATGTTGAATTTTCGTTCTCTGGCTTTTCCAATATAACTTTTACACTTAACATCAACCCGCAAAACATTGCAGTCATATAAATCCATGGCTTGATTCGTTGCCATGTAGTGATCTTTGGTTCAGGTCCAATTTCTTTCGGTGGAAGCTTATCCATGAGATTATTAGTGAAATTCTCAAAATAGCCTTCAGGAACCTTAAATTGGTTTTTCTTACCAAATTTCTCAATTAATTTATCTTCTTCTTTCATAACTTTAAGTTCCTTTCTTTTCTTTAGACAACAATTTTCATAAAAGGTTTAAAGAGAATCTTTTAAAAGGTTCTCGATTTTTTTTACTGCATGGTGATAAGATGCTTTCAAAGCCCCTACAGTAGTCCCCAATATCTCAGACATCTCATCGTATTTCATCTCTTGAAAATATTTCAGATTGAAGATAATCTTCTGTTTTTCCGGAAGAGAGTTTATAGCTTTTTGAAACTCAAGCTGTGACTCATCTGCGTCAAAGTATGTGTCACTCTCTAGCTTATTAATCAAAGTTGTTTCAGCATCATCTATAGATATTGCTTCTGTTGCTCTCTGTTTATTTAAAAAAGCAATACTCTCATTAAAAGCTATTCTGTATAGCCATGTTGAGATTTTTGCATCGCCTCTGAAATATTCTAAGTTCATCCATGCCTTTATGAATGTATTTTGAAGTACGTCATCTGCATCTTCATGCGAGAAGACAAGTCTTCTTATTTGCCAATATAATTGTTCTTTATATTCGTTTACAATACATTCAAAGGCTTCTTTCTGTCGATCGGGCTCTTGCAACAATTGTGCTATTTCTTTTTCTTTGTTTTTCCCCATTAGGTCGATATCTGGATTTTAAGTTTAGATATTAAAAAGAATCATTGGTTTAATTTATAAATTAATTTTTAAGTTTTCTTTTGCTAAGATAGTCTCTTCAAATATTGTCTTTGCCTCATCTAACAGAAGCTCTTCCTGTTCATATCTTGCAGAGAAATGGCCTATAATCAATCTTTTTACATTAGCATCATTTGCAATAGATGCTGCCTGTTTAGTTGTTGTATGGAAAGTCTCTTCTGCACGCTTCTTATCACTTTCTGCAAATGTTGCTTCATGAAAAAGAAGATTGCATCCTCTTATCTGATCAATAATAGATGGATTGTATTTTGTATCCGAGCAATATGCATATTTTCTAGTTGGTTCTGGATCAGAGGTAAGAACGTCATTTGGTATTGTCTCACCATCTTCTGTTATGAAGTCATAGCCGTTCTTTATACAATTAATATATGCTATTGGTATACTATACCTATCAATCATTTCTCTCTTTATATGTCTTAATGCAGGCTTCTCCTGGAAGAGGAAACCACATGTAGGAATCCTATGTTTAAGTGGAATTGTTGATACAGACAGAGATCTGTCTTCATATATCACATCAGAAGAGTTCGTGTTTATATCATGAAACTCTACTTCGTATGTCATTCCTTTGCAGAAATAGTCCAGTTGAGGCTGAAGTATCATTTTAAGGTCTTTATGAGCGTATATATGCAGTGTTGCTGTACGACCAAGAAGACTGAAAGTGGATATCAGCCAATAAGGCCGAAACAGTGGTCTCCATGTAGATGAGAAATAAATATATGATTCAGACGACTAAACTTTATTTTAGATTTTCTGAACTGAAGTTGGGATCCTTCACCGCAATCTATCATAAACAACTTGTCTCGGAAGTTGATGACCTGACTCGATGGAAAATGTCTTGTAGTTGGAAGAGCTGATCCGCATCCTAATATATTTATCTCGAATTTTTCCATAATTATTACAAATATAATGAAAACCGGATTCAAATAATATTAGCTTTTGTTTTTTAAAGGATCCAGCGTGTTTTTATTAAGCAAATATATAAACAATTTCGTAATCCAGAATCTCAAATGATCTTACTTAATATATTATAAATGATATGTTACTATGAATAATGAATTATTTAGTGATTAAATCTTTATCCAAAGCTTTAGGATTAATATCCTAAAGCTTTGGATAAATAAATTGTGCCATTATTTATTTATACCAACCAACGATTCAAAGTATTATTAATGAATAGTAATGTTATATCTTTTGATAAGGAATCATTATTTAAACTATTAACAAAAAAAGACCTGCTAAATGCTTAAACATTTAGCAGGTCAATACTGTTCCGTAATAATACAGCGAGCTATATATTAATATCTTCTGCTATTATATCCGTTGTTGTTTCTGTTGAAGCCACCACCATTAGAGCTTCTTTCTTCCCTTTGGCGAGCAACGCTTACATTGATTACTTTCCCTTCGAATTCAGTCTCATTAAGGCTGTTGATAGCTTCTTGTCCTTCGTTATCATTAACCATTTCAACGAAACCGAAGCCACGTGATCTACCAGTCTCTCTGTCTGTAATGATATTTGCAGAAGTAACTTCTCCAAACTGAGAAAATAAATTTTGTAAGCTGTCATTCTGTGTATTCCAGCTTAAATGTGAAACATAAATGTTCATTTGTTCTAAATATTATTTGTTAATTATTGATATACGTACAGCATTTATTCCGCGCGCATTTTTTTCTAATTCATATGAAACTTTATCACCCTCTTTGATATTTTCAGGAGCTGATGATATGTGAAAGAAATATTTATTTCTATTGTCACTACTTTTAATAAAGCCAAATCCCTTAGAGCTATTATAGAAGTCTACTATTCCATTCTCTGGCTCCACTTCCTCTGCTACAAGTTTTGGTACTGATATCTCAATTTGAGAAGCATCAATCTTTGCTGAAGGACGGTCTGGTGGTGTTGAAGATAGTTGTCCGTTTTCATCTACATAAGCAATCATATCTTCAAAAGAATCTGACCCTTTGCTTTGGCGCTCATCTTTTTTTTTCTGTTTTTCAAGACGTTTCTGTTGCTTTAATTTTTCTCTTTCTCTTTTTCCTGTTGTTATTGCCATTTATATATTTCTCCTTTGAATAGATGAACATAAAATATGAGCATCATTCATTTTGTTAACGATTTCATCCTTATCTTGTGAAAAATAATGTATTTAAACTGACTTATCGAAAAAAATCTGTCTGTTGATTATATATCAATTGCCGGTATTGGGATTGATGTTCTGTATATTATAATCTACCATTATGTTTCCAACAAGAATACATCATTTATTAGGAATAGATGTATTAAACAAGTGAATTAGTATGATTTCTTTTCATGGATGATTATTCCGAATAGGGCGGGAGTGGAATAGACTGACATAAAGGATAGTCAAAATAACTCTAATGTTCTGCGCAAATATAGGTATAAAATAATTCTTATCCTAATTATCAGTGAATTAAAAAAAAAGGATGCATAATATTATGCATCCTTTTGAGTTTTGGTATATGTAAATTGATTATTTACCGTTTTCCATCTGTTCTTTCAAAGCAGCAAGTGCATCAATATCACCAAGAGTTGTAGAAGCTGCCTGGTTCTGGATATTTGCTGAATCTTCTTTCTTAGTAGTTTTCTTTGAAGAAGCTTTCTTCTCAGCCTTCTTTTCTGCCTTTACAGCATCTTCGAATATACGGCTGTGAGAAAGGATGATTCTCTTAGCGTCTTTGTTGAACTCGATTACCTTGAAGTCAAGTTTCTCATCCAAATGAGCCTGTGAACCATCTTCTTTTACAAGATGTTTAGGAGTAGCGAAACCTTCAACGCCATAAGGAAGAGCGATAACTGCACCCTTATCAAGCATTTCGATGATAGTTCCTTCGTGTATTGAACCTACTGTGAATACAGTTTCGAATACATCCCAAGGATTTTCTTCAAGTTGCTTGTGGCCAAGGCTCAAACGACGGTTCTCTTTGTCTATCTCAAGAACAATTACTGGAATGTCACCACCAATCTGAGTGAACTCTGATGGGTGTTTAACTTTCTTAGTCCAAGAAAGGTCAGAGATGTGGATTAATCCGTCAACACCTTCTTCAATCTCTACAAATACACCGAAGTTTGTGAAGTTACGAACTTTTGCAGTGTGCTTAGAACCGATTGGGTATTTCTCTTCGATAGTTTCCCATGGATCCTGACGAAGTTGTTTGATACCAAGAGACATCTTACGTTCGTCACGGTCAAGTGTAAGGATTACAGCTTCTACTTCGTCACCAACTTTCATGAAGTCCTGAGCAACGCGTAAGTGCTGTGACCAAGACATTTCAGATACGTGGATAAGACCTTCTACACCAGTAGCGATTTCAATGAATGCTCCGTAGTCAGCCATAACAACAACTTTACCCTTAACAGTGTCACCAACTTTCAAGTTTGGATCAAGAGCATCCCATGGATGTGGAGTAAGCTGTTTCAAACCAAGTGCGATACGTTTCTTGTCATCATCGAAGTCAAGGATAACAACGTTAAGTTTTTGGTCAAGTTCAACAACCTCTTTAGGATCGCTAACACGTCCCCAAGAAAGATCTGTGATATGTACCAAACCATCTACGCCACCAAGGTCGATGAATACACCGTAAGATGTGATATTTTTAACAGTACCTTCAAGTACCTGTCCTTTTTCAAGTTTACCGATAATGTCTTTCTTCTGTTGTTCAAGCTCAGCTTCGATAAGAGCCTTGTGAGAAACAACGACATTTTTGAATTCTTGGTTGATCTTAACAACCTTGAATTCCATAGTTTTTCCTACGAATACGTCGTAGTCACGGATAGGCTTAACATCAATTTGTGAACCTGGAAGGAATGCCTCGATGCCGAATACGTCAACGATCATACCGCCCTTAGTACGACACTTAATGAAACCTTTGATAATTTCTTCTGATTCAAGAGCTGCGTTAACTCTATCCCAAGAACGGGTAGCACGAGCTTTCTTGTGTGAAAGGATCAATTGTCCTTTTTTGTCTTCCTGATTCTCGATGTATACCTCAACTGTATCACCGATAGCAAGTTCTGGATTGTAACGGAATTCGCTCAATGGAATGATACCGTCTGACTTGTAACCAATGTTTACAACAACTTCACGTTTGTTCATTGAGATTACAGTACCGTCAACGACTTCACGGTCGTTTACCTTGTTAAGAGTACCATCATAAGCTTTTTCAAGTTCTTCCTGGCTAACACTTGTTACAGCTTCACCATTTTCATAAGCATCCCAGTTGAAATCATCAATAGGGGCAATGTTCTTTAAATTTTCCATTAATAAATTGTTAATACTAAATTAATTATGTTAGACATTATATTGATTGTATCAATTTCGGGCGCAAAGATACAATAAATAACTGAATCATAAATAGTTTTATGAAAATTATTATAAAAAAGTGCAATATAAGCAGGAGAAAAATATATTTATTCCTCCAATGAGTAATCTATTGTGGTTACGACTCTTACTCTCTTTATATAAGGGGTGTTTGCATCTCTATCTTCAATGCTGAACTGTCCCTGATATGCTGATTTTATTTTACCAAGTTCACTTTCAGAATCCTTGGCAAATTTCTCTGCTGCACTGCGGGCATTTTTTGTAGCTTCTTCTATCATTCCGGGTTTTATGGAGTTAAGGCCTGTAAACTCGTAAACTACATTATATCTATAGTCTCCACCGGTAATTGCTATCCCTTGTTTCAAAAGTTCACTTTGCTCACTGATAAGTTTCCTGACAAGTGATACCTTTTTTGATGTGACTGTTATTACAGATGTAATATTATATCTGTATGGGGCAGGATTGCTGTTATATCTTTCTGCCTGCATATCTATAATTTCAGGTGCATTGATAGTTATCTCTTCATTGGTAATGCCTTTAGAATTCAGAAATCCTACAATAGTCTTATTCTTTGAATTTATATTATCGTAGAGTGTGATAAGGTTGTCTCCCAAATCTTTATACATGAGCGGCCATATCACCTTATTGGCTTCAACTTCCATCTCTGCTAATCCTTTAACGTTCACAACTCTGTCGTTACCGGATACATTATTAAGCCCTGACTTAATAAAAAGGCCTAATAGTACAAAACCTACAGCCAATATAACGGCTTCAAATTTCAAATTCTTCATATTCAAACAGTTTTAAATAAGTTTTACATTAAGAACAAAAATCAATAAGTCCCTCCATAGGCGACTTTATAAAAGAGCCTGTTTTAATTGATTCAATCTCTGCGGCCTCTTTTACCTCATCTTTAAAGTGGTAGCCAATTGAACCTACAAAATTTACATCATATTCAGAGTAATTATATTTTTTAATGTTTCTGTTGAAGAACTCTCTGAAACTATTAACCAACAGATTGTGTATCTCTTCATTGTCTCTGTTCTTATTTAGAAAGGGGCATAAAGATGCCAGGAATCTGTTAGGAAATGGTTCTCTGTACACCTTATCCATTATTACAGAGACAGATAGTCCATACTCATCGAGGAACTTATCGAATATATCTTTTGAAAGTATTGATTTCATTCCATCTGCGACGAATTTTTTTCCCAACACAGCACCGCTGCCTTCGTCTCCAAGTATAAACCCTAATGGTGGTATATTTTTTACTATACTGTTACCATCATATTCACATGAATTGGATCCTGTACCAAGTATAGCGGCTATACCTGCTTTTAATCCGCATGCTGCTTTAGCTGCTCCAAGCAGGTCGCTATCAACTTCTATTGTTTTGCATGATGGAACTAATGTTGAAAATATATCATAAATAATAGAAGATTTCTCCTTTGTACAACCAGCACCATAGAAATATATCTTTTCAGGTGAGGGGCACATATTCAATACCTCTTCTATTGTATGACTTATCTCTTCTTTGTTTTGGTAGAACGGATTTATACCTTTTGTATTTACGATTCTATAATCTTCTTTGCTGCTTTTAAAGCACCAATCTATTTTTGTTGAACCACTATCGGCTATCAGTATCATTATTTTAGGATTATATTTATTTACAAATTTATAAAAAAAGCAAATGTTATGTTTAAAAAACGAAATTGTTTATCTTTGTGGTAACTAATTTAATACTAATGCAGATGAAAATCAAATCACTTCTTTCGGTACTGTTACTTTTTTCAGCATCATCACTGTTTGCTTGGAATAATGACATAATAGTATCTACCCCTAATACATCTCTGCTGCTTAATGCACCAAAAGGTGGAGAGTTGAAAATCGTTTATTTTGGTGAAAAGATCGATAATTCTGAGATTTCTCAGATTTACGATAGTGGAATAGCCAGTCATCGTGCAGCATATCCTGTATTTGGCATAGATTGCCAAACGGAACCTGCTCTTTCTGTAACACATCCTGATGGAAATATGTCGCTTGATCTGGAAATTAGCGATGTCACTACTGCTAAAGAGACAAATGCTACTATTACTACTGTAACCATGAAGGATAAAGTTTATCCATTTATTGTTAAGATAAACTACAAAGCATACAATAATACAGATATTATTGAGACATGGAGTGAAATAACCAATAATGAGAAAAAGCCGGTTCTGCTGAGGAAATTTGCATCTGGATATCTTCCTATAAGAAAAGGAGATGTCTGGCTTTCTCATCTTTATGGCTCTTGGGCAGACGAAGGCAGGCTGGTGCAGGAAGAATTGACTCCAGGAATGAAGGTCATAAAGAATAAGGATGGCGTAAGAAATTCAACAACTGACCATGGTGAGATTATGTTTTCATTGGATGGAAAACCTCAGGAAAATAGCGGAAGAGTTATAGGTGCGGCCCTTTGTTGGAGCGGAAACTATAAACTCAGTATTGATACCGACAATAACAGAGAGCATCAATTCATGGCTGGTATAAACGAGGAAAATTCGGAATACAAGCTTACATCAAAAGAGACTTTTGTAACTCCTGAACTTGCTCTTACATTCAGTAATGAAGGTTTAAGCGGAGTTAGCCGTAACTTCCACAGATGGGCAAGGGTAGAAAACAAACTTCACAATGGAAAGAAGTTACGTGATATTCTGCTGAACAGCTGGGAAGGTGTATACTTCGATATCAATGAGAAGGGCATGGACCAGATGATGGGTGATATATCATCTATGGGTGGTGAATTATTCGTTATGGATGATGGATGGTTTGGAGTAAAGTATCCAAGAAAAGATGACAGAAGTTCATTGGGCGACTGGAGTGTGGATAAAAACAAACTTCCTAACGGAGTCCCGGGACTTGTTGAAGCTGCAAAAAAGCATGGCATAAAATTCGGTATATGGATTGAGCCTGAAATGACAAATACTGTAAGTGAACTTTATGAGAAACATCCTGACTGGGTAATTCATCAGAGTAACCGTCCACTGCGTACGGGTAGAGGAGGAAGCCAGCTAGTTCTTGATGTGTCAAATCCAAAAGTACAGGATTTTATTTTCAGTATTGTAGATAACCTGATGAAAGAGAATCCTGATCTATATTATATAAAATGGGATGCTAATATGAGTGTAGCAAACTGGGGTTCCTCATATCTTACTGCCGACAAACAGTCACATCTTATGATAGATTATCATAGAGGATTGAGAAAAGTTCTTGAGAGAATACGTGCTAAATATCCTGATCTTGTAATTCAGGCATGTGCCAGCGGAGGCGGTAGAGCTACATATGGAGTCCTTCCATATTTCGATGAGTTTTGGGTTAGTGATGATACTGATGCACTTCAGAGAATATACATGCAGTGGGGTACTTCATATTTCTTCCCATCTAATGCAATGGCAAGTCATGTAAGCGCTGCGCCAAACCATCAGACAGGAAGGATTATTCCTATAAAATTCCGTTTTGATGTTGCTATGACAGCACGTCTTGGAATGGAGATACAGCCTAAGAATATGACAGATAAGGAGAAAGAGTTCTCTAAAAAAGCTATTGAAGGATATAAGCAGATTCGTCCTATCGTACAGCAAGGCGAACTTTATCGTCTGATTTCACCATATGATAAGAAGGGTGTATCATCACTTATGTATACTACTGAAGACAAGAGTCAGGCGGTGTTCTTTGCTTATAAACTAGAACACTTCTGTAATCAGTCTATTCCAAGATTTACAATGAAAGGACTAAATCCAGATAAGACATACATGATTACTGAGATGAATGTTGACGGTAAACCGGTCTTTTTAGATGGAAAGAAGATTAAAGGTTCTATACTTATGAATCAGGGAGTTGAGCTTCCTCTAAACAGCGAATACTCAAGTAGAGTACTTAAGCTTACAGCACTTTAATAAGATATTATAATATTGAAAGAGTCCGAAATTTATCATAAATTTCGGACTCTTTTTATTTAAAAGTTAAGCAAATAATTCTCTTAAAAATCAATCAATTTTATAATCAATATAGTGATTTTATTTCTGCTCCTTTATAATAGTGTAACAGTATATGATCATATGTATAGCCTTTCTCACCCATTACTGCAGCGCCAATCTGGCAAAGGCCTACTCCATGACCCCATCCGGCACCTGTAAGTATGAAGCTGCTTGGTATGCCATTCTGTGCCTCCCCTTTGTCAACAACAAAAGCAGAGCTGAACAGATGAGTCTTTGATAGAGTACGTCGTATCTCAAGCTCTTTTCCTATGATAAGAGTCTTCTTAGTTCCTACAATCTTGAGTTTGCAGATTCTGCCTGATTTACCTCTTTCAATAGGTATCAGGTCAATGATATCTCCGTAATCGGCTTTTGTATTATCGCGTATCAGTTCTGAGATTTCCTCCTGTGAATATTCCATCTTCCAACGATAGAAGTCGGTAGTTTCTTGATCGTAGTTATTCAGTATCTGTGATATAATCCTTTTGTTGTGTGTGTTACAGAATGCAGCTGGTGAATTTCTTATCCATTTCTCTGCCTCCTGCTCATTTGTAAGATCAGGCATTGTTTCTCCGCTCTCATGGTTAATATCTCGGATAGCGGCTAGGTATGGATATTTCTTATCCTCCCAGCAGTATTCGAATTCTTCGCTTATTCCTCCGCAACATTTAGAGAATCGTGCATCACATATTCCATCTCCCTGCATTAGCAACTGGCCTCTGGTCTGTTCAACAGCTTTTACTACCGATTCATTAGATGCCTTAGTTATTCCCTGGTATCTCTGGCAGTGGTCATCTGCACAGACATCAAAGATGGTATGGTCTTCTCTGTCGTACCATCTGATATATTCAGTATCTGTCTTAGTAATTGAGAAGAATCCGCTGTCTTTCTTCTCCAAAGCTTTCCTTTTCTTTATCTGAGCAAAAAGCCAGCTTCTGGATATTACTGCATGAGCTTTCAGAAACTCTATAGAAGATGTAGCGTTCATCTCAGAGGAGATGACACTTATAAGGTAATCTTCTGCCGGCAATATGTTGATAGCTGTTATCTTACCTTCATCGACAACAAGTTTCAATGTACCCATGAAACTTTGTGTCTCCTGTCTTTCCCAATGAAAATTAATTCCTATAGTAACATCATATAAAGAAAAAAATGATTTCCCTTCTTGAGGAGTAAAAGTCAGTTCTTTATATAGAGTATTGTTCCAAAGAATGCCTCCTTCACTGAATGACACTACTTGGTTGCCGCAAACAGTCTCACCTTTAGCAGAAAATTGTCCATTTAAAGAAAAATGTATTTTCTGGGCGTTAACTATTCCTATACTAATATCTGGCTCTTTCATTTTGTAATGCTATTTTGGTTATAACTATTTAAGTTCATCGATAATTATTTTTAGTGTTTTGTTGTCTATTCCAACTTCATTAATAATATTCTTAATCTCTTCTGAGTCTATTTTATCAAAATCCTCTTTTCTTGGAGTAATAATTAGTCCTGCCATATCAAGAGCTCCCGGACTTATCAGCATATTTTTCTCTCCACTGGCGAAGTAACAATTTGGTCTGTGCTTGCTTCTTGGTATTAAAAGAGAAAAATATCTCTTTGTGTTGTCTTTTGTTATTGTACTACTCCATGTAAATATGTTGAACATGTCTCTGCCCAAATTCTTATTTACAACCTTCTGGAAAGTCACAAATGTGCTTGCCATTAGGTCAATGGAGTTGCCTACAGATAAAAATAGAGGAGTAATATATGATTCACAAAGAAATAGTGACGAGAACTCTTCTCTCTCTTCGCCTCTATATATATTCTTTACTCTTTTTAAATTGTCTCTTTGTGAATAACCCTGGATATTTCTGCATAAGTCGATATCTTTCAGAGGTGCACCTTGGAAATGGAAATGATCAGGTGCAGAAGCTCCACATTGAGGACCATTGTAGAAGATTACATATTGAGGTATTATCTCACTCATTGCTAGCATATCACGATACTCGTTTTCCTGAATATATTGGTCTGAATGTGATTTTGCCGGTATAGTGATATGCCCTTGTGATATAGGATATGGATTGATACATATATTGTAGGGTCTATTACCGTTTATATAGTAATGCATCTGCTCTTCAGGTTGATTCTTTTCACAAAGAAAGCAAGCTCTTTTACTTATGCTATCTTTGTCAAGCTTTGCTCCAGAGGAGATAATCCTTTTGGGGTTATGTTCAACAGATATGTTGAATCCGTTAAGAGTGAACTCTTTCACATCAATCATTGATAATGCTTCATGGTTCTCCTTAGCAAGTGGCCATTGTTGCATTTGTCTCTTAATGAAACTGTCAATATCAAATTTGTCAGGATTATCATTATTTTTTATAGAGTGATGCTTTTTATTCAATTCAATTCTTGAAGATAATTCAAGTGAACGAATGCCATCTTTGTATCTGTTGTTGATGTTTATCTGTTCTACCGATAGCGCGGAGTCGGAGTTCCCTTCCCATCTTCTGCATTGGTATAGTATTTCATAGATTCGTCCTATTCTATACTCTCTGGAAATTCTCAATCCCAAAGCATAATCTTCACCATAACTCACATTTGGAACACCGATATTACGAAGAAGTGATGTTAGAAAGGCTCTTGGAGCGCCGAGACCATTTATTCTAAGCGCGTTATTTCTTCCGTTATCTTCACTCCACTCTTTGTGATCAATTATACCTGGAGGAATAGTATTCAGCTTGAAATCTGTCATATTGTATGTACCAATAACCATGGCACATTTCTCTTGATAAAAGCAGTCAACTATTTTTTGTAGAGTGTTTTCAGAACTATATAAGTCGTCACTGTCAAGTTGTACAGCAAATCGTCCACATCTCTTGTCGTTTACAGCAAGATCCCAGCAACCACCTATTCCAAGGTCGTTTCTTTCAGGAATGATATGGATTACTTTATCATTTTTGAAACAGTCAATTATCTCTGTAGTATTATCCGTTGAGTGGTTATCAACTATGATAATATTATATCTGAATTCTGTATTCTGATTTATAGCCGACTCAATAGCATCTTTTATAGTCCTCTCTCTATTTCTTACAGGAATTATAACCGAGGCTTTTACCGGGAATTCACCATCTATAAAATCAACCTCTTGGTAGAATGGATAGAGTTTTGCGTCAATGTCATTCAGATAATCTGTAAAGACTCTCTCCATATCTATCTGTACTTCACGGTTTCGTGGATTTACATAGTCAAATTGTTTTTCACCTGATGCGCGGTTGTCCAATTCATGCTCTGTATACAGATATTCATTTATATGGATGATTTTGGAAACTCTTGATGCATATAGCCTCAAATAGTAGAGAGAAGAGTATGGATAATCGTAATTATCGTCCATCTTTTCAACACATTCAGCAATCAGACTGCTCTTAACCATTATAAGAGAGCCGAAATCGAAATCGTCTCTTACACTTCCAATCTGATAATCAATAACAGGATGTTTTTTAGTCTGAGATTCTTTTATTTCGAAATAATCGGAATATACAAATCCGGCATTTCTCTCTTGTAAGTAATCAGTCATTCTCTTTATCCCTTTATACCCAATGCTTATTGGAACGTTTCGGGTTTGGATTAGAGAGTATGGAGTATTTGATAATTGGGCTATTTTTCTAAGAGTTTCTCCTGAGAATGGATTATTGCATCTGATAATCTCACAACCTTTCAATGAGTCGCAATCAATAATATCGTGTGACGACAGTATGAATACTTTATTGACGCTTACTTCATTAAGTAGCTCATTTGCAATGCCAATAGTTGTCTTATCGCTGTATAAAATGAAACAATTTACTATGCCTTCCATTTATATATTTTTTTAGAAAAACAAAGGTAAATAAAAAAAAAGTCATATGGGAAACAAATAAACTCAATATTGAGTGGTTAAATCTTGCGGTTATTAGACCTATTATTGGTTAATTTTTTTTATAACTAATCTGTTTTATATATATTTGTACCTAATTTTCTATAGAATTTTTAATGGATACATCTAAAACATCATTAGTTGGTAAGACTTTATCTGAACTTCAGATAATAGCTGAAAATCTTGGTTTGCCTAAGTTTGCAGCAAAGCAGATTGCTTCATGGCTATATGTAAAGAGGGTAAAGTCAATAGATGAGATGACAAATCTTTCATTGAAGACAAGAGATGCCCTCAATGAGAGTTATCAAGTGGGCTTGTCAGCCCCTGTAGAGGAGATGAGGTCTATTGATGGAACGGTGAAATATCTCTTTAAAACTCCACAAAATCACTTCATTGAAGCAGTTTATATTCCGGACAAAGAACGAGCTACACTTTGTGTGTCATCTCAAGTAGGTTGTAAAATGGGATGTAAGTTCTGTATGACCGGACGTCAAGGATATACTGCAAGTCTATCAGCAAATCAGATTTTAAATCAGATTTTCTCAATTCCAGAGAGTGATACACTTACAAATGTTGTATATATGGGTATGGGAGAACCTTTTGATAATCTTGATGAAGTTCTCAAGTCTCTTGAGATATTGACATCGGATTATGGTTGTGCTTGGAGTCCTAAGCGTATTACAGTGTCTACAGTAGGATTGCAAAAAGGACTTGAAAGATTCCTTAATGAGAGTGAATGTCATCTTGCTGTAAGTATGCATTCTCCTATCCCTTCACAGAGGAAGGAGTGGATGCCTGCTGAGACTGCGTTCTCTATAAAAGATATTGTAGAGGTACTCAAAAAGTATGACTTCAGTAAGCAAAGACGTCTCTCCTTTGAGTATATCATCTTTGACAAAATGAATGATTCGCTTGTTTATGCAAAAGAGATTGTGAAATTGTTGAAGGGATTAGATTGTAGAGTAAACTTGATTCGATTCCATGAAATTCCTGACTCTGAGTTTGCTCCTTCTGAGATGGATAGGGTAGTAGCTTTCCGTGATTATATGACACAACATGGAGTATTCACTACCATCAGAGCATCACGAGGTGAGGATATCTTTGCTGCTTGTGGCATGCTCTCTACTGCTGAACAATCAAAAGAAAATAGAGATTAATAACTGAAAATTAACAAGAGATTATATGAAAAAAGTAGGCCTATATTTATCTATACTTATGGTCATGGCGCTTATGATGTCGTGTAAAAAAGATGGTAAAAGTCTCTTTACACCAGCATCAAGTGGCCGTCCATACGAAGTGCTTGTAGTTGTTGATAAGACTCAATGGGAAAAACCGGTTGGCAGAGCTTTATTCAATGTACTCGACAAAGATGTTCCGGGACTTCCTCAATCTGAGAGGTCTTTTCGCATATCTACAGTTGCTCCTGATCGTTTCGACAGGACTTTCAAGATTTTCCGCAATATAATCATTGTTGACATTCAAGATATTTACTCTCAGCCTAAGTTTAAATTCTCACGAGATGTATATTCATCTCCTCAGATTATCATGAGGATTCAGGCACCAAATGAGGAGAGTTTTCAGAACTATGTTCAGAAGAATTCACAAGTTATCATCGACTTCTTTGTAAAGAGTGAGATGAATCGTCAGATAAATAACCTCAAAGAAAAACATAATAAAGCAGTATCAGCAAGGATAAAGAGCCTCTTCGACGTTGATGTATGGGTTCCTGTTGAACTGGATAAATATAAGGTTGGCAAGGATTTCCTATGGGCATCTACCAATCGTGCTTCTGGAGATATGAATTTCGTAATATATTCTTACCCTTATACAGACAAAAAGACTTTTACCAAGGAATATTTTATTAATAAGCGTGACTCTGTTATGAAGATTAATATTCCAGGTGAACGTGAGGGAATGTACATGGCAACCGACAAGGACTTTGTTGATGTTAAGGATATAGTGGTAAAAGGTGATTATGGCTTTGAAGCTCGTGGCTTATGGCAAATGGAAAATGACATGATGGGTGGTCCGTTTGTAGCTCATGCACGAGTAGATAGAGCTAATGGCAGAATAATTGTTGTGGAAGGGTTTATATATTCTCCTGAGAAGCTTAAGAGAAATATAATGCGCCAGTTGGAAGCTTCACTATATACACTTCAATTATCTGATGAAAAGCCTTCACATGAGATACCTGTGGATGACAATGTCACAGAAGAGAAGAATAGATAGACAAATAACTGAAAATAGATAAAATCTATATAATGGAAAATAAAAAAGTAATAGTTGGTATTACTCATGGTGATATCAATGGTATAGGATATGAAGTGATTCTGAAAACTTTTTCGGACTCTTCTATGTTTGAACTCTGTACACCTGTAATATATGGCTCCCCAAAGGTTGCTGCATACTATAGAAAGAGTATGGACATAGAGACAAACTTTAGCATTATAACTTCGGCTAATGAGATTCAGGATGATAGATTGAATATTATAAACTGTTGCGATGATGAACTTAAAGTTGAAATCGGCAAACCTACAACTGAATCGGGAAAGGCTGCTCTAGATGCCCTTGAGATGGCGCTTGCTGATTATCGAAATGGTATGATTGACGTAATAGTCACTGCACCGATAAACAAAAATACTATACAGTCTGACGAGTTTAATTTCCCAGGTCATACTGAGTATATAGAGAACAGAGTGGGTGACGGTGCAAAGTCATTGATGATTTTGCTTAAGGATGATTTTAGAGTAGCTCTGGTTACAGGACATATACCTGTAAGAGATATTTCTTCTACCATTACAATAGATTTGATTAAGCAGAAACTTGATATATTCAATAGATCTTTAAAGGTAGACTTTGGAATAGATGCTCCAAGAATTGCACTCTTCTCTCTAAATCCTCATGCCGGTGACAATGGACTTATTGGTAATGAAGAAGAAGAGGTTATAAAACCAGCAATAGAAGATATGGCTCAAAAGGGTGTTTTATGCTTCGGACCATATCCGGCAGATGGATTTATGGGGTCTGGAAACTATACTCATTTCGATGGAATATTAGCAATGTATCACGATCAGGGACTTGCTCCATTCAAAACGTTGTCTATGGATGATGGCGTCAACTATACAGCTGGATTACCTATTGTCCGCACTTCACCTGCACATGGTACAGCATACGATATTGCCGGAACCGGAGAAGCTTCTGAAAGCTCATTCCGTCAAGCAATCTATATTGCTCTTGATGTATTTAGAAATAGAATAATAGAGAAAGAAATTTCTGCTCATCCACTTAGAAAACAGTATTACGAAAAGCGTGATGACAGCGATAAACTTAAGTTGGATACAATAGAAGAAGAATAGAATAATGAAATTTGCTATTATTGCGGCAGGAGAGGGATCGAGATTATCACAAGAGGGTGCAAAACTGCCAAAGCCATTAACTCTTCTTGCTGGAACAGCTATGATTGAACGACTTATACGCATCTTTGTAGATAATGGTGCTGATGAGATAGTTGTAATTGTTAATGAAGAGAATGTATTGACTAAGAATTTTCTTGAAGAACTTAGTGATAAGATAGAGGTGCCATTTACTCTGTTGGTTAAGAGTACACCAAGTTCAATGCACAGCTTCTTTGAATTGAGCAAATATCTTAAAGGGGATAAGTTCTGTCTTACAACTGTTGATACAATTTTCAGGGAGAAAGAGTTCGCGAAATATATATCTGATTTCAAAAAGTCAGAATCAGATGGTATGATGGGAGTAACTGACTATATTGATGATGAGAAGCCGCTGTACGTTTGTACAAACGAGCAGATGAATATTACTGGATTCTTCGATAAAAATGAAGGAGGATGCAAATATATCTCTGGAGGAATATATTGTTTGGGACCTAAAGCCATAGATGTGTTAACTGAGTGTATGGACAAGGGAGTATCAAGAATGAGAAACTTCCAACGTGCCCTTGTTGAACATGGGCTCTCTCTTCAAGCATGGCCTTTTACAAAGATTATTGATGTTGACCATGCAGAAGATATTTTTAAGGCTGAACAATTCATAGCAGAGAAAAATTAAAGATATGGAGAAAGATAAGAGAGAGGTAACTCCACTTAATGTGGTGGCAGTAAGCGAGGAAGTGAGTTTTCTCCAAATCATATAAATAATGACGCGGCAATTCTAACCGAGGTAGTTAATAACCTCAAGAAAAATGGAATTAAGAGTAGAGTTATAAGTGAGAAGGAGTTTGTTGCTGAAGAGATAGAGTGCGATTTTATTTTTGATATGGCTCGTGACAAGAGTAGTTTGAAACGTCTTAAAGAACTTGAGAACAGCGGTATAACAGTTGTCAATTCAGCTTTTGGCATTGAAAACTGTAGTCGCAGTGAAATGACAAGGCTATTACTGGATAACAATATACCTCATCCAAAAAGTTCTATTGTAAGTACAGACGAGAATATTCTACAGGATGTCTTTCCTTGCTGGATAAAGAGGGGAGATTCTCATGCAATGGTAAAAGATGATGTGTCGTATGCAAAGGACCAAGCTCAGTTTGATAGAGTATTTGAGGACTTTCGCTCACGCGGTATTCATTCTGCTGTTATAAACGAGCATCTGCAAGGTGATCTGATTAAATTTTATGGTGTTAAGGATACTGATTTCTTCTATTGGTTCTATCCATCTCCATGTTCACATAGTAAGTTCGGACTCGAGAAAATAAATGGTGTTTCAAAAGGATTTGAGTTTTCTCTATCCGATTTGAAGAAATATAGCGATTTGGCTGCGCAAGTTCTTAATGTCCCTATTTATGGAGGCGACTGTGTCGTTTCCGAGAACGGTGATATAAAGATTATTGATTTCAATGACTGGCCTAGTTTTGCTCGTTGTCGTGAAGAGGCTGGAGCGAAGATTGCAGAGTACATTTTACATAAGATAAATGAGATAAAGAATTCGTAAGATGAGTGATGATAAAACAAAGAGTGGCTTAAAGGCATCATTTAAGTCAATGGATACAGAAGAATTCCTTGATATATATTTTAATCGCCCGATAGGATATGTTTGGGCACTTTTCTTTCAGAAACTGAATGTTCACCCTAACGTTGTTACTATATTTTCAATAATACTTGGGGTTGCAGCAGGTATAATGTTCTATTTCCCTGACATGAAACATACCTTATTGGGTATATTCTTCCTTATTTGGGCTAATCATTATGATAGTTGCGATGGGCAACTTGCTCGTATGACAGGTAAGAAGACAAGATGGGGACGTATGCTTGATGGCTTTGCCGGAGATTTGTGGTTCATAACCATTTATGCTGCTATCTCTCTTCGTCTTATGAACCAGAATATACCATTTATTGAAGGTGATGTGAAATGGGGAGTATATATATGGCTTTTAGCTTTTTTGGCTGGGACACTTTGTCATAGCAAGCAGAGCACACTTGCTGACTATTACAGGAATATACATCTATTTTTTCTCAAAGGAACTTCCGGAAGTGAACTGGATAACTTCAAACAACAAAGAGAAATATTTTCTTCTTTGCCATGGAAAAAGAACTTATGGTGGAAGTTATTCTTATATTTTTACGGAAATTACACCCGTCAGCAGGAACAGATGACCCCTTATTTTCAGAAACTTTATTTAAAGGTAAAAGGATATGGAGATAATATTCCTGCAGATTTCAAAGAGGAGTTCCTTGCCGGTAGTCGTCCATTGATGAAATATACTAACATACTTACATTTAATACTCGTGCAATTGCATTATATATAAGTATGCTTATTGGTGAACCATGGCTTTACTTTGTATTCGAAATTATTGTAATGAGTGCTATCTTTGTATATATGCACTTCAAACATGAAAAATTGAGTATCACATTATATCATAAATATTTCAGAGGTGAAAAATAAATATAGAAATATATTCATCCTTTTTGGAATTGCTGCAATAGTTATCATGTTCCTAACATTCGACATGGAGTATGAGGAGCTTTGGAATAACCTGAAGAGAGCAGGAATGTGGTTGCCGGCAGTGTTGGCATTGTGGGTAATAATATATCTTTTAAATACCTTCTCTTGGTACTTTATTATTCGTGATGGTGAGAAAGGTTCTCCTATTCCTTTTTGGAAAGTATACAAGCTAACAGTCTCCGGTTTTGCACTCAACTATGCTACCCCGTGTGGTCTTATGGGTGGTGAACCATATAGGATAATGGAACTTACTCCTTATACAGGAGCAAGTAAGGCTACTTCATCAGTAATTCTCTATGTTATGATGCATATCTTCTCTCATTTCTGTTTTTGGTTTGCATCGATATTCCTATATATAGTGATTTGTCCTGTCAGTCTCTTCATGGGAGTACTGCTTACCATAATAGGGTCATTATGTCTTATTGCAATTTACTTCTTTGTAAAGGGATATAGGAATGGAATGACTGTAAAGACTCTTAGAATATTGTGTAGAATGCCTTTTGTAAAGCGATGGGCAGCAAATTTTTTGGAGAAGAAGTACGATACTTTAAAAAGAATAGACTCTCAGATAGCAGAACTGCATAAACAGAGAAAATCTACATTCTATGCCTCTCTTTCATTCGAATTTATAGCTCGTATACTTGGATGTCTGGAGGTCTATTTCATACTTAATATATTGACTTCGGATGTAAGCTTTGCATCATGTATACTTATCATGGCATTTACATCACTCTTTGCTAATTTGTTCTTTTTCTCTCCTATGCAACTTGGGGCACGTGAAGGAGGTTTTGCTCTTGCTACAGGTGGATTAGCTATACCAGGTGCTTTCGGAATATACACCGGGCTTATCACAAGAGTGCGCGAATTGGTCTGGATATGCATAGGAGTTACTCTGATGAAGGTAGGAACTGGTGTAGGTAATAAAGATTCAAATAAATGAATAACATAGAAGTAAAAGGAATCATTTTTGATTTCGGAGGCACTATAGATACAAACAGTATCCATTGGGCTGAGGTGTTGTGGAGATATTATAAGGAGTGCAAAGCTCCTGTGGAGTATCAGGATTTTCGTGATGCTTATGTATTTGCAGAGAGAGCTTTAGCAAAATATCCATATATCCAGCCTTATCATAATTTCCTCGATTTACTTAAGATAAAGGTAAATCTTGAGTTAGAATATCTGCTAACTGAGCACATAATTGATATGGATGTTATCGAACTGCAGCAATTGGCAATTAATATAGCTGAAGGATGCTATGGTTTTGTACTAGATGTGCTTGCGGTTACTCGTCCTATTATAGATGAGCTATCGCATCGCTATCCTTTGGTTCTAGTTTCCAATTTCTATGGAAATATAGAGACTATCCTTGCGGATTTTAAACTTGACAGTTACTTTAAATCTATAGTTGAGTCATCAGTAGTAGGAGTTCGCAAACCGGATCCTGCAATATATCAGTTGGGAGTCGATGCAATAGGTCTTAAAGTTGATGAGGTTTTGGTTGTAGGCGACTCATTCTCAAAGGATGTTGTTCCTGCAAAAAAAGTAGGCTGCAAGGTTGTATGGCTCCAAGGTAAAGGATGGGGAAATGAGGAGATTGATAACTCTTTGCCTGATTTCATAATAACCGATTTTAAACAATTATCTGCTATATTATTAGAAAAATAACATGAAAGAAGAAAATCATTCTTTAGTCGCACGTAAATATTTACTACCATTTATATTAGTTACATCTCTGTTTTTCTTGTGGGGATTTGCTCACTCCATCTTAGATGTACTCAACAAACATTTCCAGGAAAATTTAGAAATTACAAGAACACACTCTGCAATGATACAGGTGATGTTCTACCTTGGATATTTCATCATGGCTATACCTGCCGGACTGTTCATAACAAAACATGGATACAGAAAAGGGGTAGTTGCCGGTCTGCTACTATATGCACTTGGGGCATTTTTATTCATACCGGGAGAAAGGATGATGTCGTTTAACTTCTTCCTCTTTTCACTCTTTGTAATAGCTTGTGGACTTGTATTCCTTGAGACAGCTGCTAATCCATATATGACTGAACTTGGTCATAAATCTACTGCTGCCAGTCGTCTTAATCTTGCTCAATCTTTTAATGGTCTGGGTTGTATCTGTGGTCCACTTATTGGAGGTGCATTACTTTTCTCTGGCGATAAAGAACCATCAATAGCTCTGCCTTATACAGTAATGGGGGCAATAGTATTGATAGTTGCTTTTATATTCTCTAAGATTAAGTTGCCTGAGATTAATCATGAGGATGATGATGATGTGAAGCATATAGAGGTTACTAATGTATGGAAAGACAGGATGTTTCTTTTCGGTATCACAGCTCTTTTTGCTTATGAAATTGCTGAAATATCTATAAACAGCTTCTTTATAAACTATGTAGTTGAAGATAACAGTATGAATGCAAAAGATGCTTCTGTGTTACTCTCTTTCGGTGGATTAGGCCTGTTTATGCTTGGACGTTTTGCGGGAAGCTGGATAATGAGTCGCATAGATGCACAAAAAGTACTATTTGTATGTGGTATCATGACTGTAGTTTCTACTCTGGCTATTGTGTTGAACTTGGGTAATATATCTAAGGTAGGACTTATTGGAGTTTATATTTTCGAATCAATAATGTTTCCTACAATCTTTGCTCTATCATTGAGAAACCTAGGTAATTTGACTAAGAAGGCATCTTCATATCTTATGATGACTCCTATAGGTGGAGCAGTAGGTCCGCTTTTAATGGGCTATGTTGCTGACAATACATCTATGTCATTCTCATTCATGATTCCATTTCTCGGTTTTTGTGTAGTTATGGCTTATGCCTTTACAGTAATAAAAAACAGCTCTAATTTAGAGCTGTTTTGGATGAAAATTGCTATTTCTGATAATCTTCCATATATCTTCTTCTGTCCCCGAGAAGGCCCGTGATGTTCTAACTTTAGTGTAGACATTGCTGCAGCAAAGCAACCGGCTTCATCATAAGGAGCTCCTTGATTTCTAAGGTATAGATACCCCGTAGCATATGTGTCTCCACATCCTGTTGCATCAACAACCTTCTTTGGCGGATATGCCGGAATCTCATAGAATTTACCTTCTGCATAAACCACAGAACCTAGACTACCTAGGGTTATAAGTACCTCTTTTACCCCCCATCCTGCCAAAATCTTGGCGGCCTCTTTTACATCCTCAGAACCGGTGAGAACTTCCATCTCATGTTCGTTGACCTTTAAAATATCAACATATTTAAGGGCCTCAATCTTATCAGTCCAGTCAACAGCATATACATTCTCGCCTCTAACTTCTCTAAGATATCCTTGAGCATCTACTGCAAGAATTCCTTTTCCAGATAGATATTTAACAACATCCAGAGAGAAGTCATCAGCCAGTAAACTACCTAGATGGAATATATGAGCCTCAACATTCTTTAAACCTTCTACAGTAAAAGGATCAGCTTTTGCCAATACTCTTTGAGTACGCTCATCCTGATTATGGCCATATATATTTTCAAAATATACTGTCTTATTAGTTGGAATAACTTTTACATTAATTCCTTTTGACCTAATCTCCTCTACCGCCTGTATCTCTGTGTTTGCTATCGAAGTGACAAGCTTATAGTGCTGAGTATTATTCAAATGGCTTATGCCATGAGAAAAATAATACGATGTTCCTCCAGGCATATAAGTTGTCTTTTCCGGCGTTACTATCTTGTCAAGTGTTATGTGACCAATGCAACAAATATCGTTCATTTTATCGATTTCTCTAATTTAAGGGCAAAAGTAGCAAAAAAACTAATAAAATTGTCGCAGTTTTCAAAAGAAGATGTAACTTTGAATATATTGTCTTAAAATAAAAATTTAGATAATACTATAAAAACAAAAAAACTCGAATGGAAAAAATTAGTGTAAGACCGGCAACCGGCAAATTGGGCGTACTATGCGTTGGCTTAGGCGCTGTCACTTCTACTTTTATTACAGGTGTCCTAATGGCTCGCAAAGGATTGGCAAAACCTGTAGGTTCAATGACTCAATATGATAAGATAAGAGTTGGTAAAGGTGTAAAAAAGCAATACAAACATTATGGTGAGATTGTTCCTTTAGCAGATCTTAAGAATATTGTTTTTGGAGCCTGGGATGTCTTTCCTGCTAATGCTTATGAGTCTGCTATTAATTGTGAAGTTCTCAAAGAAAAGGATATTAATCCTGTAAAAGACGAGCTTGAACAGATTGTCCCAATGAAGGCAGCGTTCGATCACAATTATGCAAACCGTCTTGATGGAAATAACGTAAAGGATTGTAAAACACGTTGGGATATGGTTTTGCAGATTCGTGAGGACATCAAAAGCTTCAAGGAGAAGAACAACTGTGATCGTATAGTAGTTATTTGGGCAGCATCAACTGAGATTTATGTTCCTGTAAACGAAGAAGTACATGGCTCACTTAAGGCATTAGAGAATGCCATGAAATCAAACGACACAAAAAATGTAGCTCCATCTATGTGCTATGCATATGCTGCTCTTACTGAAGGTGCTCCTTTCATTATGGGTGCTCCTAATACAACAGTAGACATACCAGCTATGTGGGAGTTGGCAGAAATTACAAAAATGCCTATAGCAGGTAAGGACTTCAAAACTGGTCAGACACTTGTTAAATCAGGTTTTGCTCCAATTATCGGCACTCGTTGCCTTGGTCTTTCTGGTTGGTTCTCAACAAATATCTTAGGTAATCGTGACGGACTTGTTCTTGATGAGCCAGCAAACTTCCACACAAAAGAGGTGAGCAAACTCTCTACTCTTGAGTCTATCCTTGTCCCAGAAGATCAGCCTGATCTCTATACAGACTATTATCACAAAGTACGTATTAACTACTATCCTCCTCGCAATGATAATAAAGAGGGTTGGGACAACATTGACATCTTTGGATGGATGGGTTATCCTATGCAGATAAAGATCAACTTCCTTTGCCGTGATTCAATTCTTGCAGCACCTCTTTTACTTGACTTGGTATTATTGAGTGACCTTGCAGCAAGAGCAGGACGTTTTGGTATACAGAGATTCTTGAGCTTCTTCTTGAAGAGTCCTATGCATGACTATACTGAAAATGAGGTTCCTATAAATCATCTTTTCCAGCAGTATGTAATTCTTAAGAATGCTATCCGTGAAATGGGTGGTTATGAAGCTGACGAAGAAATAGATTAATATTTTTATACATATTATAAGGCATACATCAGTGCGGTGTATGCCTTATTTTTTCTGCCATTATTACTTGTCTTATGGTTACTATTTTGTAAATTTGTCATATAATGTGTACTATTTATGAGTAAGATAGATATTCAAAATATTAAGTTAAGATTTGGAATTATTGGAAACTATGAAGGACTTAACAGAGCTATTGATGTAGCACTTCAGGTTTCTCCTACTGATTTATCGGTACTTATTACTGGTGAGAGTGGTGTTGGTAAGGAGACTTTTCCAAAAATTATTCATAGCTTCAGTAGAAGGAAGCATAACCAATATATTGCAGTAAACTGTGGTGCAATTCCTGAGGGTACTATTGATTCTGAACTGTTTGGTCATGAAAAAGGTGCTTTTACAGGAGCTATAAGCGACAGAAACGGATATTTTGCAGAAGCTGACGGCGGAACAATTTTTCTGGATGAAGTAGGAGAGTTACCTCTTGCAACACAGGCTCGCTTGCTACGTGTACTCGAAAGTGGAGAGTATATTAAGGTAGGTTCATCTAAGGTACAGAAAACAGATGTACGTATTGTTGCTGCTACAAATGTGAACCTTACTGATGCAATAGCAAAAGGCAAGTTTAGAGAAGATTTATACTACAGATTAAATACAGTGCCTATTTTTGTGCCACCATTGAGAGAGAGAGGTGGTGATATATTGTTGCTTTTCAGAAAATTTGCTTCCGATTTTGCAGAAAAATATCACATGCCATCAATCCAACTTACAGCTGATGCACGTCATGTTTTAGTGAGCTATCCTTGGCCAGGTAATGTACGTCAGTTAAAAAATATAACAGAGCAGATATCTATAATTGAGCCAAATAGAGAAATATCATTAGATATACTAAATAATTATCTTCCTAAAGTACCCAATTCATCAGGTATGCCTATGATTTATGGGGATAAGATGGATAGTCAACAGTTCCATAATGAGAGGGAGATATTATATCAGGTTCTTTTCGATATGCGACGTGATGTGACAGAGTTGAAAAAACTGGTCAACCATCTTATGAAAGAAAAGGAAGATGATACATCTCTGCATAAACCTAATAATGCTGTGGGCTATTATCATGAGCCTGAAAGAAGTATTGTGCCATCACCAGTTAATCAACTTCCTACAATAAATCTCACTCCTAAAAAAACTGTGAATGAGTATATTCAGGATACTGACGAGTATGTAGAAGAGGAATCTCTCTCTTTGGATGAGGTAGAAAAAGAGATGATCAAGAAAGCACTTGAACGCCATCACGGACGAAGAAAACTAGCTGCGAAAGATTTAAATATATCAGAGCGAACATTATACAGAAAAATTAAAGAATATGATCTTGAATAAACAATTTAAAATAAAACTGCTATTGGCAACATTGATAATGGTTATCACTTCGTGTTCCATATCTTACAAATTCAATGGATCTTCAATAGACTATACCAAGACAAAAACCATCTCTTTTGAAAACTTTGCAAACAGATCAGTAGGTTTTGTTTATGGTCCTATGGAGGGTATGTTCAATTCAGAACTTCAGGATATATATGTACAGCAGACTCGTTTGAAACAGTTAAAACGTAATGGTGACCTGCAACTTTCGGGGGAGATAACAAATTATGATGCTATAAACAAAGGAGTAGGATCGGATGGTTACTCTAATATGGCTGAATTGAGGATGACAGTAAATGTACGTTTCGTTAATAATTCAAATCATACAGAGGATTTCGAGAAAACTTTCTCGGCTAGTAGAGAATATGATTCAAGTCAGCCTCTATCATCGGTACAGGATGAGCTGGTTAAGCAGATGGTTAAGGAAATTGTAGATCAGGTATTCAATGCAACAGTGGCAAACTGGTGATATGATAAATAGTATATACAAATATATGGAACATCCGGAGCTTCTTGACAAAGAGAGCTTGTACGAGATTAGAAGTTTATTGATACGATATCCTTATTTCCAGACTCTGAGATTACTATACCTTAATAATCTTTATATATTGGGTGATAAGGATTTTGATGAAGAACTTCATAAGTCTGCTATATATTTGAACGAGCGAAAAGTGCTTTTTTCTATTATTGAAGGCAATAAATATTATGATGATTCTGTAAAAGAGATAAAGCATAAAGATGAGAATATTTCACAAGACAGAACAGAGTCTCTTATTGATGCATTCTTATCTACAAATGAGGAAGATGTTGAGAAGATAAGGTTGTCTATCGAGGCGACTACTGACTATACATCGTTACTGCTAAAAGATTCGGATATAGAACAGTTAGAGATGAGAGGACAGAAACTGATTGACGATTTTGTAAGAAAGGATAACAAAATCGAAAGTGAGAGCGTCATTGTAGAGGAGGATAAAGCTCATGAAATAGTAAGTGAAGTAGATAGTGATAATGATTTAGATAATAATTTGGATAGTGCTCAAAGTGAGTACGATGATGACGAAGAAAGCTATTTTACAGAGACTTTGGCAAAGATATATGTTAAACAAGGAAAGTATTCTAAAGCTATTGAAATTATTAAAAAATTAAATTTGAAATATCCAAAAAAAAATGTTTACTTTGTCGACCAAATAAGATTTCTTGAAAAATTGATTATTAACACTAAATCAAAATAAAAATGTATTTATTATTAATTGGATTAATCGTATTAGCATCTCTTTTGATGTGTTTCGTTGTTCTGATTCAAAATTCAAAAGGTGGCGGATTATCATCTAGTTTTGCTTCTTCAAATCAGATAATGGGTGTACGTAAGACAACCGACTTTATAGAAAAATTGACTTGGGGTTTGGCTTTGTTCTTGGTAGTTCTTTCTATCGCTACTGCTTATGTAGTGCCAACTGCTCAAACAAGCTCATCTGCTATAATGGATGAGGCTCTTAAGGAGAGTACAACAAACCCATTGAACACACCTGCTGGTTTTGCGACTCCTAAAGCAACTGAAACTCCTGCACAAGCACCTGCTCAACAAGCTCCTGCTCAGACACCAGTTCAACAGAGCGCTCCTGCAAAATAACAAAACGATTTTCTGAAGATATTTTAAGGCGATACTTAGTATCGCCTTTTTCTGTTTTAAATAATAATAAACTATTATGGAAGTAGTGAGGATAAGTTCAGATTGTATCTCTATCGCCCTTGATCTAGCTTTGGAAGTATTTATGGAGTACGAGGCTCCTGTTTACTCACAAGAGGGTATAGATGAGTTCAAATCATTTATTGATGCCAATAGAGTTAACAGTAAGCTCTCTTTCTATGGAGCTTATGAGGTTGCCGAATTAGTTGGCATGATTGCTATACGTGATTATCAGCACATTTCTCTTTTCTTTATAAAAACTGCTTATCAGCGCAAGGGAATAGGTCGATTAATCTTTAATAGAGTGAGAGAGGATTATGAGAAACAGATATTCACTGTAAACTCATCGCCATACGCTGTTGATATATATAAACGTTTAGGTTTTATGCCTATCTCTGCTGAGAGAATAACCAATGGAATTAAGTATACACCAATGGTTCTTCTTGAAAGTGAACGATTGAGACTTAAAAGATATGAGATTGATGATTTTAAGGCTGTATACAGTATTTTTTCTAATCCTGATACAATGAAGCATTATCCTCATGCTTTTTCTAAAGAGGAGACTATTAATTGGATTAATCGCAATATAAAGCGTTATGATGACGATGGATTTGGATTATGGCCAGTTGTGCTTAAGAGTTCAGGGGAGGTGATAGGTGATTGTGGTATTACAATGCAAAATATAAATGGTGAGATGCTTCCTG
>NZ_BAJR01000017.1 GCF_000613805.1 Phocaeicola paurosaccharolyticus JCM 15092 | reverse complement strand
ATAATATATTTTTACCAAATAGAACTCTTTTTCTTTGCTATTTGAAAGAGAAAGCATACATTTGCAGCACTTATTGATAAAGACAAAGGGGTGCCCTTGATAAACAAAGGTGCTGAGATTATACCCTGACAACCTGATGCAGGTAATGCTGCCGTAGGGATATGCCATAATATCTTCTTTTTAGGAGTAGAGCATTTTATAATATGCTATCGTAAACTCCCATTCCTTTTTCTTATCATAATTAGCGATTATAATGGAAAAGGAAAACTTCAGACTTCAGTTTATTACAAATTCTAATGATACGAATGCATTGACAGCATCCGTTAATGCCGTTCTGCAAGGTGGTTGCAGATGGATACAACTTCGCATGAAAGATGCATCCGAGGAGCAGATCATTGAAGCTGCTTATGGGGTCAAAGCTCTCTGTAGGAGATACAATGCCACATTTATCATAGATGATCATGTAGAGATTGTCAAGATAGTACAAGCCGATGGTGTTCACCTGGGATTGAATGACATACCTATAATGCAGGCAAGATCTCTGCTTGGAGAGGGTTTCATTATCGGCGGCACAGCAAACAGCTTCGAGAATATTCTTCAACACTACAATGACGGAGCCGATTATATAGGCTGCGGTCCGTTTAAATTCACAACAACAAAGAAAAAATTAGCACCCATACTCGGTCTCGATGGATACAAAGAGATCATAAAGAGAATGGGCGATTCGGATATTTATATACCCGTTGTAGCAATTGGAGGGATAACTTCCGAGGATGTTCCCTCCATAATCTCAACAGGAGTGGACGGCGTGGCAATAAGTGGTGCAATTCTTAATACACCCAACCCGGTTGAAGAGACTAAACATATCATTAAAGATATTGAGAGAAACCATTTATGAGATTGATACAAATCTCAACTCTTCGTATATAATAATAGAAATTTATAAAACAATAACGACTCCTAATTGAGGAGTAAAAAGATAACTATTTTATTAATCAAATTAAATCTAAAGAGATGATTGAAACAAAAGTATCAC
The DNA here is from genome assembly GCF_000613805.1 of Phocaeicola paurosaccharolyticus JCM 15092. GTDB lineage: Bacteria > Bacteroidota > Bacteroidia > Bacteroidales > Bacteroidaceae > Phocaeicola > Phocaeicola paurosaccharolyticus. Next base: position 68,099 of record NZ_BAJR01000017.1, on the reverse strand, counting down.
AAGGCATCATCAGTACTTACTTTGATAAGATGCAACGTAATCTAAACCTTGATGTAGCAATAGTTGGTGGCGGACCTTCAGGAATTGTAGCAGCATATTATCTTGCTAAAGAAGGTTTTAAGGTTGCTATATTCGACCGTAAGTTGAGCCCGGGAGGAGGTATGTGGGGTGGTGCTATGATGTTCAACCAGATTGTTGTACAACAGGAGGCCATGGATATTGTAAACGACTTTGCAATAACTAATGAGAAGCTTGAAAATGACCTTTATACTATGGACTCTGTCGAGAGCACTGCCTCTCTGCTATATCATGCAGTACATGCAGGTGCAACAATATTCAACTGTTACTCTGTAGAGGATGTGATATTCAAGAATGATGTGGTAGCAGGTGTTGTAGTCAACTGGACACCAGTACTTCGTGAGAGATTACATGTAGATCCACTTAATATATTGGCTAAGTATGTTGTTGACGGAACAGGACATGACAGTGAGATATGCTGTACCGTGGCTCGTAAGAATGGTGTTAAACTGGCAACCGATACAGGTGGAGTGATAGGAGAACGCTCACTCGATGTACAGATGGGAGAAGATGAGGTAGTGAACGGAACAAAAGAGATCTATCCGGGACTATTTGTTTGCGGAATGGCAGCATCAGCAGTATCGGGAACACCACGCATGGGACCTATCTTCGGTGGTATGCTTATGTCAGGAAAGAAGGTAGCAGAACTTATCGCAGCTAAACTTAGAGGATAATATGTCAGGCATTATGGAGAATAAGGAGATAATAAGAACAACCTTTCCCAATAGTGAAAAGGTATATCTTCCCGGCACCATGTTCCCTGAAATAAAGGTCGGCATGCGCAAGGTCATGCTGACACCTACAGTTGAGTTCATCAACGGAGAGAAGGTCGTTCACGAAAATGCACCTGTAATGGTATACGATACCAGTGGTGCATATAGTGATCCCTATGCAGATATAAATTTGGAAAAGGGACTACCCAGGATACGCAAGAGCTGGATTGAGAAGAGAGGTGGAGTGGAAGAGCTTAATGAGGTGAGTTCGGAATATGGTCGCAAGCGTAAATATGACAAGAGCCTTGACTCACTGCGCTTTGAGCATATATCTCTGCCTTTACGGGCAAAAGATGGATGTGGCATAACACAGATGTACTATGCCAAGAATGGTATCATTACTCCAGAAATGGAGTATGTAGCAATACGTGAGAACATGGATTGTGAAGCACTTGGTATAGAATCACATATAACTCCCGAATTTGTAAGAAAAGAGATAGCCGAGGGACGCGCTGTATTGCCGGCAAATATAAACCACCCTGAAAGTGAGCCTATGATTATCGGACGTAACTTCCTTGTGAAGATAAATACAAATATAGGCAACTCGGCTACTACAAGCAGTATTGATGAGGAGGTTGAGAAGTCTGTATGGAGTTGCAAGTGGGGAGGAGATACAATAATGGACCTCTCAACCGGCAATAATATACATGAAACACGTGAGTGGATTATTAGAAACTCACCTGTACCTGTAGGCACAGTACCTATCTATCAGGCTCTTGAGAAAGTTGACGGTAAAGCAGAGCTTCTCACCTGGGAGATATATCGTGATACACTTATAGAACAGTGTGAGCAGGGTGTCGACTATTTCACTATCCATTGCGGAATACGTCTTCATAATGTCCATCTTGCCGATAAACGTCTTTGCGGTATAGTAAGTCGCGGAGGCAGTATAATCAGTAAGTGGTGCCTTGCACATCAGAAAGAGAGTTTCCTTTATGAGCACTTCGACGATATATGCGATATAGTTGCAAAATATGATGTGGCAATATCACTTGGCGACGGACTACGTCCAGGATCTGTATACGATGCCAATGATGAAGCACAGTTTGCTGAGCTTGATACTATGGGAGATCTTGTTCAGAGAGCATGGGCTAAGAATGTTCAAGCATTTATTGAGGGACCGGGACATGTGCCTATGCATAAGATTAGAGAGAATATGGAGAGACAGATTACTCACTGTCACGAGGCTCCATTCTATACTCTCGGTCCTCTTGTAACCGACATAGCACCTGGATATGATCACATAACAAGTGCCATAGGTGCTGCACAGATAGGTTGGTTGGGTACAGCCATGCTCTGTTATGTTACACCTAAGGAGCATCTGGGACTGCCAAACAGAGAAGATGTGCGCACAGGTGTTGTCACCTATAAGATTGCTGCTCATGCAGCCGATATAGCAAAAGGTCATCCAGGAGCAATGGTAAGAGACAATGCACTAAGCAAAGCAAGGTATGAGTTCAGATGGAAAGACCAGTTCAATCTGTCTCTTGATCCTGAGAGAGCTTTGGAATACTATAAAGAGGGACGCCATGAAGATGGTGAATACTGTACTATGTGTGGCCCTAACTTCTGTGCTATGAAACTTAGCCGAGAGTTGAAGAACTGCGGAAAAGAGCAATAAGTCATGACAAAAGAGTATAACAAAGTTTTTACAATAGCCGGTTCCGACCCTAGTGGCGGAGCCGGTATTCAAGCAGATATAAAGACAATATCTGCATTAGGATGTTATGCAGCCTCAGCTATTACATCACTTACCATACAGAACACTAAGGGAGTAAGCAAGTCGTATATTATCGATTCTGTCATTGTAAAAGAGCAGATAGATGCTGTCATGGAGGATCTCAAACCTGATGTGCTCAAGATAGGTATGCTTTGTAATAAAGAGATAGTAGAAGTTGTGGCAGATAGTATAAGAAGATATAGGCCTAAATTGGTGGTGGTCGATACTGTGATGATATCTACCAGCGGACGCAGACTACTTTCCGAGGAGGGTTGTCAAACCATGATAAAGGAACTTATACCATTGGCCTCAATCATAACCCCTAATATACCTGAAGCAAATGTCCTTGGAAACTCGATAGAGGAGATATGCAGCCTGGGATGCCCTAATGTACTGATAAAAGGAGGTCATCAAAATGGTGATATACTTACAGACATCTTCATAGAGAACGGAAAACAAGAGGAGATAAAGAACATAAAGGTAGAGACCATAAATACACATGGTACTGGATGTACACTATCCTCAGCTATTGCAGCCTATCTTGCTAAAGGTTTAGAAATGCGCGACTCGGTTTTTGCAGCAGAAAGTTATCTGCAAAGGGCGATAAGTAGCGGAGCAGATATCAAAACAGGAGAGGGGCACGGTCCCGTAAACTTCTTTTTTAAGTAAAAGGTTATGTTCAATATTATAGTAATTACAGCAGAGAACATCATCAATTGTGAAGCAGAGATAATAAATACTCTGTTCCATTCAGGACTAAGCAGACTTCATCTACGTAAACCCAAAGCTACTTACAGCCAGATGGAAGAGATAATAAATTGTATTGATAAGAAATATTATGACCGTATAGTGGTTCATGACCATCATGAGCTGGCTGTGAAGTATAACCTTGGAGGTATACATATAAATAGTCGCAACCGAGAGAGACCTATAGGATATAATGGCTCGGTAAGCTGTTCTTGTCACTCAATCTCCGAGTTGAAAGATAAGAGAGATGAATTCGATTACCTGTCTCTATCTCCTATATTCAACAGTATCTCCAAAGAGGGATACCAATCCAACTTCACCGCATCGCAACTTATTAAAGCCAGAAAGGATGGAATTATAGACGATAAAGTATATGCTTTAGGAGGAGTTGATGTTGACAATATCTCTTTGCTTGGTCATTATGGTTTCGGGGGAGCTATGATTCTAGGATATATGTGGGATAATGATGGAGACAAAGCTGTTGAAATATTTATTCATATACTGAGATCCATTAATTCATAGAATAGCAAAGCATTATAGCTGAAAAAAAGTAAAAATAAGTTATCATTTTTCTTAATTTTTATTGTTTAGTATTTTTATTTTTATTTAATTTGACTGTTTGTTAAAAACAATTACCCTGTCAATACCTTAAAAACTAAAATACTAAAACATGAAAAAGATTCTCTTATTACTGATTCTACTACTGTCTGTAGAGGTATATGCTACACAAAAGATTAAAAACCCACAAATTGACTTTTCACCTACATGGGTAAAAATCCATGAGATAGAGTTGGGAAAAGATGCTACCATAATACATTGTGATCTGCAGAATAAGCCAAACTGGTGGGTGAAGGTTCAGAGTAATTGGATTATTCAAGATAAAAAGAGTGGAAAAAACTACAAAATATTACGTGTTGATGGTATAGAGATTGATAAAGAAATATATATGCCTGAATCAGGTAAAAAGCCATGCACAGTCTACTTCGAGCCTTTAGATAAGAGTACAGAGCTTATCGATATCATTGAACCTGGATCAAGAGTCACATCACAAGTTTACGGAGTACATATTAAGTCGGTGAAACAAAAGAAGGATAAAGAAAAATTTGATCCTCGCTCCATGGATGCCGACTACTATATGAATTTACCATATAAGGCAGATACAACCTGGAGATTCTCTACTGAAAGATATCAAGATATGGAGTTTTATAGATATGGTAAAGCACACCTAACCGTGCATCTGGACAATTTAGTAGATGAGCTGAAATCATCTTTTGAGAATTGTGGAATATTAGCTCAAGATCTTATTTTGAACAGAGATAATAACCAAACGGCTAAACTAATTGATAATAAATGTTGGGAGCAAGATATAGATTTGACAGGACCTCAGTTTGTCTCTATTACAGGAGCCATATACTTAAACATATTCATGCAACCTGGTGATACACTTGACATATATACAACATTAGAAACAGATATCAATACTGACAAGCCAAAATACATGACTTTCAAGGGAAACAGTGAGTCAGCTATTATTAATAGCCTTTTTCCTGTACTGCTAAAGAAAATAGGTATTGCGGATAACACATCATTTTATAAAAATGATAGTAAAGCTATTGAAAATGGGCCTGAAAGTGTTATGGCTCTTGCTGATTCATACGGAGATGATATTAATCGTATTATTGAGGGTAATGAGGTTCGTGACTTATTAAACAGCACACCACTCTCTACTTATGGAAAAGATATCATATTTTCAAATGCCATACTAAAAATTGCACAAAACCTTGAAGATTGCAAAAGTAGTTATGATCAGAAAAGATTTAAACAATTTATAAATGCAGATGGTACATATTCAATTAAGGAGGACAGCACCTTTATTCCTTTGGACAATAAACGTTTTTATTCAAAACTTCTAATACATAAATCTGAAATTTTTGATAACCCATTGTCACTCTGTACTGAGGACAGATGGGTATTGATAAACAGATTCCTATACAGTACACTAATTAGACAATATAAGACAGAGTATGACAGTATGAATCGCATTATTAGTTCCAAGTTTGTTGTGAATCCTGAAATGAAAAACTGCTTTATGAGTGATCTGTTTTACTCACAAGGAGGTGGAAATTATATAAAGGATATAAATAAAAACTTTGAATTGGGGAGAATTGATTCACAGACAGCAATTGAATATATGTCAAAAAATCTTTCTGAATCTTTTGCAGAAATTAAATATCCAATAATCATCAAATGTTTGCTGAAAGATTATGGGGATGTAGTAAGCGAAGTTAAGCGAGTTGACAATAATAATAAATTCAACTTCACAGGAGAGAAAAAGGCACTCTTGGATAAAATCATTAAACCATACGGTGGTAACATCCTATTCCTGGATTTTTGGGGTATGGGTTGTGGTCCATGCAGACAAGGCATGCTAACTATGCGTGATAAGGTAGAAGCATTAAAAGATAGCCCTTTCCGTTTCCTATATATATGCGATGGGAACAGCAATTCAAAAGAGGGTGCAGAGAAGTGGATGAATGACAATAACATTAAGGGCGAACATATATATGTCACCAGAAATGAGTGGAATCTGCTTATGGAGATGTTTAATTTTAGTGGCATACCTCATGCAGCACTTATAGGAAAAGATGGGAAAGTCATTCAGAATGACTTTCAAATTGGTTTCACAAGTCTAGATGAGATCAAAAATCTGATCAAAAAGTATGAATAAAAGGCTTTTCCTAACTCTATTCTTGTAAAAAGAATAAACATAAAATCGCTTAATATGTGGATTATGATTTTACTTTCTTCTATAAAAAATATTATATTTGCGTAAAATCATAAATAATCAATTAATATACAAAAATCTATGTTTGAAGGACAGCCCAAAGGCTTATACGCTCTAGCTCTTGCTAACACAGGAGAGCGCTTCGGTTACTACACAATGCTTGCTGTTTTCGTTCTGTTTCTCCAGGCCAACTTTGGTTGGAGTGAAGGAAACACTATAGCTATTTATTCAGGATTCTTAGGTGTAGTTTATTTCTTACCTATTATTGGTGGTGCATTAGCAGATAAAATTGGTTTTGGCAAATGTGTAACAACAGGTATCATTGTTATGTTCCTTGGTTACCTATTGCTATCTATCCCTGCAGGTTCCAGCACAATTGCTGCAGCACTTATGTTTGTTGCGCTTCTATTCATTGCTATTGGAACTAGTTTGTTTAAAGGAAATCTGCAAGTTATGGTAGGTAACCTGTACGATGACCCCAATATAGCCAACAAGCGTGACTCTGCATTCTCAATTTTCTACATGGCAATCAATATAGGTGCTCTGTTTGCACCTACTGCAGCAGTAGAGATTATGAAGTATGCTCAAAATACACTTGGCGTCAGTGAAGCAAACTCTTATCACTTTGCATTTGCCGTTGCTTGTGTATCATTAATATTGTCAATATTAATCTATTACACTTTCAGAAGCACATTTGCACATGTAGATGTCAAGAAAGAGAATAAAAAAGATGAAAAGGCAGCCGCAGCAAACGAGCCTCAGCTATCAAAGAAAGAGGTTTCCGATCGTATGACAGCTCTATTCCTTGTCTTTGCAGTAGTAATATTCTTCTGGATGGCGTTCCACCAAAACGGAGGTACGCTGACTCAGTTTGCTAAAGACTTTACAGAACAACGCTCGTTCGGTCTTCAATCAATGATGTTCGATGTAACCAACCTTTTAGCTGTAATCTTCATTGTCTATAGTAGCTTTGCAATCTTCCAGTCAAAGACAGGTAGGGGTAAGGTAATCTCTGGTTCAGTGATACTCTTATCACTTGCATTCCTTGCATATAAGTATGGCAGCATCTCTCCTGATGGAGTTGAAGTAGATGCACCTATCTTCCAGCAGTTCAACCCATGTTTCGTTGTAGCACTTACTCCTGTATCTATGGCAGTATTCAGCTGGTTGGCTTCAAAGGGAAAAGAGCCATCAGCACCACGTAAGATTGCTTATGGTATGTTGGTAGCAGGTCTTGGTTATGTAATCATGGTATTAAGCTCAGTAGGTTTAGGCTATGATAGTGGAGAGCGCGTATCAACAAACTGGTTGGTAAGCACATATCTGGTATTGACATTTGCTGAGTTACTTCTTTCTCCTATGGGTATTTCATTCGTTTCAAAGGTAGCACCTCCACAATACAAAGGCCTTATGATGGGTTGTTGGTTTGGTGCAACAGCAATAGGTAACTTCCTTGTATCCATACCAGGTTACATGTGGGGCAAATTACCATTAGTTGCGGTATGGGGTGTATTGGTTGCTTTATGTTTAGCCAGCTTCCTATTTATCTTCTCAGTTATGAAACGACTAGAGAAAGTAGCAAAATAAATTATCTATTTTTTGCATATAATCCATAGATGAATGATGTACAAATAACAGATATATACCATTTCGGTAATAAATGATTACTTTTATCTGTTTTATAAATGAAAAATAAACATTTTTTGTATTTTAATCTGTTTTTTATAAAAAATGACTACTTTTGCAGGATAATACATTAATTAATACATGCTTATTAAAAATAGATATATTATTCTATTTCTTTTTGCATCCGCAATTTTATCTTTTGTTAACCTCAATGCCCAAAACAGTAATATTGAAAAACAATATTACAAAGACAGTATTGAATTGGCTAAATACAAACTGATGCTAAAGGAAGGAAAATACGACTCAATTGGCATTGAATTGTCAAATCTTGATAATGCCGATAAAGTCTCATCTATGTCAGAATATAATGAAAGCATGGAAGACCTCCGACAGGAATATGACCTGCAGACTCTGGAGTTAGAGAACTCCATCAGAGATAACGAAAACAAAGAGAAAATAATTACTTGCATTATCATATCTCTTATTATAACATTTACGTTATCAATATTACTCTACATACAGAACAAAAAGCTTAAAAGGTATAGAGAAAAATGGAGAGTGATGCAGATATCTGCTGAAATAGCTCTTAGAAATAAAAGTACCATACTCTCAAACATGAGCCATGAGATAAAGACACCCCTAAATGCGCTTATTGGTTTCTCGGATATAATTTCAGAATCCAATGATCTTGATGATAATGCCATGCAAGAGTGTAATGATATTATTAAATTAAACTCATCACTACTTCAGAATCTGATAAATGATGTCATCGACATGTCAAGATTGAACATAAATAATCTACGCATTAATCTGAAGTCATGTGACATCATAGACATTTGTCGCAAAACAATAAATACATTACAACAAATTAAACAGACTGATGCTGATATTCTTTTTGAATCAGATATAAAACGACTTATCATTAAGACTGATCCGGCAAGAATACAGCAAGTTTTGATAAACCTACTCGTCAACGCAACGAAGTTCTGTAAACAGGGAAGTATAATATTGAAAGTTGAGAGAGAAGGAGATATGGTATATGTGTCTGTATCCGATAACGGCACAGGCATACCTTTAGATAAGCAACACCTTGTCTTCGACAGATTTGAGAAGGTAGACGAGGATACTCATGGTACAGGATTGGGACTATCTATCTGTAAATTGATAGTAACTGAATTAAAAGGCAAGATCTGGGTAGATCCTGCATACACAGAAGGTGCACGTTTTATTTTTACTTTACCTATAGTAAACTGAGATGTATAGAGCGTTAATAGTATTACTCTTTTTTATATTTGGTAATCTGAATATTTCGAAAGCAGCTGTGGATGAAACTCCACAGCCTGATGTCATAAATTTCGATAGTATAAGAAATAATATTCTGGCAATGCCCGTCAGTGATGCCCGAATAGACTCTATTGTAAAGGTCCTTAACACGTATCATTACATAAAAGAGTCAGATATTATCTTGAGCATATTAAGAACTGATACACCAAAATTCAATAATAAGGATAATATACTCCAGCTATATTTCTTCGAGATTCTTGCAGCAAAGCGTGATCATAATCTCCAGAAGGCCAATAAATATCTCGACAAGATAAAGCCTTTCTGTACTACAGAAGAGGATTACATTTTATATTTCAACTGTCTCTCTATAATAGTATATGAGACAATATTCGACAAGCAGTTTGAGAGTGCATATGATATTATACAGAAGGGCAAGAAGCTGTCACAATCTATAAACAACAAGACTATAGATTATATTATCACCAAATGTCTTATCTACCTCTATAACGACACAGAGAATTTTGATAAAGCAAAAAAACTCATCCTGGAATCTGTAAACGATCCAAAGTTAGACCCTATCAATAAAAGGGAACTATATGACTATCTTGCTAATGTATACATACAAAATAAGGAGTATAAAAAGGCGCTCAACTCAATCGATATGTCTTTAAAGTATAGCTATGACGATAATAACACTCTTAATTACTCAACTATATTCCAGGCTGCTCATATAAAGAAGTTAAGTGTAATGCTCTACATGAATGACCTTGAAAATGCAAAAAAGGAGATAGATATAATTGATAACAAAACAGATACGGCTCATATCTATAGGATTACGAGATTCAACTATATCATTAACCTTGTCAAGTTCAACTACATGCTTAAGGACTATGACAAAGCACTTGATGAGTTGAAAAGGCTGAATACAAAAAAGATATACACCACTCCATATCTAACCAAACAGTATTATAAAGCATCACTATTATTCATTAAAGGTGAGAAAAAAGAGGGAGCAACACTCTTTGTAAAGATATTGGAAGAGTCGTTGGAGTTTAAGACAGCGCTGATAAAATCGCAGAGAGAGGTCAGCCAGGCCAACACCAGGATCCAGGAAATGCTCTATGCAAAAGAACAGGCAGAAGAGCATAAGATGAACACATCTATCTTTTTTGGAATAACCATACTCTTGATCTTCAGCTTCAGCATATACAGGTTTATTGTTGTCGGAAAGGAGTTGAAGAGGACTGTTGATGCAACTCAAAAAGCAGCATTTATAGCAAGAGATAACGATACAGAGAAAGATCTTTTCTTGCAGAACATGACTCAGGATATTGAGGTACCCCTAAGTAACGTAAATAAGCTCACAGAACTTATAGCTAATAATGAGAATGTATCTTATGACAAAAAGAAGGAGTACTCCAGAGAGATAAAGAAAAGTTCAAAGAAACTTCTTCACCTTATCACCAATATCCTAGATCTATCAAGGTTGGAGTCTGGTATGATGAAGTTCACCATCGATTATTTCGATTTGGTTTTGATATGCAAGGAGAGTATAAACAAGGCAATTTTTAAGAATCCAAATGCAAAAATTGAATTCGTTTGTTCTATAGACAAGCTGAAAGTCAAAGGAGATGTATCAAGATATAACCAACTAGTTTACTCTCTGCTTACTGCATCAACTCTTGTTGATAGTGAGATAAATATCAAGCTCACCCTCTTAGCAATAGAGAAGAGTCTGTTCTCGATTATAGTAGAGGGTTCACCACTAGTACTTCCTTTAATAGACAATAAAGAACAGAATATTCAGAATCAGATAAACTCTCTATTTGTTGAGATATTCAATGGCAGCTACTATACTGAAAGAGACAAGATAATTATAACAATGCCTGTAGACTGTATCCCCGACAATATCATCATTGAAGAAGACAATACAATTACCACATAAAAAATCCACTTTATCTTTTATTCAGAATGAGTATCAGATAAAGTGGATTTCTATATTTATTTCAATCCTCTGTTTTTAAGCAATGGCTCTGTGTCAGGACTCTTACCGCGGAAGTTCACATACATATCCATAGCATCATCTATAGCGCCAGGAGTAAGTATATATTTACGGAATTTATCTGCTACGCCCTGGTTGAATATATCGCCTGTCTCCTTAAATGCCTGAAAAGCATCAGCATCAAGCACCTCTGCCCATATATAACTGTAGTAGCCGGCAGTATATCCTCCACCCATTGTGTGACTGAAGTATGTTGTACGGTAACGTGAAGGAATCTGTGAAAGAAGTCCTCTTTTACCAAGAGTCTCTTGTTCGAACTTCATCACGTCAAATTTCGCAGGAACAGATTTCAGCACATGATAATCCATATCGAGAAGCGATGCAGCAAGATATTCAGTTGTTGCAAATCCCTGTCCGTACTTGCCGCTCTTATCCAACTTATCTACAAGTTTCGCAGGCATTACCTCACCACTCTTATAATGTTTGGCATATTTAGCCAACACTTCTGGTTCGAAAGTCCAGTGTTCCATTATCTGTGATGGCAACTCCACAAAATCACGTGGCACTTCACCAACACCATTGTAATGTACATCCTTGAAGAGTGAGTGCAATCCATGTCCGAACTCATGGAACATAGTCAACGCATCATCTACAGAGAGCAGAACAGGTTCGTTGCCGGCAGGTTTGTTAAAGTTGAATACAATAGATACGATAGGAGCAACCTTCTTTCCATCGATATATTTCTGTTCACGATAAGTACCACACCAAGCACCACCACGTTTACTTGCTCTTGTGAAATAGTCAAAATAGACTACGCCAAGATGCTCTCCATTTTTATCCTTACATTCAAAAGCCTGAGCGTCTGGATTAGGAAGAGGTATATCCTTTAGTTGAGTCATTGTGATACCATATAGCTTATTAGCTACATAGAAGAGTCCGCTTCTCACATTCTCAAGTTGCAGGTATGGACGAATCTCGTTCTCATCAAGGTTAAACTTCGATTTCTTGGCACGGTCGGCATAATAACGCCAGTCCCATCCTTCAGCAGTAAAGTTACCGCCTTCTTTCTTTATCTCAGCGTTAATGTCAGCCAACTCCTCATTAGCCTTGGCAATAGCAGGTTTCCATATCTGGTCAAGCAGTTTATATACGTTTTGCTCATTCTTAGCCATTCTATCTTCCAGTTCGAATGAAGCATAGTCCTTGTATCCCATAAGCTTAGCCTTCTCCAGACGAGCTGTGACGAGCTTACGTACTATCTCATTATTATCATTAGCATTACCATTGTTTCCACGGTTTATATAACCTTTGAATATTTTCTCTCTGAGTGCTCTGTTGTCTGCATACTGTAAAAAAGGCATTACACTTGGATTATGTAATGTAAAGATCCATTTACCCTCCTTGCCATTCTCCTTAGCAGTCTCTGCAGCACTGTTTATTAGTGCCTGAGGGAGTCCCGAAAGATCCTCCTTCTTATCAACCACCAATTGGAAAGCATTAGTCTCCTTGAGGGCATTCTGTTCGAAGGTAATCTCAAGAAGAGATATTTCGCTGTTCAGTTCACGTAATCTCTTCTGGCTTTTTGCATCCAGGTTTGCACCACCTCTCACAAAATCCTTGTATGTATTCTCAAGCAATTTCTTCTGCTCTTTATCCAACTTTAGCGAGTCACGTTTCTCATAAACCTGCTTTATCTTAGCAAATAGTTTAGGATTAAGAGAGATGTCATCACTATGTTTTGAGACAATAGGAGAGAGCTCCTGGCTCAAATTATCCATCTCATCATTAGCATCTATCTCGAATTGCATATAGGCAACAGAGAGTACTTTCTCGCATAGAGCACCACTTCTGTCAAGTGCAGCGATAGTATTTTCAAAATTAGGAGTCTCACTATTATTAATAATAGCATCAATCTCTTTATTCTGATCCTCAATACCCTTAAGAAGAGCCGGTTTATAATCTCCTACCTCAATACTTTCGAAAGGAGGTACTTGAAAAGGAGTGCTATAATCAGTCAAAAAAGGGTTCTGATCAATGTCATTACCCTTCTGTTTTGATGTACACCCACTAATCACAGCAGCCATGATAGCTGCATAAAAAATGTGTTTCATTACTTTATATTATTACGTCAAATTATAATCAAATAAAAGTTACTTCAGCAGCTCAAGTACTGTATGAGTCATATACTTCTTCACTTCACTATATGGTAATGTGAATTTAGGCGAACCGGCAGCGTATGGCGCAATCTCATATTGCTGATACACAAAAACGACACCCTCTTTTGTAAGATATGGATCAGATACAGGCTTTGGAAGATAACCCGGTGTAGGCAGCATCAGTAAGTCATCCAACTCTTTCCCTGTTTTAACCTTAAAATATTGTTGCATAAGTGCCTTTTTGAATAGCTCTATATAGTCAAAATCAGTACGGAACATGTCCCATCCGAATTTGCGTCCATCACTATTTCTGAAGGTATTGCCACCTACAAAAGTATTTCCATGAGCGCCACCAAGATAAACATATACTGTTTTGGTAAAAGTTACCAACTTATCTGTCGTGTAATCTTTTTTTATTTCTACATAGTTGTCTGTATTCCATTCCAGAACAGTCTCCTCAGGAGTTATGTTCTTCTTTATATAATAATCCAACATTTTCTCTGGCTTATCCAGATTACCATCGTAATTTCCCCCAAGTGATTCGTTTATCCACTCACGTAAATTGCGCAACAGATACTCATTACCGCTTCCAGGATAATCTAAAACGTAGTTTGCCAGCATCTTATATTGTCCTTGCACAAGAGAATCACTCTTACTGATCTCATCTATTGTCAAAGAATTAACATCGATACTACTATTTACAACAGATAAAGAATCGTTATCATTTAATGTCTGTTTATCCTTACTCGAATTGGCACATGACGCTAGAATGCACAATGCACATACTGTTAAAATATTTTTCGCCTTCATCTCTATTCTCTATTTATCTTTTGACAAAAATAGTCATTGTTGCTTAATAACATGACAAATATTGAAAATATATTCACAATATATGCTACATATATTATAAAAAAGATTAGTATGTTTAGAAACAATATTAATAATATATTGTTATTAGTATTATAGAAGTAAATATTATAAACTTAAACAGAAACAATAAAATGAAAAAGCTAACTATTATTTTCGCACATCCGGACCCAAAGAATTCTATTGCGAACAAGACTGCTGTTGAGACAGTTCTCCAGAAATATCCCAATGCCTCACTTAGAAACTTAAGTGAGTTATATCCTGATTTTAATATCGATGTAGAGGCAGAACAGAAAAATCTTGTAGATGCTGATATCATACTTCTCCAGTTCCCAATCAACTGGTATAATATGCCATCTATATTAAAACAGTGGATAGATAAAGTCTTGACTTATGGTTTTGCATATGGCACGGGAGGAGATAAGCTTGCAGGCAAGACACTTTTAATCAGTGCTACTTCAGGAGCAAGTGAAGAAGATTACTCACCTCTAGGTAAGGTTCATTTCAGATTGAGAGAATTTTTCTACAATATTGAATGTACTGCCTATCTATGTGAACTGAAATTTACAGAGCCAATCTTCAGCTATGGCAATCTTTACATCCCTAACGTTGTAAATACACCTGAAGCTATAAAAGCAAAAGCAAGACTTCAGGCTGAAGAAGTTATAAAAGCTATTGAGAAAGTTTAATTCTCTATCTTTCATTATAAGAAAATGTTTGGAATCATCCTTGCCGATACTCTTTAGGCAAGGATGATTTTTTTATTAATTACATTTAAATATGATTGCGGAGATAGAGTAGATATCCAAAAAATACAAGATATAGTAAAGCTGAGAACAGTAATAAACTAAATGTCAGATATTCTCTCTGTTTTTCTTTATTCATTTGAATTTTCATAACTGTATTTTTTTTAAGTTCTAACTCATTTCGCAAAAATGCTTGATTATTATTTTCTCTTTTCCCAAGCAAATTTATAGGATACATGTTTTATTATTTTTACCATACGATTACAATTTTGTTGCAATTGAAAGTAATTATATGCAGCCTCTACAGCCATTATTGAGTAAACACCAAACTAAATATTTACGTAACATTTTTGTACCATCATTGAAAAAAGCTTTATGCAACTTTGCTAAAAATTTATGAACAGTAGTTAAACGAAATGGAAAAAAGAGGGCGGCTACTGCTCAGTTTTAACAAATTGAAATGAAGAAAATTAATAAGTATCTACTTTGGTCTTTAATTATTATTGTACTGCCACTTTTGGCATGTAGTGCTGACGAAAATCAGGTAGCATCTGATGAAGGAATCAAAATTTCACTTTCTGTTCCTTCTTCAGTAAATGTAAGTAAAGGTTGTGAATGTGCCTTCACCATAAGTGAAGGAAGTATAAACAAAACATCCGATTCATTTTTACTCGAGTCCGCTAACGGCGTCTCTTATTTGTGTACACTTCTTGATGTAACTTCCAATGAATGTGTTATAAAAATCCCTGAAGAGTGTGAGACAGGTTATTATAATATATATGTACGACGTGACTCAAGGAAAAAACAGTTAGGTAAAATATACCTTAATGTAGTAGATAAACTTGATTTTACTCCCGATAAAGGAACAACTATTTATGGTGTAGTATCTTCAGCGGAAGGTAAAGTGAAAGGAGTAGTGGTCTCCGATGGTGTTGAGACAACAACTACAGATGAAAACGGAATCTACCAGTTGAAATCCAAGAAGACAAAAAGATATGTCTTCATATCCATACCAAGCAATTACGAAGCACCATCAAAAGGTATTTTACCTCAGTTCTATAAACTCCTTAATGCTGATGCAGCGACTCAGGAAAGAGCTGATTTTACATTAAACATAGTCTCCGGTCAGGATAATTATAAGGTGTTCATGCTTGGAGATATGCATTTGGCTAACAGAACAAGTGACAGCAAACAGTTTAAAGAATTTACTACCGATTTAAACAGTTACCGTAGCCTATATCCTAATGAAAAGATGTATGCCATTACATTGGGTGATATGACATGGGACCAGTTTTGGTACTCAAACAGCTTTGCAATACCCGAATATTTAAGTACAATGAACTCACAGCTAAAGGATTTACAGATATTCCATACTATGGGTAATCATGACAACGACTATAAAGCTACATCCGATGCAGCGGCCTCAACACCGTTTGTGACCATTCTGGCACCTACCTATTATTCATTCAATATTGGTAAAGTACACTATGTCATTTTGGACGATATAGACTGCAGCAGTTATGATGGTTCAGAATCACGCAATTATATAAAAAGAATAACATCCGACCAGTTGGAGTGGCTCTCTGACGATCTCTCTTACATAAATAAATCCACTCCACTGGTCGTGATGATGCATGCTCAGGTCTTCTATCCTTTGGAAGCAGGAGGCTTCAAGATAGACCACGATAACGCAGGTTCATCACAACTGTTCGATATCTTGAGTGGTTATCAGGTACATTTTGTAACCGGACATACACATCTTAATTACAATGTAGTTCCCGAAGAATCAGTCGTTAATGGTAAGAATTTCTATGAGCACAATACGGCAGCAGTATGTGGCTCATGGTGGTGGTCTGGATATCTTACTCCCGGCGTTCATCTCAGCCCGATGGTACACCTGGAGGTTACTCTATTTGGGATATATCAGATAATAACATAAAGTATTTATACAAAGCAACAGGATATGATATCGATTATCAGTTTCGCAGTTACGACCTCAACAATGTTCATTTTTCATTGGCCGATGTTCCTAATATGCCGACGACAGTCTCTGCAACGATAAAGAACAGCTATATGAAATATGTCGATGCTTACCCAGAAAATAGCGACAATGAAGTGCTTATAAATATATGGAATTGGAATCCAAGATGGAGTGTTACTGTAACCGATGAAAGTGGAAACAATCTTAATGTTTCAAAAGTATGGGCATACGATCCTCTTCACATTAAAGCACTTACAGTGAAACGCTTCAACTCATCAACCCTAACCTCTACACCAAACTTTATTACTGAGAAGTTTACTCATTTCTTTAAGGTAAAGGCAAAAGATGCTGATACAGATTTAGTTATCACTGTAAAGGATGAGTTTGGTCATTCATGGAGTGAGAATATGCAACGTCCAAAGGCCTTTTAGATAGAGAAAGTAACATAAATAAAACAGATAAAAAACACGTTATTAATTTAAATTATGAAAGTTATCAAACCTTCTATTATTTTACTCCTGTTAATTCTTACAATGGGATGTATATTCCCAATGTCTGCACAAAACAGAACAGTGTCAGGTAAGGTACTTGATACACAGCAGGAGCCTCTTGCCGGAGTTACCATTCATATGGATGGAACTTCAAAAGGAACCATAACAACTGTTGATGGGACATTCAGTCTTGAGATACCATCACAGAATGCAATCTTAAATTTCACATACGTGGGCTATTTACCACAAAAGATCAAGGTGAATAATAGTCAGAAAGATATAACTGTGTATATGCAGGAAGATGCAGTTATGCTCGATGAAGCTGTTGTCATAGGTTATGGTACTCAGAAAAAGGTAAATCTTACCGGTGCAATATCTACTGTTAGTGGCAAGACTCTAGAGAACCGTATCTCACATTCGGTAACAAACATGCTGCAGGGTGCTGTTGCCGGACTTAATATCACTACTTCATCAGGTGTCCCCGGAAAATCACCGTCAATAAATGTACGTGGTGTGACTTCCATCAACAGTTCTTCGCCATTAATCCTTATTGATGGTGCAGAAGGTGACTTAAACCGAATAAACTCAAATGATATAGAGTCTATATCAGTCATCAAAGATGCTTCCGCAGCAGCAATATATGGAGCCCGTGCCGCTTTTGGCGTGATACTTGTAACCACCAAATCAGGATCAGATATAAATGGAAAAGCTAAAGTACGTTACAGCGGAAGAGTAGGTTGGGAGGCTCCAACTACATCTACAGATTATGAGACTACAGGTTACTGGTCAGTATATACAGTCAACAAATTCTGGAAAGAGAAGAACGGAACTCTCTATTGCGACTATACCGACAAGGATATGCAGCAGCTGCTTGCACGTGTAAACGATAAAACTGAAAATCCTGATCGTCCCTGGGTTATCGAGGAGCAGAGAAACGGACGCAATCAGTGGGTATATTATGGAAACTACGACTGGTGGCATATGATGTATAATGATAATCACCCTATACAGCAACACAACTTATCCATAAATGGTGGAAACAAGGATATAAAGTATCTGCTTTCCGGAGCATACGACTATCAGAAAGGAATGCTTAAGGAGCATCCGGATATTTACCGTAAATACAATATGCGTGCTAAAATTGATTTCCGAATCAACAAGTATGCAACAATGTCAAACAATACCTCATTTTATGGTTCTCAATATACATTTCAAGGTGACGAGAGTGTAGAAAATACTTTTGCCTATGGTGCACGTCATGCATTGGCATGTTTCCCTATGAAGAATCCTGACGGATCATGGTTGTACAGCACTCCCTACCTTAACTATAAAGTGGGCAATGGACGTCATATCCTGCTTGGTGAAGGATCACATAGAAATGTAGAACGTTCCAATGACTTCTCTACAACAACCCGTCTGGTTATTCAGCCTATCAAACAGCTCAAGTTTACTGCCGACTTTACATACCGTATGTATCAGGAACGTAATACAAGCCGTTCAAATGTCATGTATTTCCGTCAATATCCTGATGCAGAGATGGAATCGTATGCAACAGGTGCCGGTGCTAACAGACTTGATGAAGCGGTACTTTCACGCAATTACTACTCAACAAATGCCTATTTGAATTATGATGATACATTCGCAGGCAAACACCATGTATCGGGTGTTGTAGGCGTCAACTACGAAAGATTGAACAGAAAAAATGTATCCGCATATGGAGAGTATCTCTCATCAACAACTCTAGATGACCTGGACCTTGTAGGACAAAATCCTGAAGGAGAGACTATAACAGGTGTTGGTGGCGGTCAGAATGCATATGCTTTGGCTGGTGCTTTCACACGTCTAAACTATGATTATAAGGGACGATACCTTGTAGAATTCAGTGGACGTTACGATGGAACATCACGTTTTGCAAAGGATAGCCGCTGGGGATTTTTCCCTTCAGCTTCTGCAGGATGGCGCATTTCTGAAGAACCATTCTTCAAACATGCTCGCAAAATTATAGACAATCTAAAGGCAAGAGCTTCATATGGCAGCCTTGGCAACCAGAATGTATCTTCATACTACACCTATATGCGTCTTGTCTCTATAAGCGACTTCAGTGCATATTCATTTGGCGAGGGTAGTGCTTTGGCAAAATATTCATCACTCGGTGCACCTATAGCATCCGATTTAACTTGGGAAACTGCTCAGCAATGGGATTTCGGATTCGATCTTACCATGCTCGACAACCGACTTAACGTAACAGTCGACGGATATACACGTAATACGAAAGATATGCTTACCGATGGTATTCAGCTCCCATCTGTATATGGTGCATCCGTTCCACAGATGAATACAGCCGATTTACGAACTAAAGGTTATGAGATATCTGCATCATGGAAAGATCAGTTTCTTTTAGCAAACAGACCATTTGAGTATAGCGTCGGATTCAATTTGAGCGATTACAGTAGTGTAATCACTAAATATGATAACAAAGACAAAACCTTTGCAAAAGATTATTATGAAGGAATGCATATTGGAGAAATATGGGGTTTTGTTACAGATGGACTGTTTAAGAGTACCGAAGAGGCACAGGCATATGCTAAAGAGGTAGATCTTAGCTATATGGGTAAAGGTCTTACCGGCGGGTGGCAAGCAGGAGATGTCAAGTTCCTTGATATTGATGGCAGCGGAGATATCGGTATAGGTCAGAACACAGTAGATAATCCCGGTGATAGAAAGAAGTTAGGCAATTCATTGCCAAGTTTCTCTTACGGTATCAATGCAAGCATACGCTGGTGTGGTGTAGATGTATCAGCCCTATTCCAGGGAACAGGTAACCATTATTGGTATCCTTCAGGACAATCTATGCCATTTTGGGGTCCGTACTCATATCCTTATATGACTTTCCTACAGGATAATTTTTTGGATAATGTCTGGTCGGAAGATAATCAAAACGCATATTTCCCACGTGCAATGGCATACCTCACAACAGGTGGTTATTTGAAGAACATAAATGACCGTTATATTCAGAATATCCGCTACCTGCGCTTCAAGAACCTCACAATAGGTTATACACTTCCACAGAGTCTTACAAAGAGAGCAGGAATTGAGGCTGTTCGTCTTTCATTTACCGGTGAGAACCTATGTTATTGGTCGCCTATAAAGAAACACTCTAAATACATAGACCCTGAAGGCTCTATAAATAGAAGTGATGTATATAGCAATTCATTCTATCCTTGGCAGAAGTCATATATGTTTGGTATAGATATAACATTTTAATTAATCATTTAGATAAGATATGAAACGATATATTTTAGCAGCCATGACATTGTGCATGGGACTCTCATCCTGCGATTCTCTATTGGACCTTCAACCTCAGAGTCAGATTTCGCAGACCGATTATTTCAAGACAGAAACAGATCTTCAACTTTTCAGCAACTCTTTTTATAATAATTTGCTCGATAAGTCACCATTCGATATGCAGAGTGATGTCTATGTACAACAGAACTTGTCAGTTGAAATGCTTGGCGGAACCAATCGTGATGTACCTGCTTCGGGTGGAGGATGGTCGTGGACCGATCTTCGTAAGATGAATACTCTACTTACCTATGCAGACCAATGTCCTGATAAGGATGTTGTCCTTAAATATAAGGCTGTAACACGATTCTTCCGTGCTTTCTTCTATTTTGAAAAGGTGAAACGCTTTGGTGATGTACCTTGGTACGACACAGAGTTGGCCTCAACCGATGAAACACTATATAAAGCACGCGACTCACGAGAACTTATTATGACTCATATGATTGAGGATGTAGATTTTGCCATCGAAAACCTACCGAGTAAGGATGAAGAAAAAAGCAGTCCTTTCCGAGTTAATAAATATGCTGCCTTGGCACTTAAATCTCAGTTCTGCCTTTACGAAGGCACATATAGAAAGTACCATAAAATCACTTTAGCAGGTCATGATTACAATTACTACCTTCAACAATCTGTCGATGCTTCCGAAAAGTTGATGGCCAGTAGCAAGTATAAACTCTATAGTACAGGAAAGCCTAATGAGGACTATGTAAATTTATTTGCAAAAGAGGATGCCGATCCTGATGAATATATCCTCGCTATAAAATTTGACTATGGTATGTCAATTCTTCATAATGCAGCCGGACACACCCTTGTACCTACACAAGGCAAGCCGGGATTGACACGTAAGATGGTAAACACCTATCTCATGAAGGATGGAACAGCCTTTACCAATCAGTCAGGATGGCAAGAGATGCAGTTTATTGATGAGACAAAGAACCGTGACCCACGTCTGGCACAGAGTATCCGCACCCCGGGTTATAAGAGACTTCAGACTACCAAGGTTTTAGCTCCCGATTTATCATTGAGTGTCACAGGTTATCAGCCAATAAAGTTTGTTCAAGAGCCTACCGCATCTGGAGGTAATGTAGACCGAAACGATCGTTCTACAAATGACCTTCCTGTATACCGTTACGCCGAGATACTATTAAATTATGCCGAGCAAAAGCCGAACTAGGAACACTGTCACAAACAGACCTTGATAAATCTATCAATCTATTGCGTAAACGTGTAGGTATGCCAAATCTTGATATGAATGCGGCAAATTCAGCACCTGACAGATATCTCTCTGCTGGTGAGACAGGTTATCCAAATGTAAATGGTTCGAATAAGGGAGTTATCCTTGAAATTCGCCGTGAGAGAACAATAGAGCTTATGCAAGAGGGATTCCGCTTCGATGATTTAGTTCGTTGGAAAGCCGGGAGTTGTATCGACCAATCTATAGTCGGCATGTATTTCCCCGGAGCAGGAGGGTACGACCTCTCAGGTGATGGTAAAGCTGATGTCATTCTCTATGCAGAAGGAGAGGCAAAACCAACTGCCGATGCAGGAGTTCTTGTTTACAAAATAGGAAAAGATGTAATACTCTCTGATGGAAATAAGGGCTATTTGTATTATCATAAGAATATAAACCGTACTCCTTTCTCTGAAGAACGCGATTATCTATATCCTATACCTACAGATGAACGCTCATTGAACCATAATTTAACTCAAAATCCTGGATGGAAAGATGGATTATCATTCTAAAAATAGACAATGAAATAAAATAGTACAATTATGAAATTTGTAAATTATATAATGGCCTCTGTACTGGCATTTACAGTAACACTATTGAGCAGTTGTTGCGATGAAGAGAACACTCTCTCTAAGGCTGTGCTTGCAAGCGCTACGAATCTGAACTTTGAGGCTACTGCTGCTACAAGTAAAATTATAACAGTCTATGCCGATGCCGACTGGGTATCGGATGCCCCCGACTGGGTGACTGTAACCCCTGCATCAGGAACAGGAACGATGGATGTAACCATTTCTGTTAATGATAATATGCGTGGTGGGGCAATAGACAATCCACGTAAAAAAGCTCTTGTCTTCAAAGGAAGTACTTTGGCGAGTCGTGCAGAGGTGATAATATCACAGGCAGGAGATAAATATAGAGACTGCAAAGAGTACTCATTGGGAGAACTCTCAGCACTAGCCGACGAAGATATCCTCTCTGTATCAAATGTAAATGTAATGGCTCTTACAACAAAAGGATTTATAGTTTCGGGTGCACAGAACAGCAATGCTTCGAACATATACGTGTTGAGCAGTGATCCTGTAAAGGTTGGCGATAAAGTATCTATAAAAGGAGTGAAGGAGAGCGACTCTCAAAAACTGACATATGTTCAGTGTGATAATTTGAGTGTAGTTTCACAAGGTTCATATGCAACATATCCTGAGGCAACAGATATTACGGCAAAACTTGACACATACAATTCAAAGACACGCGACTATGTAAGTGTTACAGGAGTACTTTCCGATAACACCGTTGTTGTAGAGGGTTCATCAAACTCACTTCTAATAACCGATGCTATAGAAAGTCTCAATTTAGCCGCACTAAATGGCCATAAAGTAAAGGTTTCAGGTTATTTCGCAGGAGTAGCAGAGCCAACCATAAAAATGATATGTTCAAAAGTGGAAGACAAGGGTGTCGTAGAGGTTATCTATTTCTCTGAAGATTTTGAATGGTTGAAACCATGGGCCTTGAGCAGTGGGGCAGGGAAGACAGTCGAAAATGATGGCGACGGATCAGCACCACAGATATATACAGCAGTAAATACTGATGGTACAACAGCCGATAAAGCACTTACAGATCGTGGATACAGACTTGAGGAGATACCGGGTCATGCAATATATCTTCAGGACTGTTATCTCAAGTTCGGCAAGACAGACTCAGGCAGGTATAACTCTTCCTGCTATCGATAATGTACCTGCAAATACCAATCTTACACTCTCTTTTGACTGGGCACCTATGGTAGGCGGAACCAGAAAATTTGACCCTGTTCAGGTAATTGTAACCATTACCAATGGAAGTAATGTTGTGGATCTGGCTCCTATAGGACATAATTTCCAAAATTCAGTCGATCAATTGTCATGGCTTCATGCAGAACTTAATCTTGGTAATATTACGGTAAATAAAGATACCCGTATCACAATAAAGTCTAATGGATGGGGAGAGAATAAGGCTAATACAGGAAGCAGTGTCTATCTCCGTTGGTTTATTGATAATATAAAACTTACAAAAACAAAATAAATGATGATGAAGAAATCTATTATTTGTGCATTCCTTATTTTGGTAGGATTGCAGCCCTCATTAGCACAGCAACGAAATGAGATAAAGGTACCCGATTTAGATGGTTATATAACTCTGAAATGTGATTTTCACATGCATACCGTATTCTCTGACGGACTTGTTTGGCCTACTGTTCGTGTTGACGAAGCCTACAGAGAGGGTTTAGATGCTATAGCATTGACCGAGCATATAGAGTATCAGCCACACAAGAAAGATATCAATGCAGATCATAACCGTTCTTATGAAATCTGTAAAAAGAAAGCCTCTGACATGGGAATACTATTGGTAAAAGGCAGTGAGATAACTCGTCCTATGGCTCCCGGACACTCGAATGCTATCTTCCTTCAAGATTCAAATCCTCTTGACACAAAAGATTATAAAGATGCATACAAAGCAGCAAAAGAGCAGAAGGCATTTATCTTTTGGAATCATCCTGGGTGGGACAGACAACAGCCTGATTCAACAAAATGGTGGCCAGAACATACAGAGCTATACAATAATGGATGCATCAATGGTATCGAGGTAGCAAATGGTGATGTTTATTCACCTGAAGCATTGAAATGGTGTATTGAGAAGAAGTTGACTATGCTTGGAACATCCGATATACATGAGCCTATACAGACCGATTATGACTTTGCCAGAGGTGAGCACAGAACAATGACTTTCGTCTTTGCCAAGGAACGCTCTTTGGATGGTATACGCGAAGCATTGGATAACAGACGTACCCTTGTATGGTATGCAGATATGGTTATAGGTCAGGAAGAACTTATGAGACCATTCTTTGAAAAATGCATAGATATTAAGGAGATCGATCGTGATGAAAAGGGAGTAACCCTCTCTATTATGAATAATTCAGATTTGATCTTTAAACTACATAAGACAGAACATAATCCATCACTGGTCTATTTTAGAGATTATACTTTAAAGCCACATACAAAACATACAATAAAGATTTTGTTTAATGATGGCATAAAAGGTGGAGACATGAATTTTGAAATTACTAATCTTATAACTTACCCTGAAAAGGGATTGAATTATACAATAAAGTTGTAGGTGACGTAGATATTTGAATATAGCCTTTTTGAATCAGTATGCAATAAAGAACTTAGTTTCTTTGTTGCATACTTTTTTTGTAAACCGATCATGATCCGATAGTCAACCGATCATGATTGAATCATCAACCGATCATGATCCGATGCCCAACCGATCATGATCGGTTGGCAAAAGATAACATTAACCTGTTGGCAGAATTAAATTAGTGCATATTTCCAAAAGATGAAATTATGAAAAAGATTAAAAAGTAAACTTTATTATATTAATAATGCAATTAACAGTTACAAAACGAGAATTCCAGATTGGGAGTCTCGCTTTATTAATTTGTAATATACCTATATTTTATTTTTAATAAAAATAAATAGTAAAACGACTCATTATGAACAAATGTTCATTATATTTGCACTGGACAATAAATTAAAAGTATGCCAGGAAGACCGAAAATAATAAGAAAAATATCTGTTGCGCCTGTTGCTTCAGGCTTCAGACCTTATGGCATGGCGCAGAATGCAAAGAAGAAAGAATCTTTGTTTCTTTTGTATGAAGAGTACGAAGCCTTGCGCCTTTGCGATTACGAAAAATACACTCAGGCAGAAGCTTCATCTTTTATGAAGGTATCTCGTCCCACTTTGACTCGTATTTATATGTCGGCTCGTGAAAAAATAGCTCAGGCATTTGTTGAAGGTCGAAATATCATTATTGAAGGAGGTAAGGTTTGTTTCGATAATGAATGGTATTCCTGCTGTTCATGTAATTGCTTCTTTAATAATCCAGCCGAAGAAAAGCAGATAGAAATATGTCCTTTGTGTGGAAGTCGTGATATTCAAAATTACGATAACCTTTCGAAAGAAGAAAAAGGTGAATTCACATATTTAGGTAAAAGCGGTTGCGGCCGCGGACATTGTTCCAATAAGCGAAAAAGAGGACGTATGTGCCAGAAAAATCAAGAAAAAATGTAATTAGAAATAGAATATGAAAGTAGCAATAACAAGTTCCGGAAATACATTAAAAAGTACTCTGGATAAGCGTTTTGGTCGTTGTTCGTTTTTTGCAATCTACGACACACTGACTGAAAAAGTGGAATTTATTCCTAACCCAAATAAAGATGCTGAAGAAGGAGCCGGACCAGCCTCTGTACAGTTAGTAGCTTCAGTTCCTGTAGAGAAGATCGTATCAGGAGAGTTTGGTTTTAAAATAAAATCACTGTTGGTAGAACTGAAAATTCAGATGATTGTGGTTAAAGACGATGATAAAATAATCGAAGATATTATTCAGCTATTAAAACATTAAATTCATAAAACTATGCCACGTTTAGATGGAACAGGCCCCGAAGGAAGAGGCTCAGGAACCGGACGCCAATTGGGTAATTGTGCTGAGCATACAAAAGAAGAACTCTTAGAAAAGCTTGGAAAAGGTGAAGGAAAAAGAAGACGTTCCGGTGGCGGAGAAGGAGATAAGAAACGTTTAAAAAGTAGTGACAAACTTAAATAATAAGATAGAATATGAATAAAAGAATTGCAATACCTGTAGAGGATGGTATGTTATGTGAACATTTTGGTCATTGTGAATATTTTTATGTAGCCGATTTGGAAAACAATAAAATAGTTAAGGAAGAACAGATTACTCCTCCCGAACATCAACCGGGTCTTTATCCTGCCTGGGTAGCAGGTAAGGGTGTATCAATTGTTATAGCCGGTGGTATGGGAGAGAAAGCAAAACAACTATTCCGTCAGCAGAACATTGATTTACATGTTGGTGCAGAGAAAAAGGAGCCTAAAGAATTAGTACTCGATTTTATCAAAGGGAACTTAATTACAGGAGCCAATACATGTAATCATCATGAGCATGAACATAGCTGTAGCTAGTGGTAAAGGCGGTACGGGTAAAACATTTTTTTCAACGAACTTGTTTTACTCGCTTCGTCAAATGGGCTATTCTTCTTTATTGGTTGATTGTGATGCAGAGGCTCCCAATTCATTTATATTTTTTCCAGTTAAAAAGCTAAGTGAGTACGTTGTAACAGAATATAGACCGGTTCTCGACCGTTCTAATTGTGTTTTATGTGGAAAGTGCGCTGAATACTGTAATTATCATGCCATCTTCTTTTTGCCGGCAATGAATAAAATTCAGTTGCTCGATGACCTCTGTCACGGATGTGCTGCTTGCTCGGTTGCTTGTAATTACTCAGCAATAAGAGATTCCTATAAGTTTATAGGAAAAGTTACATCTTATAGAACGGATGAAGATGGTGCATGCATGTTCGAAGCAAAAATGACTCCGGGAGTTTCATCTCCGGTTCCTATCATAAAATCGGCTGTAAAGATGGCTGTGAAACAAACCAATCAGCAAAATGTAGATTATGTGATACTGGATTCTCCTCCGGGAATAGCTTGCCCGTTTATACAGACAGCTTCACATGCCGATTTTGTAGTCTTAGTAACAGAGCCTACACCTTTTGGATTGAGTGATTTAAAACAAACCGTTGACACTCTGAAAACAATTGGTAAAGAAATGGGAGTTGTAGTGAATAGGGCAGGACTGGGAAACAGAGATATTTATCAGTATCTGGAAAAAGAATCAATTCCATTGTTGGGCGAAATACCATTCAATAAAGAAGTTGCTTTTCTTTATTCAGAAGGTAGAATTGCAGTAAAAGAATTAAGTTCGTTACAGGTAATATTTCAAGATATAGTAAATAATATAGTTAGTTATGGAAATAGCAGTAATTAGTGGTAAAGGAGGTACAGGCAAATCGAGCATAAGTTCCGCTTTTATTTCAGTTGCAAAATCGGCAGTAGTTGTTGATTGTGATGTAGATGCTTCAAACCTCTATTTACTGTTTTCACCATTGTGTAAAGAAGAGGAAGTCTTTGTGTCCGGTAGTCATGCTGTAGTAAACAACGATAAATGTACTAACTGTAACACATGCATTGATCTTTGCCGTTTTGATGCTATATCCAAAGTCAATGGTAAAATTAGAATCTCAGAATCCGCTTGTGATGGGTGTTACCTGTGCTCTCGTGTCTGTCCTGTTCAGGCAATAAAGATGATTCCTGCAGATAAAAGCCGTATGTATGCCGGAACCTTTCGTTACGGCGATATGGTTTATGGTCGTTTAGCTCCCGGAGAAGAAAATTCCGGAAGATGGTAAATCTATTGAGAGAGAAGGCAAAGAAATATGTAGAGGATTATGGTTATGATACAGTTATACTCGACGGTCCTCCGGGTATTGGCTGTCCGGTTATATCAACCATTACAGGAGTCGATAAGGTTGTAGTAGTAACAGAACCAACAATTTCAGGCTTTCTTGATATGAAACGTGTAATTGAAGTTGTTTGCCGTTTTTCCGTTCAAAAGTCAGTCATTGTGAACAAGTACGATTTGAATCCCAGTATTTGTGAACAAATAGATAAGTGGTGCGAAGAGATGAAAATTCCTGTAGTAGCTCATTTACCTTTCGATGCACAAATAGTTGAAGCTATGATAGCCGGTAAAACAATAATTGAGTACAATAAAGATTGTGAGGTATCTCGTTTAATAGAGAATGCTTACAACACAATTTATGCCTTCTGATAAGTTACCAAGAGTGTAATGCAAAAAGTATTTTTGTTAAGTAAAAGTAATTATGATTAGTCATCAATGTAAAATAAGGGTGTTATATCCTGATACAGATAAAATGGGATATGTACACCATTCAAATTATGCCCGTTATTGTGAGAAAGCCCGCTGGGAGCTTCTTAGAGAGTTGGGAATAACATATAAAGAAATAGAAGATTCGGGTATAATGTTACCGGTAGTAGGTATGAGTTTTAAGTATTTAAAGCCTGCGGTATATGATGAATTGCTTCGAATAGAAACAGAGTTGAAGGAGATAAAAGGTCCTTTAATTAAATCTGTTTATTCCATTTTTAATGAAGAGAACGAATTGATAAATAAAGGCGAAACTACTCTTGCATTTGTCAATGCAGATACTCGTAAGCCATGTCATCCTTCATCATTGCTATTAAAAGCAATTAGTGAAAGGCAATAGTATTATTATAATAAAATAAGAAGAATAAAGATTATTATTATGAAAAGTTTTTTATATCTATTTATTGTGTCACTTGCCTTATTAGGAAGTGAAGTAAATGCACAGAGTGCAAAAGCAAAAACTGTATCAAACTGTTACAAAAAAAAGGTTGTTTTAAAGATGCAAACAATAATAAAGTTTGTGATAAGTATGAATCAGGTACTTGTGTCATAGCAAAAAGTCATGTAAATAATCGTAATGTGAAAGACGAAAGTTTGTGTAATGGCAGTGGTATAAAGAAAGTTAAGTCAGTAAAGACTAATAAAAAATAAAAACAGTAGTTTTTTGTAATAAGTTATATTATCATTTATTTGTTAGTAGAGGGGGCGTTGTATAGCTTCTGGTTCAGTTTGTTAGCCATTTCTTGTGAATAAATGAGCTAGAAGCTATGTTTCTTGTAATTATTATGTCCGGGAAATAGCAACTTTATTTTCCGGACTTTGAAATTGTTAATAGTATAAAGTTAGAACAATGGAAGAAAGAATAAATAAAGCTGTAGAGTTATTTAAGAGTGGATACAATTGCTCACAATCTGTAGTTGCAGCTTTTGCCGATTTATATGATCTTACAGATGATCAGGCTTTGCGCATATCAGCTTCTTTTGGTGGAGGCATTGGCCGTATGAGGGAGACTTGCGGAGCTGCATGTGGAATGTTTATCCTTGCGGGACTGGAGAATGGTACAACCATTGCAAAAGACCAAAAGGGAAAAGGAGAAAATTATAAGCTTGTTCAGAATCTGGCGACTGTGTTTAAGGAACGTAACGGCTCATTGATTTGTGGAGAACTGTTGGGACTAAAGAAAGATCATGCCATCTCATCTACCCCAGAAGAACGTACAACCACATATTTTGCAAAACGCCCATGTGTAAAGATGGTAGAAGAAGCTGCCAGAATCTGGGCTGAATATCTTGAATCTCAAAAATCAGAGTGATACGATAAAAACGACTAGCTTTTTGATTGTTTACAACTTAACTTTTTTATTAACATTTAAAATGAACAGATTTGGATAAGATCTTTGAAAAGCTTCCATTAACTGGTGTAAGAATGTAATAGTTGTTGCATTAGGTAAAAGCGTAGATGGATTATAATAAATTAAGTAAATATAGTATTCGGCCAATTTGTGGAAAGAATAGCTATGATTCTTTCTTTTAAGTAGATTTTATAGTTATAAACTTAGTGCCTTTCTATAGAGTAAAATAAGTAATGAAAAAGAGTAAAAAAAGAATTGTTGTTCTAGCATGGTTTTTATTGGTTTCGCTTATGCCGCTATATGTGGTTAAAGCGCTGCACTACCATTGCGTAGAATGCAATTCTGCTGAGAACTCTTGTTCGCATAACGACAGTAGTCATCATTCATCAGAAAACTGTCCTATATGCCATTTTTATCTTTTACCCTTCACCGAGAATTGTTTGCTTCGGCTAACTGTTTTCATGTCTTTTATTGCTGTTTGTGTTGCTTGTTATCTGTGCAAGTGGTTTGTAGAGAATACAGACTCAATATATCTTAGAGCTCCTCCTGTATTGTAATATAATTTTGTTTTTTTGTTTCGAGAAAGATTGATTGAAACACATTATAAATAAGTTTTATTATAATATAAATAAGAGTAATAATGAAAAGATATAGTATTCTTTTTTTTTATTCTGTTCGTTGTAACTAAAATTAACGCGCAGAATACGTTGGCGGGTAAAATTTCAAGTATAACTAATGAGCCTTTGACAGGTGCAACTATTCAAATACCCGATTTTAATTGTAGCACAATAGCTAATAAACAAGGTGAATATATTCTCAAAAATTTGCCTGAAGGAAATATAAAAATGATTTTTTCTTTTATAGGGTATAAAACTGTAATTGAAACTGTAAAAATAGTAAAAGGGGAAAACAAGACTGATATTAGCTTGAAACCATCATTTGTACAAACTGAAGAAATTGTAGTTACAGGTGGTCCGTTTCGTCGCAACATGATAATGCTGTAAAGATTGATATTGCAAGAGGTAATGACATGTTGTTTTCCGGAACGCCTAATTTAATGGAATCGCTTACTTTTGTTCCGGGTGTTGATATGATTTCTAAAGGTATGGGTATTTCAAAACCTGTAATCAGAGGACTATCAATGAATGATGTTTTGGTACTTAACAATGGTGTGAGAATAGAAAATTATCAGTTTAGTGAAAACCATCCATTAGGTATTGATGATAATAACATAGATAGGGTTGAAATAATAAAAGGTCCGGCTTCAATGCTTTATGGTTCGGATGCAATTGGTGGAGTGCTTAATTTTATAAAAGAATCACCTGCACCAATAAATAAGCTTGTTGGAGAATATCATACCCAATTTTTTTCTAACACATTAGGAGTAACAAATAGCTTAGGTCTAAAAGGAGCTTCAAAACATTTTTTTGGTGGAGTAAGAGCTACAAATAAAAGCCATTCCGATTACAAGCAAGGTGGAGGCACTTTTGTTCCCAACTCAAGGTTTAATGAATGGGCATTCAATGCTAATGCAGGTTACACCGGAAAAAGATCCCTCTTTAAAATTAATTACGATTATTTTGGTCAGAAGCTTGGCATGTCTGTGCCTGCGGTAGTTCCAATTATAACAGAACAGGGGCGTAAAACTAAAATTTGGTATCAGGATTTAGAGCATCATCTTGTTTCATCTCAGAATAGAATTCTATTCGGTCAGTTTAAATGGGAGACTAATATTGCCTGGCAAACAGCGTTAAGAAAATTGAGAACAACAATTGCTGATCCTGCAGTAGAAATGAGATTAAATACACTAACATACGATTCAAAATTATATTTTCCTTCCAGTAATAATGCAGAATATATAATTGGTATTCAGGGAATGAGCCAAACAAATCGTAATCAGCACAACAGAGTTTCCCAGTTTTTGCCGGATGCCAATGTTGATAATATTGGAACCATGGCTCTTGCACAGTATACTTTCTTTTCAAAACTAAAGCTTCAGGCAGGTGTTCGTTATGATACTTACAGAACCAAAGCTTATTCAATGGGAACTGAGGGTACTGCTAATTATCATGCTTCGTTTTCAAAAAGATTCACTAGTTTTAATGCTTCATTAGGGGCTAACTATAGTCTTACCAACCAGATTATTCTGCGAACAAACTTTGCGAAAGCTTATCGTGTTCCTAATTTATCAGAATTAACCTCCAATGGTTTGCATGGAAACAGATATGAATTAGGTAACAATGCTCTTACACCTCAGAATGCTTATGAAGCAGATGCAAGTATGCATTATAATGGAGAGTACATATCATTTGAGATAGCAGGATTCTATAATTATATAGATAACTATATCTATATTTCACCAACAGGTAATAAGAATGCAAATGGTTTACTTTATTATCAGTTTTCTCAAAGCAACGCAAAGCTTTTTGGTGGTGAAGCCCGAGCTGAATATCGTTTTAAAGGTCTTCAGTGGCTTTCAGTAGAAGGTGCTTATTCAACCGTTACCGGAAAGCAATTCAATGGCAATAATCTGCCATTTATACCGGCTCAGAAAGTCCGTGCAAAACTTAAAGCCGAAAAAGATCGGATAGGTGTTTTGATTTCACCCAATGTGTGGTTTGTTGCATTAAAGGCATTCAATCAAGATCATCCTTCATTGTATGAAACATCTACAGATGGATATACTCTTTGCGATGCAGGAATTAATTCAGGATTGAGAGTCTGTAATCAACTTGTTAATTTAGGGCTATCTATAAATAACATATTTGATACAAAATATTATGATCATCTATCTACATTAAAAGCGGTAAACATTTATAATCCGGGACGTAATATTAGTTTAACTCTCACTATACATTTTGGAAATTAGAAAAAACGATATTATTTGTAAAAAGTAAGTTGTAATATGTAATCCCCTTATTTGCCTTCATTAATAAAAGGTTAAATAAGGGATTTATATATTAAATTTTTCTGAGATAGAACATGTTCGATCTATATGTCACTTTTTTGTATTAGTTTGTATTTCAACAAATTCGCTACCACTTTAAAGTCTGCATTGTCTTTTTTAAGCAATTCATACATCGTATCTTCTCTTATTGGGTGTACGGCACAAATGTTTAAAATTTCTTCGTCGGCCTTACCGGTAAATCCTGTGTTTGTACCCTCAAAAGCAATATGAAGCTCTACATTCAATTTGTTGTGAAGGAAAATCTGATAAGCTTCGGTTAGTGTGTTTTCATCGGGAGGTATAACAGAAGCTATAGCCGGAGGTCTTGGTGGAATGGAAATGTATGCAGTGCCCAGATTTACCCGGCAAATAAGATCTGCTGTTTGCTGTAAAGTCTCACTAGCATCATTACCCCATTTACAAGCATAGTCTCAGTAGCCAGTTTGTCTTTATATTCTTGCGAAAATTGAATAAGTCCGGATAGATAATCATCAAAGTAAATTTTAGTATACGGCCTATTAATTTGCTTCCAAATCTTTTCATCGGCAGTATCAATTTTTACCGACACCCAATCAGCTAGTTGCAGATCTTCTCTTACTGATGAAGATTTCAGTAATGAAGCATTTGTTATAACAGCAATAGGAATGTTAAATGCTTTTAGCTTTTTAATTGACTGTCCAAGATTTATATCCAGTGTAGGTTTACCATTAGCCACAAAAGTCAGATAATCAGGCCTGTCTTTTTCTTTTAATATGCTTAGATGCTTTTTAACCTTCTCATATATAACCGACGGGTCATAGAATATTGCTCTGGTACTTCTATACTCATCTGTTATACCAATCTGGCAGTAAATGCATGAATATGAACATATTTTCTTAGTTGGTATATTGTTTATTCCAAGACTTTTGCCTAATCTGCGTGATTTTATAGAACTAAAACTAATCATATTTATATTAAATTTACTATTAGTTCTATTTATTTAAAGAGCATCACCTTTTAGTAATATATTATGTTATAAACATTTTCTAATGAACATTTGTTCATTAATGTTTTATTAATTTATGTATGAAAGTCTTTTATAAAAAATAAATTTTAAAACAACTCATTATGAACAAATGTTCATTATATTTGCATTGTGTATTCATTGGCAAACAATTAAATTGAGAAGAAATGTTTGGTAGAAATAATCCTCATGGAAAAGGCCCTTTTAGAACAGGCTCCCTTAAAAATACAGTAGATATTTGTGTATGTCCATCTTGCGGATATGCAGTAGAGCATGAATGTGGAGTACCATGTAACACATTGTTATGTCCAAAGTGTGATTGTCACTTAGTTAGAAAAATTGTTATTGAGATTCCTGAAGATAGCGTGGCGAAAAAAAGTAAAAATAAGAAAAGCGCTCAGCCTTTCCCTAAAGTAAATTCAGAATTATGCATGGGATGCGGTGAATGTGAAGCAATTTGTCCCACCAGTGCAATTTCAATAATAGATGGTGTAGCATTTATAGATGAAAGCAAATGTAGGAAATGCCGTTTATGTGTAACGGTATGCCCTTCAGAAGCTATAAGTTAAATATTAATTTTTTTAAAGAAAAAAGAATGAAACAGATTGTTGAGAAGATTCTTATACCTGGAGTTAAGAATCTTATTGTAGTTGCTTCGGGTAAAGGCGGAGTGGGTAAGTCTACTATTTCAGCCAATTTGGCTATAACTCTGGCAAAGAAAGGTTATAAAACAGCACTTGTAGATGCCGATATTTACGGTCCTTCTATTCCAAAAATGTTTGATATTGAAAACGAAAGACCGGTTTTGTCAGATGTTGAAAGCAATAAAATGGAGCCGATAGAGAAGTACGGAGTAAAAATAAATTCTATAGGCTTTTTTGTTGATAAGGATAAATCAATAATATGGCGTGGTCCAATGGTATCAAATGCAATAACACAATTGTTTACAGACACGCATTGGGGTGATATTGATTATATGATAATCGATTTTCCTCCGGGGACTGGAGATATACAGATTACTACCGTGCAGAAATTTAATATTAATGGAGCTTTAATAGTAACAACACCACAAGAGATAGCTGTAAATGATGCTCGCAAAGGAGCCGAAATGTTTCTTAATTCCAGCATAGAAGTTCCGTTGATTGGTCTGGTTGAGAACATGTCATGGTTTACTCCAAAACTGCATCCGGAAGAAAAATATTACATTTTTGGAAAAGATGGAGGTCAAAAACTATCCAGCGAATTAGGTACACCATTATTGGTACAAGTTCCTTTGATTAAGGAAGTTGGTGAAGTAGCCGAACATGGAGAGAATTACTGTAATTTGCAGAATGAAGAAATGAATTCAATCTTTGAAAAACTTGCAGAAAGTGTTACTCAGATAGTTCCTGTTTTATCATAATACTCTATTTTGCAAAGAAATAATTATGAAACATCTTATATGCTAAAAGTAATAGTTCTGATAGATAACAACAAATCACAATCAAATTGTAATTTGCTTTGCGAACATGGATTATCTATTTATTTTGAAGCCGACAATAAGAAATGGCTATATGATGTGGGTGCGTCTGGAAAGTATCTGCTTAACGCCTTAAAATTGGGGATAGAAGGTAATGAAGTCAATAATCTTATCCTTTCTCATGGTCATAAAGATCATACCGGCGGACTGAAAGATTTCTTGCAAACAAATACTTCAGCTCAAATATTTGTTCCTCAGGGAATAAGTAACCGCTATTATTACACTTACAGACACGAGCGTAAACGCGATATAAGTACGGACCATTCATTATTTACCGAATATCCATCACGCTTCACTTCTGTAAAAGAAAGCATTTGGTTGTCAGATTCTGTAGCATTGGTTTACAATGACAGTTACTTATACCTTAAACCAAAGGGTAATCAGTATCTCACGGTTTCTGATGGAACATCCGAACACCCCGATCTTTTTAACGATGAAGTAGCACTGGCTGTAAAGACAGAGAAAGGGTTGATGGTACTTTCGGCTTGCTCGCATAATGGGGTTTTGAATATACTTCAATCTTGTGCTAATTTTACAAGTTGCAATAATGTTTATGCTTTTGTAGGTGGAATGCATCTGGTTGATGGTATATCCGAAGAGCAGGATGATGTAGAGAGTATTGCAGATGAGATTAAGAATATATATCCTGATATAAAGATCTATACCGGTCATTGTACTGGCGAAAATGCTATTTCCGTTTTAAGCCGTAAAATGAAAGATAGATTTTGTGTTTTTAATAGTGGGATGGAAATTCCTATATAGTACCTGTTGACGGAATTAAATTAGTGCATATTTAATTCCGCCAATGGGTCTTTTATTAATCTTGTTCATATATTAAAATATTGTAAGTGCACTAATTTCCCTTTAATTATGGCAAACAATCCTTCAGTTTGTTTTGCATAATCTCTGATTATCATAAATTGATCACTTAATTGTACAGAAAGTGTTTCAATCCTTTTCCTAGCTTTATCAAATGGAACAAATAAAGGTTTCCAATCTTTTTGATTCGACGGATATGGAACTACCAACTTAATATTAACTTTTTCAAATAAATCTATTTGTATAGCCGCTCAAATATATCCTACGATCACAGATGATCGTGCAACTCTGAAAGTTATACTTTACATTTTTCAAATAATGAATATCGTGAACACTTGCCTTTGTCAGGCCAAAAGAGTGTATAACACCACTAGAATGCAATTTATATCCGTAATAATGTTTACCCTGTGAAGCACAATAGCAATAATTAGCAGCTTTATCATAATCGCATTGAAAGCGCATTGCTCTTGGAATTTCGCAAGACTCTTAGAAGTCAAGATAAAAATATAGCTTAAAGTAATAAATTCTTTCAGTTTACGACACCTCATAATCCTCTACACATGAACCTCAGTTCTCAATGAGCTGTGCAAACGGGGCAACTGGAGGTGACATTGATGTAATCTCATAACTATAGAAGGAATATGTTCTGGAAGTACTTTGACTAATCTTTCAACTCATTTTACGCAAAAAATGAATTAGATTAGCAAAAAAATAGAGGGTGTAAACATCCAAATTATAGATATTTACACCCAACTATCTGATTATTTAATATTTTTATTTTTCTTCTACTGCCGCCTGTGCCGCTGCAAGTCTTGCGATAGGCACTCTAAATGGAGAGCATGACACGTAATTCAAACCAACTTTGTGGCAGAACTTAACTGATGATGGTTCGCCCCCATGTTCACCGCAGATGCCGCACTTCAATTCAGGACGTACTGAACGACCTTTCTGGACAGCCATCTCAATGAGCTGACCAACACCTTTCTGGTCGAGTACCTGGAATGGGTCTACCTTAAGGATCTTCTTCTCAAGATATACTGGCAAGAATGAAGCAATGTCATCACGTGAATAACCGAATGTCATCTGAGTCAAGTCGTTTGTTCCAAATGAGAAGTACTCTGCACGTGAAGCAATACGGTCTGCTGTAAGGGCAGCACGTGGTATCTCAATCATTGTACCAACCTTAAATGGTATTTCAGTTCCAAATTCTTCGAACAACTGAGCTGCAGTATCACGGATAATCTTCTCCTGAGCTTCGAACTCATAAAGAATACCTGTAAGTGGAACCATGATCTCAGGATGTGGATCCAAGCCCTCTTTCTTAAGTTCCAAAGCTGCACCTATGATCGCTCTTGTCTGCATCTCTGTAATCTCAGGATATGTGTTTCCAAGACGACAACCACGGTGACCAAGCATTGGGTTATGTTCGCAAAGACTCTCTACTCTCTGACGGATATATGATACGGTAACCCCCATAGCATCTGCCATCTCCTGCTGTCCCTTCTCATCGTGTGGAACGAACTCGTGGAGTGGGGGATCAAGAAGACGGATATTTACAGGACAACCATCCATAGCTCTGAAGATTCCCTTGAAGTCATCTTTCTGATATGGAAGCAATTTTCCCAATGCTTTCTTTCTTCCTTCTACATCCGGAGCAAGAATCATCTCACGCATAGCTACAATCTTCTGACTTTCGAAGAACATATGCTCTGTACGACAAAGTCCGATACCTACTGCACCAAACTGACGTGCTACCATAGCATCGTGTGGAGTATCTGCATTTGTACGTACTTTAAGACGTGAATATTTATCACAAAGGTCCATAAGCTGAGCGAAATCACCTGATACCTCAGCTGCCTTTGTATTTACTTTTCCTTGGTAAACTTCTCCGGTAGTTCCATTCAATGAGATAAAATCACCCTCATTAAGAACTACTCCGTCGATCTCAACTGTACGTGCCTTATAATCTACATTCATTGCACCTGCACCTGAAATACAGCATTTACCCATACCACGAGCAACTACTGCTGCATGTGATGTCATACCTCCACGAGCGGTAAGGATACCTTCGGCTACTGCCATACCTGCCAAATCTTCAGGAGATGTCTCGATACGTACAAGGATTACTTTCTTACTATCAGCAGCCCATAATGCTGCATCATCTGCAAAAAATACGATCTGACCTGTTGCTGCTCCAGGAGAAGCAGGAAGTCCACGTGTAAGTGTCTTTGCTGTCTTAAGTGCTGCCTTGTCGAAGACAGGGTGGAGGAGTTCATCTAGTTTATTTGGCTCGCAACGAAGCAATGCTGTCTTCTCATCAATCATTCCCTGATGAAGAAGATCCATAGCTATCTTAACCATAGCTGCTCCTGTACGCTTACCATTTCTTGTCTGCAAGAACCACAACTTACCTTCTTGAACGGTAAATTCCATATCCTGCATATCGTGATAGTGATTTTCTAGTTTTGTCTGGAGTTTATCCAACTCATTATATATCTCAGGCATAGCCTCTTCCATAGAAGGGTATTTGCTTGATCTAACTTCTTCGGAAATACCGGCACGCTCTGCCCATCTCTGTGAACCGATCTTAGTTATCTGTTGTGGGGTACGGATACCTGCAACTACATCTTCACCTTGTGCATTGATAAGGTATTCTCCATTGAATAGATCTTCACCTGAACCTGCATCACGAGAAAAACAGACTCCGGTAGCAGAGTTGTTACCCATGTTACCGAATACCATTGCCTGTACACTTACAGCAGTTCCCCATTCAGCAGGTATACCTTCCATCTTACGATAAAGAATTGCACGCTCATTCATCCAAGAATTGAACACTGCACAGATTGCGCCCCAAAGTTGCTCATAAGCTGATACAGGGAAGTCCTGACCTGTTTGTTCTTTTACAGCAAGCTTAAAGCGTTTTACCAACTCTTTAAGATCTTCTACATCAAGCTCATTATCTAATTTAACACCTTTTCCCTCTTTAACTGATTCTATGATTGCTTCGAATGGATCGATATCTTCCTTGTTTGTAGGTTTCATGCCAAGAACAACATCACCATACATCTGTACGAAACGACGGTAAGAGTCCCAAGCAAAACGAGGATTGGCTGTCTTTCTTGAAAGTCCCTCTACAACTTCATCATTAAGACCAAGATTGAGGATGGTATCCATCATACCGGGCATAGAAGCACGGGCACCTGAACGAACGGAGACTAAAAGAGGATTCTCAACATCACCAAACTTTGAACGCATAAGTACTTCAACTCCGTGCAAAGCTTTCTCAACATCTTCCTTGAGGATCTTTACAACGGCTTCTTTTCCTATCTCATAATATTCATTACATACTTCTGTAGTAATTGTAAAGCCGGGAGGAACCGGAACTCCTATAAGATTCATTTCTGCAAGATTTGCACCTTTACCTCCAAGAAGGTTCCTCATGTCAGCTTTTCCTTCAGCTTCTCCATTACCGAAGGTGTAGACTCTTTTTTTCTCCATTATTTCAATGTATTAAATTTATTGTTTCAAGGTTATTGTTGTCGCAAAACTATTGATATTTTATTTATGTGCAAATTTTCTACAACAAAAAATCACGCTTTTTGCTATTTCGACATTGCAATTTTATATTAACAAAAATAATATAAAACATATCGACTTTTTTTTACTACATTTGTCCCAAATTAACTTTTTAAAAAGTGGGTAGAAAGAAAAAAGAACTTCCTCTATTAGAGAAGATCACTATAACAGATGTTGCTGCCGAAGGTAAGGCTTTGGCTAAAGTAAATGACCTCGTAATTTTTGTTCCCTATGTAGTTCCGGGTGACGTAGTAGACTTACAGTTGAAACGCAAGAAAAATCATTATGCCGAAGCAGTGGCTGTGAACTTTCATGAGTATTCTCCAAAAAGGGCTGTACCTTTCTGTAAACACTATGGTGTGTGCGGCGGATGTAAATGGCAGGTGTTGCCTTATGAGGAGCAGTTGAAATATAAACAGAAACAGATATTCGATAACCTCACAAGAATAGGTAAGATAGAATTGCCTGAGATGTCACCAATACTAGGCTCTGCAAAGACTCAGTCTACAGAAATAAATTGGAGTTTACATTCTCAAATAAAAGATGGCTGACTGAAGAGGAGGTTAAGGCTGATGTGAAATATGATCAGATGAATGCTGTGGGATTCCATATTCCGGGCGCTTTCGATAAGGTGCTGGCTATAGATGAATGTTGGCTTCAGGATGATATAAGCAACAGAATAAGAAATGCTGTGAGAGATTATGCTTATGAGCACGAATTCTCTTTCTATAATATTAGACAACAAGAGGGACTTCTAAGAAACCTTATGATCAGAACATCGTCTACCGGAGAACTGATGGTTCTTCTTCAATGTAGAGTAGAGGGTGAGAATGATATCAACCAGGTTAATAAACTCCTGGGATTTGTTGCTGATAAATTCCCTGAAATAACATCATTACTATATGTGGTAAACAACAAGTGCAACGATACAATAAACGATTTGGATGTTGTTGTGTTTAAAGGAAACGACCATATATTTGAAGAGATGGAGGGACTTAAGTTCAAAATCGGGCCTAAATCATTCTATCAGACAAACTCGGAACAGGCTTATGAGCTCTATAAGGTGGCAAGAAATTTTGCCGGACTTACAGGCAACGAACTTGTATACGACCTTTACACCGGTACCGGTACTATAGCGAACTTTGTATCAGGAAAAGCTGCAAAGGTAATTGGTATTGAGTATGTGCCTGAAGCTATTGAGGATGCAAAGGTGAACTCAGAGATAAACGGAATAAAGAACACATTGTTCTATGCAGGTGACATGAAGGATATCCTTACTCAGGAGTTTATCAATGAGCATGGCCGCCCTGATGTAATAATCACTGACCCACCTCGTGCGGGAATGCATGACGATGTTATAAATACTATACTTTTTGCTGAGCCAAAGCGCATTGTATATGTAAGCTGCAACCCTGCCACTCAAGCACGCGATCTATCTCTGCTTGATGCTAAATATAGCGTTAAAGCTATTCAACCGGTAGATATGTTTCCACATACACATCATGTGGAGAATGTTGTTTTACTTGAAAAAAGATAAATATGGCTTATACAAAAAAGAGCAATAGCGAAAGGGTGGGAAAGAACTCGCCAAGCAAAAGTGGACCAAGAAAGAGTGCTCCAAGTAAGAGTGCTCCAGCCAAAAGAGGCGACGGAAAGAGACCTCCAAGAGCTATGGCTGCACCTAAATATACAGTATTCAATGTGCATGAACCTGCTGAGCTGATGGAATTCCTGATGCAGAAGATGGCAGGAATAAGCCGCAACAAGGTGAAAGCACTTCTGACAAATAGAGTTATCCTAGTAGACAACGCCATCGTAACTCAATACAACTTCAAACTCTTGCCGGGAATGAAGGTGCTGATGAGCAAGGCAAAGAACAACGTAGAGTTCAATAACCCTATGCTGAAAATAGTATATGAGGATGCATATATTATAGTAGTTGAGAAGAAGGAGGGACTTCTCTCTGTAAGTACAGAGCAACAAAAAGAGCGTACTGCCCAGCACATATTAAGTGAATATGTAAAGAAACAATGCAGAGGCAACAGAATTTTTGTCGTTCATCGTCTTGACAGAGAGACTTCAGGTCTGATGATGTACGCTAAAGATGAAAGAACTCAGAATACTTTACGTGACAACTGGCACGAGATAGTAAAAGACAGAAGATATGTGACTATTGTGGAGGGAGAGATGGAGAAGGACTTCGGTACCATAGAGACATGGCTTACCGACAAGAAACTCTATGTAAGCTCATCTCCATTTGATGACGGAGAGGGAAAACAGGCTATAACTCATTACAAG
This sequence comes from Phocaeicola paurosaccharolyticus JCM 15092, assembly GCF_000613805.1. Classification (GTDB taxonomy): domain Bacteria; phylum Bacteroidota; class Bacteroidia; order Bacteroidales; family Bacteroidaceae; genus Phocaeicola; species Phocaeicola paurosaccharolyticus. The sequence goes on along the minus strand of NZ_BAJR01000017.1, from coordinate 25,920 downwards.
ACAATTAAAAGAGCTAACGGATACTCTTTGGTAGAGCTCAATCTGGAAACAGGAAGAAAAAACCAAATCAGGGTACACATGTCTGAGATGGGACATCCTGTGGTGGGAGATGAGAGATATGGAAGTGAGATAAATCCTTTGGGAAGAATGGCCCTACATGCATTCAAGCTCTGCTTCTATCATCCTGTGACTAATGAACTGATGGAATTTGATACTCCATATCCATCAGCTTTCAAGTCTCTTTTAATTAAGAAGCAGAACTAGTAAAATATCAGTCAGCCTTGTTGAGAATGAATTTCTCGACAACGGCTGCTACTCCATCTTCATCGTTAGAAAGGGTAATATAATCTGCATTCTCCCTTACTACATCCTGAGCATTCGCCATTGCCACACCCAGTCCGGCATATTTAATCATAGAGAGATCGTTATAACCATCTCCAACAGCTATCATCTCATCTTTTGTCATTCCCAACTCATCCAACAGCACAGAGAGCGACTGCGCTTTATCTATTCCCTTAGGTACAAGCTCGAGGAAATATGGTTCCGAACGGAATACACCCATCTTATCCTTTAACTCATGGTACATCTCTTTCTCAAGTTCCGCAAGGCGATTTGGTTCACCAACGATAAGACACTTTGCAATAGGCAACTTTATCTCCTTAAGGAAATTGTCCACCTTCTTTGGTGACATAACATTGAGAATTGCCTCTTTCAGCACATACTCGTCATCCGGATGTTCGGTAAGTACATACTTTCCGTCGTAGGTTATGATAGCGAAGTTATTCTTCTTTGAACACTCATAAAGATATGGAATGACATCTTCATCGAGCATCTTCTGGTACATCATCTCACCGGTCTTCCAATCTATGATTTCACCGCCATTGTATGAAAGGATATAACTCTCATATTTATTAAGCTCCAACTTATCGGCTATAGGTACAATGCCATATGTAGGGCGACCTGAAGCAAGCACAATCTTCACTCCCTGCTTTTGAGCCTCAATAAGCACATCGCGCGTATGATCTGTTATCTCCTTTTTTGAATTTGTTACAGTTCCATCTAGGTCTAGGACAAGCAATTTATATTTCATCGAATAAAATCTTTATATAATATGGTACAAATATACAACAAGAAATGGAAATATTCTCCTGAAAAGTGAGATGTAACCTAGATTTAATGCTTTGACAAGGACTTTCTTGTCATATAAAATCAAATTGACTATTTTTGTTCAAAACAATATTATATATGGAATTGATTCTACTAATTATCATTACAACTTTGCTGGTTGTAAACATTGCTATACATCTGACTAAGAGTAACAAAGGAGATAGTGAGAGGCTCGAGAACATTATCCGTCTTGAGATGAAAAGCAACAGAGAGGAGATAAGCTCGGAGATAAGGAATCTGAGAAATGAACTTACTCAGACTCTATACAACAACCAACGTGCCAACAACGACATACAGAAAGAGAAGTTTGAACTGATGAGCCGTCAGCAGGATGCTCTTATAAAGAGTACTGAGAAGAGACTGGACGAGATGCGCATAATGGTGGAGGAAAAACTTCAGAAGACTCTCAATGAGAGGATAGGACAGTCGTTCGAACTGGTACGCAACCAACTGGAGAACGTACAGAAAGGACTGGTAGAGATGAAGTCGCTTGCACAGGATGTGGGTGGACTGAAGAAGGTGCTTACAAACGTAAAGACCAGAGGTACATTCGGAGAGGTACAGTTGAGCGCGCTGCTTGACCAGATGCTAAGCCCTGAGCAGTACGAGTCAAATGTTAAGACTAAAAAGAACGCCACAGAATTTGTAGAGTTTGCCATAAAGCTCCCTGGCAAGGATGATGTAGACGGAACAGTTTACCTACCTATAGATGCAAAATTTCCTAAGGATGTTTATGAGCAATATTATGATGCTTACGAAGCAGGTGATGCTGCTCTTATCGATTCGTCATCCAAACAGCTGGAGATTACAATAAAGAAGATGGCAAAGGATATACATGACAAATATCTTGATCCTCCTTATACAACAGACTTCGCTATTATGTTCCTGCCTTTTGAAAGTATATATGCTGAGGTAATAAGAAGAACAGCATTGGTGGAATATCTCCAGAAGGAGATGAAGGTTATTGTTACCGGACCGACTACTCTTGGGGCAATACTGAACAGTCTGCAGATGGGATTCCGAACTCTTGCTATACAGAAGAGGACTAGCGAGGTATGGAAAGTGCTTGGAGCAGTGAAGACTGAGTTTGGTAAATTCGGAGGTATGTTGGAAAAGGTTCAGAAGAACCTGCAAAATGCAGGAGACCAACTTGATGAAATGATAGGAAAACGTACTAAAGCTATAGAGAGAAAGCTCAGACAAGTAGAAGAGATGCCTGAGGCAGAGAGCAATATTATGCTGCAACTACCGGAGGCATCTGATTATGAGGATGATTAAAATGCTATTTCTTGAGTTTGATGATGAAGGTAGATCCCTTTCCAACTTCACTATCGATGGTCAGTGTACCACCATGAGCTTCAACAAAATCTCGTGAGATGGATAGTCCTAGACCACTTCCCTGTACTTTTGCACCTGGGACTCTGAAGTAGTGATCGAATATTGACTCGTGGTAGCGTGGGTCAATACCTTTGCCGAAATCTGTTACAAAGAGTTCGATAAATCCATCACCGGTATCCCTAGCGCCTATGACAACTCTTGAGTTTCGTAAGAGTGACGTATCGCATTAGAGAGAAGGTTAGTAAGTACCCAAGCTATCTTCTCACTATCGACAAAGAGTTTTCCAATTTTCTCTTCAGGATAATCTACCTCTATCTGAATATTGAATTTTTCAGCCTGCACATTGTTCACCTTGAGAGCATAATCAATCAACTCTATAGGCTTTGTTATCTTTGGTTTTAATTCAAGTCTTCCAAATTCACTACCTGACTCTTTCAGCTTATATTCTGTTACATTCTTGAGCAGCACTACGTAGCCTTTATGCTCCATTCCACTTCTGTCTTTTCTAGGCTGAGTAATATCGGAGTATTCAACCTGGTAATAGTTCTCCTTATCATCAGCATATAAGCGGATAGGATCCTGTGGCCTTACGTTATCTACAACCGGACGGATTACTCTGCGCATCAAATCGTTTGTGATAGCTATCTTCTGAGCTGATACCTTTATTACATTGTCGCGATCAAGATTCATAACGCTAAGTGCCTTATCATTGATGAAGAGTATCTCGAAATCATTATTCATACCGATAACAGGTTCATTGATTCCATTGATGATGGCTTCAAGGTATTGTTTACCTGATTTCATCTCGGCAAGAGTGCTGACATGATACTCCTGCAATCGTGCAGACATTCTGTTGAAGTTGTTAGATACCTTAATAAACTCATCAGTACCCTTAAGTTCCAATCTCTTAGAGTAGTTGTGATTTGCTATCTCCTGAATACCGTCAACAAGTTTTCTAATCGGATTAACAATGGATGATGGCAAGTGAAAGAGAAGAATTATACCTACGATAATGCATAATGCACCTACACTTACTATCCATAATATAGCTGTATGCAATGCATCGGCTGCATGAGTAGTTGATGGGGCAATATCTGTTATTATCTGAAGATTAACAACAGACAGAATTATTATTAGTACTATCATAAGTACTAAAGTCCCGATTCCAAAAGTCAATTTTGTCTTTATGTTCATAAGAATAAAATATATTGTCTAGTTAATAGATATATGCCGGAAAATTAGTGCGCAAATATAGATATATATTTATTATAAACATTGATTATTTTTAACTATGATTAATTAAAGCGAAAAAGAGTCATATCCAACAATGATATGACTCTCAGAATAAATATTCTTATTGGATTCATTATATCTTTAATTTTAATATTAACTAACCAATATATACATTAAGAATTAAGCACATTCAATCGTAGCTATCACCTTTAGTCTCAAGTTCAATTTTGTTTTCACGTGCAAGCCAACCTATAGCTGTATTCATTTCACGATCAGACAAACCTGTAGCTTCCTTGACATCTGCATATTTCCAACGTCTATTATCACTACTGAGTAACTTCCATATTTTCCCAGCATTTAGTCCTATTTGTTCTTTATTCATAATCATATTATTTATATTTATAAATTATTAGTCAACTCGCATCTATTTTATAGTAATAAACAATTATCCTATGAAGAAAGATTCCTTAAACAACAAAAAATTCTCGAGATTCGAGCTCTTTTAACAAATATTCGTCATTTTGTTGCATACACATTTCAGAAACGGGCTCATTTCATATAAAAGTAAAGAGAGTACCTATTTTTGAGCAAATTAATAATCACATTTATTATTAATATTACTTTATTCTAAATATTTCACCTAAATTTGTATCACTTTTAAATAAACATTATGAGTAAAAGAGATATAAGGTGGAGAGTCCCCAGTGGTGTTGAGCCAACTGAACTTGATAAAATGGTAATGTATTACCAAAATCATGGACACCTGGTTCCTAAAAGAGAGCTTATCAAGACCCCGGAACAGATAGAAGGTATCAGACAGAGTGGCATTATTAATACAGGCGTTCTAGACTTAGTAGCTAAAGAGATACACGAAGGAATGAGCACCCTAGATATAGATAAACTGGTTCACGATTATACTATTGCTCATGGAGCAATTCCTGCAACACTAGGTTATGAAGGTTTTCCAAAAAGCTGCTGCACATCTATAAATGAGGTAGTATGCCACGGAATACCAAATGAGGATGAAATTCTAGAAGAGGGTGACATTATAAATGTTGATTGTACTACAATATATAATGGTTATTATGCCGACGCTTCAAGAATGTTCGTAATAGGAAAGACTACTCCTAAGAAGCAGAGACTTGTAGAGGTTGCCAAAGAGTGCCTGCAGATAGGTATGGAGGCAGCTAAACCATTCTCGTTTGTTGGTGATATAGGTAACGCTATAGAGAAACATGCTAAGAATAACGGTTTCTCAGTAGTGAAAGACCTTTGCGGACATGGCGTAGGAGTGGAGTTCCACGAAGAGCCGGATGTTGAACATTATGGTAAGAAAGGTACAGGAATGTTACTTGTACCGGGAATGGTATTTACCATAGAACCAATGATAAACGTAGGTACTTATAAGGTCTTTATAGATGAAGAGGATGGATGGACTGTTGTGACTGAAGATGAAAAACCATCGGCACAATGGAACATACATTCGTAATGACAGAGAACGGACTAGAAATACTAACATATTAGAATAACAATATTACTATAAAATGGATACAATAATATTGGGTATTGAATCCTCTTGCGACGACACATCTGCTGCGGTAATCAAGAACGGTATACTGCTTTCTAACGTTATATCAAGTCAGGCCGTACATGAGGCTTATGGCGGAGTGGTGCCAGAACTGGCATCAAGAGCACACCAGCAGAATATTGTGCCTGTAGTGCATGAGGCGCTGAAAAGAGCTAACATAACAAAAGAGGAACTTAGTGCTGTAGCCTTTACAAGAGGACCGGGACTTATGGGCTCCCTTTTAGTAGGTGTCTCTTTTGCAAAAGGTTTCGCACGCTCACTTGGTATACCGATGATTGATGTTAACCATCTGAATGGGCACGTGTTAGCTCATTTTATTAAAGAATCGGATGATGATAACGATAAGCCAAGATTCCCATTCTTATGCCTTTTGGTATCTGGAGGAAACTCTCAGATTATCCTAGTTAAGGCATACAACGATATGGAGGTGCTTGGCCAAACTATAGATGACGCAGCCGGAGAGGCTATAGACAAATGTTCTAAGGTTATGGGACTCGGTTATCCGGGAGGACCTATCATCGACAAACTAGCTCGTCAGGGAAATCCAAAAGCCTATACATTCAGCAAGCCACATATTCCGGGATATAACTACAGTTTCAGTGGACTTAAGACTTCATTCCTATACTCATTACGCGATTGGATTCAAGAAGATCCCGATTTCATCGAGCATCATAAGAATGACTTAGCTGCATCACTGGAAAATACCATAGTAGAAATACTTATGGATAAACTTAGAAAAGTAGCTAAAGATCTTAATATAAAAGAGGTTGCAGTAGCAGGAGGTGTATCTGCAAACAATGGACTTAGAAATGCATTCCACGAACATGCCAAGAAATATGGATGGAAGGTTTTCATTCCTAAATTCAGCTATACAACAGATAATGCAGCCATGATAGCAATAACAGGATACTATAAGTTTCTGGACAAAGACTTCTGCAGCATTGATAAACCCGCATATTCACGAGTAACAGTATAATTTTAGAGATATGTTATTAACCGGTAAATTTTTGAGCAAAGGGATTAATGAACTCTTCTGGAAAGAGAGCCTTACGCTTGCCACGGCTGAGAGCTGCACAGCAGGAAATATTGCAGCAACTATTACATCAATCCCAGGTAGCTCACACTTCTTCAAAGGTGGAATTATTGCCTATTCCAACGAAATAAAAGAGTCTATTCTTGGTGTAAGTCACGAAACTTTGGAGAAATTTGGTGCAGTAAGTGAAGAGACTGTAATAGAGATGGCAAAAGGCGCTATTAGAGTGATGGATACAGATTGTGCTGTAGCAACATCGGGCATAGCAGGACCAACAGGCGGATCACCTGAAAAGCCGGTAGGAACAGTCTGGATAGCAGTAATTAGCAAAGATGAAGTAAAAACAATAAAATTAGATGGTGATTATGGCAGAGCTATGAACATTTCTGCTGCAACTCAAAAGGCTCTTGAACTTCTCCTCGAGATGTGCCAAAGTAAAGAAAATGAGGAATAAGCACATAATTATTTAATAAATGTTTGCTTAATCAAAAAAAAAGAGTTACTTTGCGCTCTGTTTGAGATAACCATTAAAAAAACTGTAAAAAATAAGATAGCAATGTCGAAGATTTGTCAAATTACCGGGAAGAAAGCCATGATTGGCAACAACGTATCACACTCAAAAAGAAGAACTAAGAGAACTTTTGATGTGAACTTGTTTACAAAGAAGTTCTATTATGTAGAACAGGACTGCTGGATTAGCTTGAATATATCTGCTAACGGCTTACGTGTTATTAATAAAAAAGGCCTTGATGCAGCATTGAACGAAGCAGTTGCAAAAGGTTATTGTGATTGGAAAAGCATCAAAATTATTGCTTAATTTTAAAAAGAGATAGACTATGGCAAAAAAGGCTAAAGGTAATAGAGTACAGGTAATCCTTGAGTGCACAGAAATGAAGGATAGTGGTATGCCGGGCACTTCTCGTTATATTACAACAAAAAACAGAAAAAATACCACTGAGAGATTGGAATTGAAGAAATACAACCCAATTTTGAAGAAAGTAACAGTTCATAAAGAAATTAAATAATTATAAACCATGGCAAAGAAAACAGTCGCAACCCTTCAGACAGGTAAAGAAGGACGTTCTTATACTAAGGTTATCAAGATGGTTAAATCTCCAAAAACAGGTGCTTACATCTTTGACGAACAAATGGTTCCTAACGAAAAAGTACAAGACTTCTTCAAGAAATAATTATATTATTTCTTATAGACATAAATAATATAAAAAGTTCCTTTTCTATAACAGAAAAGGAACTTTTTTTGTACCTAGACATTTGAACATCAATATATTCGTTTCATTATTTTTTTAATGTTGCAGATTAGTTTTATCTTTGCATTATTAATAGATTATATAAAAGATTAAAATGGGCATATTCAGTTTTTTTTCAAAAGAGAAGAAGGAGACTTTAGACAAAGGCTTGTCAAAAACAAAAGAGAGCGTTTTTGACAAATTAACTCGAGCTGTTGCCGGAAAGTCAAAGATTGATGATGAGGTACTAGATAATCTTGAAGAGGTACTTATTACTTCGGATGTTGGTGTAGAGACTACTTTGAAAATTATCAAAAGAATTGAAGAGAGAGCTCAAAGAGATAAATATGTCAATACTCAGGAACTGAATAGCATTCTTAGAGATGAAATAGCTTCATTGCTTACAGAGAATAACAATGTGGACAATGAAGATTTCAGCACTCCTGAATCTCTAAAGCCATACGTCATAATGGTGGTTGGCGTAAACGGTGTAGGTAAGACTACTACAATAGGAAAACTGGCTTATCAGTTCAAGAAAGCAGGTAAAAAGGTGTACCTTGGCGCTGCCGATACATTCCGCGCTGCTGCCGTTGAGCAACTTGACATATGGGGAGGAAGAGTAGGAGTACCGGTCATCAAACAGAAAATGGGTGCTGACCCTGCCTCGGTTGCTTTTGATACCCTTAGTTCGGCTGTTGCCAACGATGCAGATGTTGTCATTATTGACACTGCAGGAAGACTTCATAACAAGATAAACCTCATGAATGAGCTTACAAAGATCAAGAACGTCATGAAGAAGGTCGTTCCTGATGCACCTCATGAAGTACTATTGGTACTCGATGGCTCTACAGGACAGAATGCATTCGAACAGGCTAAACAGTTTACTTTGGCTACAGAGGTTACAGCAATGGCTATTACAAAACTTGATGGAACAGCCAAAGGTGGTGTGGTAATTGGAATATCAGATCAATTTAAAATACCAGTAAAATATATTGGACTTGGTGAAGGAATAGAGGATATGCAGGTCTTCCGTAAGAAAGAATTTGTTGACTCATTATTTGGAAAAAATTGATGAAAAGAAATAGTGTAGATATTATAACTTTAGGTTGTTCAAAAAACCTAGTTGATTCAGAGAAGTTGATCAAACAACTTGAAGCTAACGGATATAAAGTAACTCATGATTCAGATAATCCTCAGGGAGAAATTGCAGTAATTAATACTTGCGGATTTATTGGTGATGCAAAGGAGGAATCGATTAATATGATTCTGGAATTCTGCCAGGCTAAAGAGGAGGGTAAACTGAAAAAACTATATGTCATGGGATGTCTCTCTGAAAGATATCTCAAGGAGCTGGCAGTTGAGATTCCACAAGTAGATAAGTTCTACGGTAAATTCAATTGGAAAGAGTTGCTTGAAGATCTTGGCAAAACATACAAGAAAGAACTTGCAGTAGAGCGTACTATAACGACTCCTAAACATTATGCATACCTCAAAATTTCTGAAGGATGCGACAGAAAATGCTCATACTGTGCAATTCCAATCATTACAGGCAATCACATTTCAAGACCTATGGAAGAGATACTCGATGAGGTCAGAGAGCTTGTAAGTGAAGGTGTGAAAGAGTTCCAAGTAATTGCTCAGGAACTGACATACTATGGAGTAGATATTTACAAAAATCAGAAGCTTCCTGAACTAATAGAGAAGATGGCACAGATAGAGGGCGTGGAGTGGATAAGACTACATTATGCATACCCTTCACACTTCCCACTTGACCTATTGAGAGTAATGAGAGAGAACGACAATGTATGTAAATATCTTGACATTGCCTTGCAGCACATAAGTGACAATATGCTTACTAAAATGCGTCGTCACGTTACCAAAAAGGAGACTTACGAACTAATTGAGAACCTACGAAAAGAGGTTCCAGGAATACATATACGTACCACTCTTATGGTGGGACACCCTGGAGAAGGCGAACTAGATTTCGAAGAACTTAAAGAGTTCATAAGAAAGGTTCGTTTCGACAGAATGGGAGCTTTTGCATATTCGGAAGAGGAGGGCACTTTTGCCGCCAAAGAGTATGAAGATGCTATACCTCACGAAGTCAAGCAAAAAAGGCTTGATGAAATTATGGATATGCAACAGACTATCTCTGCAGAACTCTCTGAGGCTAAAGTAGGAAAGACATTTAAAGTTATCATTGACAGGATAGAAGGTGAATACTATATAGGCAGAACTGAGTTCGATTCACCTGAAGTAGATCCTGAGGTTTTGATAAAGATGAATGGGGAAGAACTAAATATAGGAGATTTCTACAATGTAGAAATAACTGATAGCGAAGATTATGATCTTTATGGTGTTATAAAATGACATTATTTTACAGAATTTGGAAGTAATTGTTTTTTTTTGTAAAATAGCAACTAAATTAATTATACAAACATTGAACAATAAAGAATTCATATCGGAACTATCTGCCAAGTTGGGATATACTAACAAGGATATTTCGCAACTAACGTCTTCTGTAATTGGTATTATGACCCAAGAACTTCAAGAGGGCAATATTATCTCTATTCACGGATTTGGAACTTTCGAGGTGAAAAAGAAACTCGAGAGAATTTCTGTAAACCCGGCAACACAGCAAAGAATGTTGGTTCCTCCAAAATTAGTTTTATCATATAAACCCAGCAGCCTTTTAAAAGAGAAGTTTAAATAACCATATATCTAAAGAGATGAATAAGAAAATCACACTACAAGATATTATTGAAAGTCTTATACAAAAGCATTCTATGGAGAGAAAAGATGCCGAAGCTTTTGTTAAAGGAATGTTTGACCTGATTGAAGATACACTTTCGACCGAGAAACTGGTTAAAATCAAAGGACTTGGAACGTTTAAACTTATAGATGTAGACAGCAGAGAGAGTATCAATGTAAATTCAGGAGAACGATTCAGAATTGAGGGACATTCCAAAATATCTTTTATTCCGGATTCAACTCTTAAAAATATAATCAATAAACCATTCTCGCATTTCGATACAGTAATACTTAATGATGGTACTAACTTTGAGGATACTGATGTAATTCTTGAGAATCCATCAAATATATCATCAGATGAATCCAGTGAGGACCTTCAGGAGGAGAGCTTAGATACTGACAACTTCGTTGAGGAGAGTGAAAATGCCGAAGAAGAGCAGGTGAATGTTGAAGAGAACGTTGAAGATGAGAGTGAAATTTCAGAGGAAATTACTGCTGAGAATATCGATGACAATGAGGTTAAGATAGAAGCCGAAGAAGAAACTTTACCAATTAGCTTTGCTGATACATCTGCTGAAGCTGAGGAAATTATCAATGATGATGAAGAGGTAGATCAGGCTGAGAATGTAGATCAAGCTGAAGAGACAATACAGACTGAAGAGTTTGAGCAGACTTTCGAAGAAGACTATTCAGAAGTTGAAGAACAAGTTCATACAGAGCCTAAGGCTAAAGAAGTAGAAGTTGTTGAAGAAATAGCCGCAACTAACATCATAAATGAAAAGTTGACTGAGCTTTCAGCAACAGAGTATGAAAATGAAACTGAAGAAGAGAAGGTAGAGGACAATGAATCTATTGACAAGAGCAATAATGACGAGAATGAGGAGGTAGATGATGACAGTCAGATAGAAGATAACAGTAAAGAGAAAAAGTACAATATACTACTCTATATTGCAATTATATTAATCCTTGCTTTTGCAGGTTTTCTGTACTACTATTTTAATTATGGTTCTTCAACAACATTAGATAATCCTGAACCTGTTGCGGTAGATAGTACTGCACTTAAAAACAGTACGGACACTATACCTGATACTTTAGCTGTAGCTCCTGTTATTCAAGACAGCGTAAAGAGCATTAAAGAGGAAAATCTTAAGAAAGAGAGCAGTGCAACAGATAAGAAAGTTGAAGCTAATACTACAAAGCCGGAGGCTACTAAGAAAACCGAGAGTGTAAAGGTTGAGCCTAAGGTTGAAAGCAACAGTGTCACAGGAAATAGTAATTATGATGAAAACATAAGTTATAAAATTTCCGGAACAAAAACTACTCACACCCTGAAGGAGGGAGAAACAATAATGAGGGTAGCTTTGAAGTATTACGGAACAAAGAAACTTTATAAATATATATTGGAATATAATAAGGAGACGTTAGGTGAGGATGGAAACAAGGTAAGAATAGGTACCAAAGTTAAAGTCCCGGAACTGAAGCCCCAGAATTAATTATCAAAAAAGCAAGTATAATTTTTAGTATTTATACTTGCTTTTTTCTTTACTGTAGTTTACAACATACATATTTTGTCGCTGGTAGAAGCCTTTTACCAAAGTATTGTTCTTTTATAAAACTTTAATTCAATAAGCTTTAAAATTTGATATAATGCTTTCCTTTTTTAATGAAAATTAATTGTTTCAGTTAATTAAATGGAGTAATTTTGGCTTCATCAAACGAACAGAAAAAAGTGTGGTTCGTAATTAAACAATAAAAATGAAAAACTTAAATATTTAAATTATGGCTGAAGCAATTGACATTCGTGAACTCAACGAACGAATAGAGGGACAAAGTGCATTTGTAACCAATTTGATGACAGGTATGGACCAGGTCATCGTGGGTCAGAAACATTTGATTGAATCTTTAATTATTGGACTTTTGTCTGACGGGCATATCCTTCTTGAAGGTGTACCAGGACTAGCAAAGACTTTAGCAATCAAAACGCTTGCATCTTTGATTGATGCAAAATATAGCCGTATTCAGTTTACTCCGGACTTGTTGCCTGCCGACGTTATCGGTACAATGATATACAGTCAGAAAGATGAGCTGTTTATAGCTAATAAGGGACCTATTTTTGCAAACTTCGTACTTGCAGATGAAATTAACCGTGCACCGGCTAAAGTACAGAGTGCACTTTTGGAAGCTATGCAGGAGAGACAGGTTACACTTAGCAAAGAGACATTCAAACTCCCTGAACCATTCCTAGTTTTGGCTACACAGAACCCAATTGAACAGGAGGGTACATATCCACTTCCAGAAGCTCAAGTTGACCGTTTCATGATGAAAGTAGTTATCGGCTATCCAAAACTTGAGGAGGAGAAGAAGATTATTCGTCAGAACATTTCTGGTGACAAGATAGATATCCGTCCTATTCTTACTAAAGAGGAAATTATAGAGGCTAGAAAAGTTGTACGTCAGGTTTATATCGATGAGAAGATTGAACAATATATCGTTGATATAGTCTTTGCAACTCGTTTCCCAGAGAAATACGATTTGAAAGAACTTACAAATCTTATCGGTTTCGGTGCTTCACCTCGTGCCTCTATCAACCTTGCTCTTGCAGCAAGAAGTTATGCATTCATCAAACGCCGCGGATATGTTATCCCTGAGGATGTACGTGCCGTTGCTCACGATGTTATGCGTCACCGTATCGGCCTTACATACGAAGCAGAGGCATCAAATGTAACTGCTGACGAAATAATAAGCAAAATTCTAAATAAAGTCGAAGTGCCTTAGTAGATCGCCTTTTCCATAATGCGAATATTTTGTTAACATAGATTTTTATGAATATTAAAAATCTGCATTTTAATTTATAGAATGGAAACAAGCGAATTATTAAAAAGGGTACGTCAGATAGAGATAAAGACCAGAGGACTTTCAAATAATATATTTGCAGGTCAGTATCACTCTGCCTTCAAGGGTAGGGGTATGGCCTTTTCGGAAGTCAGGGAATATCAATACGGAGACGACGTTCGTGATATTGATTGGAATGTTACGGCTCGTTACAACAAACCTTTCGTGAAGGTGTTCGAAGAGGAGAGAGAGCTCACTGTGATATTGCTTGTCGACGTTTCAAACTCTCTTGACTTTGGCTCTGAGACACAGTTCAAAAAGGATATGGTAACAGAGATTGCCGCTACCCTTGCATTCTCGGCTATACAGAACAATGATAAGATCGGAGTAATATTCTTCTCGGATAAGATAGAGAAATTTATTCCTCCTAAAAAAGGTCGTAAACATATTCTATTTATCATACGTGAACTTTTGGACTTCAAGCCTGAGAGCAAGAAAACAGATATTAAAGTGGCAATAGAGTATCTTACTCACGTTATAAAGAAGAAGTGTACTGCATTTATTCTCAGCGACTTTATTGATGAAAATCAGTACAGCACTGCACTTACCATTGCTAACAGAAGACATGATATTATTGCTATACAGGTATACGACAGACGCATAGCCGAACTTCCTGATGTAGGTCTGGTAAATTTCAGAGATGCAGAAACAGGAGTTGAAAAGTGGATCGATACATCATCCAAGAAGATTAGAATGCTTCATGGCGAGTGGTGGAAAAAGAAACAGGATGTACTAAGTGATATCTTCACAAAAAGCAATGTTGACTATGTATCTGTAAGAACTGATGAGGATTATGTAAGATCATTACTGAACTTATTTGCAAAACGAAACTAATGAATATGAAAGTATTACATATAACAAAAGGTGCATGCAAGTTCTTTGCTATATTAACTCTTGCTCTATCTTCATATACTGTCTCTGCACAGCATGTGACAGTAAATGCAAGTATCGACTCTTTGCAGTTGCTCATAGGCGAACAGGCAAAGATTAAGCTCGAGGTAAGCATGGATGCCAAACAACGTCTTCAGTTGCCTCTTTTTCAAGACACAATAATCAAAGGCGTTGAAGTGGTTGATGTTGCCAAACCGGATACACAATATCTTAATGACAAGAAGAGAATGCTTATTTCTCAGCAATATACAATAACTTCATTCGACTCGGCACTTTACTACCTGCCGCCGATGGAAGTTCTTGTAGATGGTCAAAAGTATATGTCGAAAGCACTTGCATTAAAGGTCTATTCAATCCCTGTTGATACTCTTCACCCTGAAAAGTTCTTCGGGCCAAAGGATATACGCAAAATTCCTATAACATGGGAAGATCTTTCAACTATAGTATATTTATCAATACTGCTATTTGCTTTTGGTGCACTTGGATTTTATCTATACAAACGATATAAGGACAATAAACCTATCATTAAGAGAATAAAGATTGAGCCAAAACTGCCACCTCATCAGGAGGCTCTCAAGAAGATTGAAGAGATTAAGGCTGATAAGAATCTACGTATATCTGATCCTAAGGCTTACTATACAGAACTTACAGATGTGCTTAGAACATATATGGAAAAGAGATTTGGTTTCAATGCAATGGAGATGACCTCTGGTGAAATTATTGATATGCTTAGTCGTGAAAAGGATAAAGAGTCAATAAAGGATCTTGTAGAACTATTCCATACTGCCGACCTGGTGAAGTTTGCAAAACATTCTCCTCTTATGAACGAGAACGATATGAACCTTGTCAATGCAGTAGAGTTTATAAACGATACCAAGATTGAACCCGATCCAAATGAGAAACCTCAGCCGACTGAGATCACTATTGAGGAAAAACGTTCTAAAATTGGTAGAATTATATTAATGAGTTGCATAGGTGCACTTATCATAGCCGGTATTATTATCCTCTATATAATTGTACGTGACATATACTACCTATGGTAGCATAATATTAAAAAATTAAGAAGATGACTTTTGCAAATATTGAATATCTATTTTTGCTGATTTTATTGATACCATACATTGCATGGTATATATTAAGGCGAAAAAAGACAGAACCATCACTACAGATCTCCACAACGAGGATGTATCTAAATGCACCCAAGACATGGAGAAATTATATGATGCATGCACCATTCCTGTTGCGTATCATCACTATAATTATGATTATTTTAATTCTGGCACGTCCTCAGACAACTGATAACTGGCAAAATTCTGAGATAGAAGGAATAGATATAATGCTTGCGATGGACGTCTCTACAAGTATGCTTGCAGAAGACCTCAGACCAAACAGAATTGAGGCTGCCAAAGAGGTAGCAACAGAATTTATCAACGGACGCCCAAACGATAACATTGGTCTTACAATCTTTGCCGGAGAGGCATTCACTCAATGTCCGCTAACTGTTGACCACGCAGTGCTACTGAACTTGTTTAATGGCATTAAATGTGATATTGCACAGAAAGGACTTATTGAGGATGGAACTGCCATAGGTATGGGAGTTGCCAACGCTGTATCAAGACTTAAAGACAGCAAGGCAAAATCGAAGGTTATAATACTTCTTACAGATGGTAGCAACAACCGTGGCGATATATCTCCATCGACAGCTGCAGATATAGCAAAACAATTCGGAATCCGTGTATATACTATAGGTGTGGGAACAAATGGTACCGCACCATATCCAATGCCAACTTATGCCGGAGTGCAGTATGTAAATGTTCCAGTGGAGATTGACGAAAAGACTCTTACTGAGATTGCCGGGGCAACAGATGGTAACTATTTCCGTGCTACAAGTACAGATAAGTTGAAGGCTGTATATAAAGAAATTGATCAATTAGAGAAGACTAAGCTGAATGTAAAAGAGTTCAGTACGCGTGAGGAAGAGTATCAGATATTTGCAATTATAGCATTCATCTGTATTCTTTTAGAGATAATCCTCCGTAATACTCTATTAAAGAAAATACCTTAAAACAAGAAAGTTATGTTTCGATTCGCAGACCCATATTATCTATATTTGCTTATCATATTGCCGTTTATCGTTGCGTTGTACTTATATTCAAACTGGAAACGCCGCAATAGAATAAAAAAATATGGTGACCCAAAACTCTTGAAAGAGTTGATGCCTAACATATCAAAATATAGACCGGACATTAAATTCTGGCTTATGTTTTCTGCTCTTACACTTACTATATTGATGTTGGCCAGACCACAATTCGGTTCTAAACTGGAAACAGTAAAAAGGGCAGGAGTGGAAACAGTGATTGCACTTGATATATCTAACTCAATGCTCGCTGAGGATGTCACTCCAAGCAGGCTTGAGAAAGCAAAGAAACTGATTTCACGTCTTATCGATACATTTAATAATGATAAGATAGGACTCAACGTATTTGCGGGTGAAGCCTTTACTCAGCTACCTATTACAAGCGATTACATATCGGCAAAGATGTTCCTGGAATCTATTACTCCTGAGTTGATTACTACTCAAGGTACTGATATTGGAGGAGCTATTAATCTTGCAATGAAGAGTTTTACACAACAGGAAAATGTAGCAAGAGCTATAATACTAATCACAGATGGAGAGAACCATGAAGGTGGTGCTGTAGAAGCTGCAACTGAGGCTGCAAGAAGGTATTCACGTTTTTGTTCTCGGTATAGGTTCTCCTGATGGCTCTCCAATACCTGTTGGCAATGGAAGTAATAACTTCCGTCAGGACAGAGAGGGCAATGTAATCATAACCCGTCTTAATGAGCAGATGTGTAAGGATCTGGCTAAAGCCGGTAATGGCATGTATATTCGTGTTGATAACACAAACTCAGCAGAACGTCTATTGAACAGCGAGATTGGTAAGCTTTCAAAAACAGATGTTGAGAGTCAGGTTTACAGCGAATATAACGAACAGTTCCAGGCTATTGCATGGTTGATTTTTATCATTTTAATAATTGAGATGATATTATTGGATCGTAAGAATCCTTTATTCAAAAATGTCAGACTATTTAAATAAATGACTTATGCTACAAAAAATATATATACTTTTTTTCATGCTCTGCATTTCAGGTGGCTGCTTTGCTCAGAAGAGTTACAGAGATTATATCCGTAGTGGAAATAAACTCTATAACGACAGTGTTTTTGTAAAAGCAGAGGTTGACTACAGAAAAGCATTGGAAAAGAATCCTCAGTCAACAGATGCCATGTTCAACCTGGCAAACTCACTCCTTATGCAGCAAAAGGCTAAGGAGGCTATGGAGATGTATCAATCTACAGCAAAAATAGAGAAAGATAAAGGAAAGCTGGCCCAGATTTATCATAACATGGGAGTTATCTTGCAGACTTCTAAGAAATATCCTGAGTGTATCGAAATGTACAAAGAATCTCTGAAGAGAAATCCTAAGGATAATGAGACAAGATACAATCTTGCTCTCGCACAGAAAATGCTGAAAGAACAACAGCAACAACAGAATAAGGATAAGAAAGATCAGAAGAAACAGGATCAGAAGGACGATAAGAAAGATCAAAACAAGAAAGATCAAAATAAGGATAAGAATCAAAACCAGAACAATAATAACAAACAACAACAGAACAAGAGCCAAATGTCAAAAGAGAATGCTGAACAACTTCTTAATGCTGTGACTCAGGATGAGAAAGATATACAGGATAAAGTAAAGAAGCAGATCCAGATTCAAGGCAAAAAGTTGGATAAAGACTGGTAATTGTATATTTTTGTGAATTAAATTTTGAATGAGATGAGGAAATTATTTTTCTTAATATTTATAACACTCTCGGCATTTGTTTATGCTGATAATGTATCTGTAGTCGCTTCTGCACCAGATGTTGTAGTAAGCGGTGATCAGTTCAGGCTGACTTATACATTTAATAATCAAAATGTTCGCGACTTCCGTGCTCCATCAATGAAAGGATTTGAGGTACTTATGGGCCCTAGCCGTTCACAGCAGAGCAGCACAAGTATTGTGAACGGAAAAGTTTCATCTTCAAGTACTCTGACATATACATATATTCTTTTGGCAGATAAAGAGGGTACTTTCACCATCCCTGCAGCTTCAGCTAATGTAGATGGAAGTAATATTACATCAAACTCTGTAAGGATAAAGGTTCTTCCTCCTGATAAAGCAGGTGGAGTATCAGGGGGTAATAGTAGAAGCTCATCATCCCGTTCCTCAAGTACTAGAATATCAAAAGATGACCTCTTCATTACTGTCACAGCCAACCGTACCAACGTATACGAGCAGGAAGCTATATTGGTTACATATAAAGTCTATACTCTTGTAAATCTTGTTCAGCTTATACCGGAAGCTCCTGATTTCAACGGTTTCCATAATCAGGAAGTTCCTCTTCCACAGCAAAAGTCATTCTCTTTGGAGCGTTATAATGGGAGAAACTATAATACAACAGTATGGAGTCAATATGTCCTATTTCCACAACAGACAGGAAAGCTTCAGATACCTTCACTGACATTCGAGGGTATTATCCAACAGAGAGTCGGTTCAGATGATCCTTTCGAGGCTCTGTTCAATGGAGGAGGTGTTCAGGAGGTAAAGAAGAAGATTGTAACTCCTAAGATTACTATAAACGTAAAACCTCTGCCATCAAAACCTGCTAATTTTTCAGGCGCTGTGGGCAAGTTTACTATCAGTGCATCAGCTAATACATCACAGCTTAGAACTAATGATGCCATTACCATTAAGGTTGTCATTTCGGGTACAGGTAACCTGAAGCTTATTAAAACTCCTGAGATAAAGTTCCCTGAAGATTTTGAGACATACGATCCGAAGGTTGATAATAAATTCAACCTCACAAGAAATGGTCTTAACGGTAATAAAGTCATTGAATATCTTGCTATACCAAGACAGGCAGGAGACTTTACCATACCACCTATCGAGTTCACTTATTTCGACTTGGGCAGCAACTCATACAAGACAATAAAGACTCAGTCTTTCCCTCTTAAGGTAGAGAAAGGTGCAGGAAATGCAGATCAGATTATTGCTAACTTTACCAACAAGGAAGATGTAAAGGTATTAGCAAATGATGTAAGATATATCAAAACAGGAGATACAACATTCACACCAAAAGGAGACTACTTCTTTGGTTCTGTTGCATACTTACTCTGGTTTATAATACCATTTATACTATTTGCCGCTTTCGTAATCATCTATAGAAAGAAGGCCATAGAGAATGCCAATGTCGCTAAGGTTAAGACCAAAAAAGCTAATAAGGTAGCTACAAAACGTATGCGTCTTGCTGGAAAACTCCTTGCTGAGAAGAAGAGAGATGCATTCTATGACGAGGTGTTGAAAGCATTGTGGGGATATATTAGTGACAAGTTGAACATACCGGTTTCACAGCTTTCAAAAGATAATATTGAAGAGAAGCTAAATGACCACGAAGTCTCTGAAGAGCTGAAAAATGAGTTCATCAATACTCTTAATGAGTGTGAGTTCGCAAGATATGCTCCAGGTAATCCAAATGAAGCGATGGATAAGGTTTACTCATCTGCTATAAATGTAATAAGCAAGATGGAAAATAGTATTAAACATTGAAAGAAGAGGAGAGGACTATTATGAAAAAAATATATATAATATTTATATTGCTGTGTAGCTGCTTCCTTTTAAATGCACAGACTAAGGCACAGGCTGATGATGCTTACGCTAAGAAAAACTTCGCTAAAGCTGCTCAAATATATGAGGAACTGCTTCAAAAAAATGGTGAGTCGGCTGATGTGTATAATAATCTTGGCAACAGTTACTACAAACAGAATGAAATTGCTAAAGCAATATTGAATTACGAAAGGGCTCTTCTACTAAATCCAGGAGATAATGATACTAGAGCGAGCCTTGAATTTGTAAAGAGTAAGACAGTAGATAAGATTACACCGGCAAGCGAAATGTTCTTCATTACCTGGACCAAAGATCTGATAAATACACAGAGTGAGAAGAGCTGGGCCAACCTTGCCATCGTTACTTTCATAATTACTCTTCTTATGGTTGCTCTTTACATCTTTGGTAATAAAGTGATCTATAGGAAAATAGGATTCATATCGGCTATTGCAATGTTAGTTATCTGTCTGACATCAAATGTATTTGCTTATGAAAAGAAAACAGAATTAATAAGCCATGACAGTGCTATTATCATGACTCCAAGCGTGCCTATAAAGAACACTCCTAACGGAGAGGGAACCGATCTTTTCGTACTTCACGAAGGTACAAAAGTGACTATAAAGGACAATACCATGAAGAATTGGAAAGAGATTAAACTTGAAGATGGAAACGTAGGTTGGGTACAAACAAAAGATATAGAAATAATTTAGACTCTGATTTATGGATATAAACAGTATCATACAATTTGATAAAGAGTTATTGCTAAAGTTAAATGGTAGCGATTCACTATTCCTTGATGGATTTATGTGGTTCGCTACCACTTCATATATATGGATACCTACAGCAATAGCATTGCTGTATATGATATATAAGAACTGTGACATCAAGACTTTTTTGTTTACCGTCATAGCTATCGCTCTGGTAGTAACTGTTGCCGATCAAATTTCTTCTGGTATATTCAAACCGTTGTTTCACAGATGGCGACCAACACACGACCCTCAGATAATGAATATTGTAGATACTGTAAGAGGATACAAGGGTGGGAGATTTGGCTTTATCTCAAGTCATGCAGCAAACACGTTTGCTATAACTACATTCATCTACATGCTGGTAAGGAGAAAATCAGTATTGTTCATTATGCTGACTTGGGCATGCTTAAGTTCATACTCGAGAATATATTTAGGAGTTCATTTCCCTGGTGATATAATTGCAGGTATAATTGTAGGTATTTTGTGTGGTGTCTCTGTATACTACCTCTACAAGAAGATTTGCTATAAATATATACCGGCTTCATCATACTATTCGAAAAAGTATCATTCGAATGAGATCTCAATACTTTACCTCACATTCATTCTTACATTGATTTTAATTTCGATCCTTAGTTTGATGCTCTCCAGCATGTTTTAGAATCAATTATAAAGTATCAATAAAAATTCATCATATAAAATTTGAATTATATCATTAATTTATTATGTTTATGCTGTGATTTGATAAATAACCGATGATAATTAACTTAAAAATAATACGCTATGAATAGGACTATTACATTCAATGAGTTGCGTAAAATAAAAGATTCTTTACCAACCGGAAGCATGCATAGAATTGCAGATGAATTGAATCTTACTGTTGATACAGTAAGAAATTTCTTCGGAGGACATAACTTTGTTTACGGTAAATCGGTAGGTATCCATATTGAACCGGGACCCGACGGAGGATTGGTTATGTTAGATGATACAACTGTTTTGGACAAAGCTCTTATGATTTTAAAAGAGAAAAATAAAGAAATAGCTTAAAAAAATTAAGAAAATCCCAAGAGATTATAAACAATTCTCTTGGGATTTATGTTATAATAAAAAAAGAAGTTATGGAAGATAAACTTGTTACTCTAGCTATCTTGACTTATGCCAAAGCGCAAATCCTCAAGAATGTGTTGGCAAACGAAGGAATAGAATCGTATATTCATAATATTAATCTTATCCAGCCAATAATCTCTACTGGAGTAAG
Source organism: Phocaeicola paurosaccharolyticus JCM 15092 (assembly GCF_000613805.1). Classification (GTDB taxonomy): domain Bacteria; phylum Bacteroidota; class Bacteroidia; order Bacteroidales; family Bacteroidaceae; genus Phocaeicola; species Phocaeicola paurosaccharolyticus. The sequence continues at coordinate 4,070 of NZ_BAJR01000017.1, read as the reverse complement.
AGTTAGAATAAAAGAATCTGACCTTCCAAAGGCTCTATCCATCATTGAAAGCTCAGCATGGCTTGCCGATGATATAGTAAAAGAGAAGGAGGGTGGCAACGACGATTTTGATAAAAAAAGAAAGGTACTTATTCCTATCGACTTCTCTGATTACTCTCTTATTGCATGTAGGATAGGATTCTCATTTGCAAAAGCTACTAATTCGGAAGTTGTATTGCTACATGTCTATTTCAGCCCAATCTACTATCCATCACTACCTTACGGATCTGATAGCTTCAATCTTCAAGTTGAAAATGAGGACTCATACAAGACCATGTTGGATAGTATTCACATTGAACTAAACAAATTATCCGACTCTATAAAGGAGAAAATCGCATCAAAGGAATTTCCTGACGTAAAGTATAAGTGTGTTCTGCGTGATGGTATCCCGGAAGAGGAGATATTGCACTATGCAAATGAATATAACCCACAAATTATTATCATGGGAACAAGAGGTAAGAGTCAGAAAGACCTTGACCTTATAGGAAGTGTTACTGCAGAAGTAATCGAGAGGGCTAAGTGTTTTGTATATGCTATTCCTGAACATACTCCTATTAAGACATTTGAAGATGCAAGGAAGATAGCTTTTGTTACTACATTTGATCAACGCGACCTCATTGCTTTCGACACATTAATGAAAGAGTTTGCCCCATACAAGTTCTCGATATCACTTATTAATCTAACTAATGATAAGAATGCCTGGGATGAGATAAGGTTGGCAGGAGTGAAGGTCTATTTCCAAAAACAGTATCCTGATCTTGAAATAGAATACAATGTTATAGAAGAGGATCATCTGCTTTCTAACCTTGACAATTTTGTGAAACAGGAGAATATAGATGTGATTGCAATAACAAATTATAAGCGGAATATATTTGCCCGACTATTTAATCCAAGCATTGCTAGAAAAATGATTTTCCATGCAAATACACCTATTTTAGTTATAAAATAGATGAAGAATTTAATACAAAATGAATAATTTAAAATAAAGGATTTGCATCGAGTAAATCCTTTATTTTTTGTCCTTACATGAGTAAATAACATGAATTTTATTTATACTTTTGCAAACAAATTCATTAACTCTTAATACAAATACAATGGGAGGTTTCTTTGGTGTTGCTTCACGCAACCGATGTCATACAGATCTATTCTACGGCACAGACTATAATTCACATCTTGGAACAAAAAGGGGAGGTCTTACCACTTTAAATCAAAAAGGAGAATTTGTCCGTTCTATACACAATCTTGAAAGTACATATTTCAGAACAAAATTTGAAGATGAGTTGCCAAAATTTGAAGGAAATTCCGGTATTGGAATTATCAGTGATACTGATGCACAGCCCATTGTTATAAGTTCACATTTCGGTAGATTCGCTATCGCATCTGTTGCTAAAATATGCAATATTGATGAGTTAGAAAAAGAACTTTTGGCTCAAAACATGCATTTCACAGAGCTTAGCTCCGGCAAAACAAATCAGACTGAACTTATATCACTACTCATAATACAGGGAAAAAACTTCGTCGATGGTATTGAAAACCTTTTCAATAAAATTAAAGGTTCTTGTTCAATACTAATCCTTTGTGAAGATGGAAGCATCATCGCTGCACGAGATAAATTGGGTAGAACACCAATTATAATAGGTAAAAAAGATGGAGCTTTTGCAGCTTCAAGCGAATCGACAAGCTTCCCAAATCTAGATTATGAAATAGAAAGATATGTCGGACCAGGTGAAATTGTAAGATTCACATCAGATAAGATAGAACAGCTTCGAAAACCAAATGAGGAGATGCAGATATGCTCATTCTTATGGGTTTACTACGGATTCCCTACATCATTCTATGAAGGTAAAAATGTTGAGGAGGTACGTTTCAGAAGTGGTTACATAATGGGAAAGAAAGATAATTCGGTAGCCGACTGTGCTTGTGGCATTCCTGATTCAGGAGTTGGTATGGCGACAGGTTATGCAGAAGGAAAAGGTATCCCTTATCACAGAGCTATAGCAAAATATACTCCTACATGGCCAAGAAGTTTCACTCCTAGTAATCAAGAAATGAGATCATTAGTAGCTAAGATGAAACTTATTCCCAACAGAGCTCTTCTGCAAAATAAGAGGGTACTTTTCTGCGATGATTCTATTGTTAGAGGAACACAGCTACGTGACAATGTAAAAGTACTTTACGAATATGGTGCTAAAGAGATTCATATGCGAATAGCGTGTCCACCATTGATCTACGCTTGCCAATTTGTTGGATTTACTGCATCAAAAAGTCCAATGGAACTTATCACACGTCGTATTATAGAAGAGTTAGAAGGTGACCCTAACAAAAACCTTGAAAAATATGCAAAGACTGACTCTCCTGAATATACAAAGATGGTTGAGATAATAAGAGAACGCTTTGGACTTAACTCTCTAAAGTTCAATACATTAGAAACTTTAATTGAAGCAATTGGGCTACCAAAATGTAAGGTTTGTACATATTGTTTTGATGGAAGTAGCCATTTCTAATTAACTATTAAGTCTTATTTATGGAAGATAGATATCTAGATGTCTTCGAAGAGAAACTTCAAAATGAATTACTTCGAATCTGTACAGCATGTAAAATGCTTGATGGAGTGCTACTTAATTCCGACGACATTGATGATTATTGGAAAGTTATTGCTCCTGAATATATCGCAGATGCAGCAATACAGATTCCTGACTATCCGACAGTGTCAGTTGCTTGGGCTAGTTTCCTTGGTATGGCTGTTGCATATGGATGGGACTTAGATTGGGAAATATTCTCTAAATATGGTTATAAGAATTTCTACGGAGAACAAGGTTTCGACGATATGGATGAACATATTATAAGAGATATACTATTGATCCCTCTAGAAAGTGAGAAAGCTGCTGACCTAGAGATAGTTATACGTAAATGTGGCGAGACTGCAGTAAGTATGATTCGTCATGAAAAGATTGAGCCACAAAGCAAACTTGCTTTTTATATCTTTGCTAGAACATGCAGAATAATGTATAGAATAGGGGCTTCAATAGAGTTAAAATGGCTAGGTTATAATTTCGAGAAGGTTCCATTAAACTGATATTGATTATTGAATATAAATTCTATAAAAAATAAATAGATAAAAGTCCAGAGTAAGTTTACTTTGATTTTTTTATTGATGTAGGAAATATAATAATTGAATAATCTCAGAAATATATAAAATGAATAAATAGAATTTGAAAGACTATTGTAGTTTATTTCATAATATAACTACAACAATCATAAGATTAAATTCTTGGTTCATTTGAAATAGTTTATATTAAAATAGTAGGTGAAACGAGAGATGTGGAGTAGTGATTCTCATTCTACACGATATATGAGAACTTAAAAATAGATTATTATTTGCATAAATCTAATTAAACATAATACCAATTATATCATTTTTATATAGTAAGCCATTTCAAATCATTCACAGATGTGTATTCAAAAGTCCGAATTTCTAAAAGCATTGTAAATTATAATGAAATACAGATAATATGAAGTATCGCTATATTTGTTATCTTCTCAATAAATTTCTTAGTCATTTTTGTAAAGAAACTAATATTTGTTCAATCGTATTTATTATTAATTCATACTTGTTTGATAATTATTCTAACTCAAATACCTATGCATTAAACGAAAAAATGATCTTCATAATTATTTTGCAATTATATCATTTTTCTCTCGACCTAGATTCAGTGCTCTCCTTTAGACAAGAATTTACCATTTAAATTTATCACCAATAATTTTTACCAACCATTATGCCGATCATATCAGCTAACAAGTATATATGAAATAATGTCGTTATAGTATACATGTCCGCATCAATTCCTATAATAAATATCTGATTTACAAAATATTAAGCGTAGAGAAAACCATTAATAATGTGATATTTAAGTACTCTTTAATAGCCCTTGAAAAAATGTTAACAACACAATTGCTTAATATTTTGATAAACATTCTTATACATAGATGCAGTATTAAAACAATGCATGGATTTATTATATATAACAATA
>NZ_BAJR01000018.1 GCF_000613805.1 Phocaeicola paurosaccharolyticus JCM 15092 | reverse complement strand
CCTGTGATATTAGTGAACTAATCAGAAGAAAACTGAAACAAAGTAATACAAATAATAGATCAATATATTTTATGTTTGATAACATCTATTCTCTCCTAAAAACGTCAGTAATAAAAAAGAAAAGGAGTTAAGATCCAACCTAACTCCTTGATTTTCAATGTCGGGGTGAGAAGATTCGAACTTCCGACCACACGCCCCCCAGACGCGTACTCTAAACCGGGCTGAGCTACACCCCGAATTGTGTTAACAAAAATAGTGATTAATTTTTTATTTTACAAAACCAAATTCTCAATTTAGCAGCCCATATACTCTCTATAGAAGTCGAGCATCTCCATGATATCCTCACGGGTAGCTGCATTATCTATCTTGATATCACCGACTTCAGATAGAAGAGTAAAGTTTATTATACCATCACTATTCTTCTTATCATGTTTCATAAAGTTGTAGAGGGTATCATAATCCTTACAATTTATTGGCAGCACTCCATAGTTTTCTTTAATAAACTGTATAGTCTTGTAAAACTTATCTTTAGGGAAGCCAACTCGGACATACGAGAAATAGAGCTCACATATCAGACCATAAGCCACGGCGTATCCATGAAGTATAGGCTTATCATTACTTAGACATAGACTTTCAAAAGCATGCCCTGCTGTATGACCAAGATTAAGAGCTTTTCGTATCCCTTTCTCAAAAGGGTCCATTTCAACGATATTTTCCTTTACCTTCACCGATTCTTCAACAAGTCTCTGAAGCTCTTGGTAGTTTATATTATCAAAATTAAACTTAAGTAGTTCAAGCCAATGTTTCTGATCACTAATAAGTCCGTGTTTAAGCATCTCCGCATAACCGGATAATATATTATACATATCCAGAGTCTTAAGGAACTCGGTGTATATAATTACTGAATCGGCTGGAGAGAACACTCCTATCTCATTCTTAAGACCATTGAAATTGATGCCTGTCTTACCTCCTACAGATGCATCTACCATAGCCAGAAGTGTTGTAGGAATATTAATATATTTCATACCTCTTTTGAAGGTTGAAGCAGCAAATCCTCCCAAGTCAGTAACCATTCCACCACCTAAATTAATAATAAGTGAATGGCGGGTAGCACCTTTGTCTCCTAACTCTTTCCATACATATGATAATGTCTCAATAGTCTTATTAACATCCTCTGCACCAATAATTACTATTTCAGCGCCTTTCATATAATCAAAACTTGAGATCAATGGCAAGCATAACTTACCTGTATGTTCATCTACAAGCACAAACACTTTATCGTGTGGACAATCTGACATAGCTTTCCAAAGATCTTCTTTCAGATTATCACATATTATTACCTTTTGGTTATTCATATGAGTAAGTTTTGAAGACAAAAGTAGACAAAATTCACTATTTTTGCTCTTTAATTTTAAATATTATGAAAGGAATTCTCCCTACTTATTGCAAAACGATGGGATATGCTATTCTTACATGCTGCATATTCCTGCCATTTATCTCATTCATAATGGGACATATCAACGATAGCAATTTTATTTTAATCAAAGCTGCTATCAAGGTTCTAATATGGATTGCACTATTCATGATCTTTATGGCAAGGACAAAGAATGAGAACGAAGAAACATCTGCAATAAGAGTAAAGTCATTATGCTATGCATTATACTTGATATTCATATACTACATAGTAGTGTTAGTGAAGGGAATTTATGTGGGCGACTTAAGTGGAGCGGACTCATCCGGACTGATTGTTTACATGGTATTCAATGTAATTTGTCTTGAATATAGTCTATTAAAACATAAAATTGATAAAATATATAAAAAATAAGGAACTCCTATTAAACCTTTGTAACGATATCTCATCATAACAAGCGTTGATATTTATTTAAAACTTGGAAACATTAAAGATGAAGAAACTTGGATTATTTTTATGTATGGTATTTACACTGTTTGCAGCAGCAGATGCTCAAGCTGATACCAAGAATATAACCCTTAACGGAAAAGTAATTGATAGTGAAGATAAATCACCCGTTACTCAAGCTACAGTTCAGTTATTGAGCTTGCCTGATAGCACAATGGCTGCAGGAAATGTAACCAACAATAGCGGTAATTTTTCTATAAGTGCGAAACCTGGAAAATATGTAGTCAAAGTTTCTTTCGTCGGCTATGTAAATTACATTAATCCAATACAACTATCAAGCAATAAGCCTGTAGTAAATTTGGGCACTATATCTCTATCATCTGATGCCATTATGCTAAAAGAGGCATTAGTAGTTGCAGAAGCACCTCAGGTAACAGTTAAAGAAGACACTCTTCTTTATAACTCATCGGCATATAGAACCCCTCAGGGAGCTATGCTAGAAGAGTTGGTTAGAAAACTTCCGGGAGCTGAGGTTTCTGACGATGGTACTATAAAGATTAATGGTAAAGAGGTTAAGAAAATCATGGTAAAAGGTAAAGAGTTCTTTGGTGGTGATGTTAAAACCGGTCTTAAGAACCTACCTGTAGATATGATTGAGAACCTTAAAACATATGATAAGAAGTCTGATTTGGCTCGTATAACAGGTATTGATGATGGTGAAGAAGAGACTGTTCTCGACCTTACCGTAAAGAAAGGTATGAATCAAGGCTGGTTCGGTAATATTGACTTGGGTGCTGGTACAGAACATAGATATACCGGAAATGCAACGATCAACTACTTCAATGATGACTCACAGCTTACTCTTATCTCGGGCGCAAATAACGTAAACAGCCAAGGTTTTTCAGGAGGTGGCGGAGCACGCTGGAGAAGAAATAATGGTCTGAATGCTACAAAAACAATTGGAGCAAGTTTTGCACACGACTCTCAGAAACTTGAAATAGGAGGTAGTGCAAGATATAACTACAGTGATAACGATCTACAGAGTATAGGATACTCTGAGAATTTCCTTAAAGGTGGTAGCACCTTTGCAAACAACAACCAATTCAGCAGAAATAAAGCAAAGGACTTCAATGCAGATTTAAGAGTTGAGTGGAAACCAGATAGTCTGACTAACATTATATTCCGTCCTAATTTCTCATACAGAAAAAGTAATGGCAACGGTTTTAATGAAAATGGTACATTCAATAATGACCCATTCTCCATTATATCAAATCCAAATGAATATCTGAATATTGATAACCTCACAGATGATCCTCTTGAAGCTATAAGAGTCAATCTACAGAACAGACAGTCTCTGTCTAAGTCAAGTTCAACAAATAGTGATGTAAGTTTGCAGTTAAATAGAAAGTTGAATGACAAAGGAAGAAATATTACTTTGAGAGGTAGCTTTGGCTATAGTGACAGTGATAATAGCAATTTTAATGAGTCGATGACACGTTACTTCTTACTTGACAAAGATTCTACAATGAATCAATATATAAAGACACCTACTATATCATATAATTATAGAGCTCAGTTTACATATAGCGAACCTATTGCTCAAGCTACTTTCCTTCAGTTTAGCTATAATTTTCAGTATAGATACAACACAAGTGATAAGAACACTTATGACTTAAATGGCTTTCCTGATTGGAATATCAGCAATCATCTTCCTTCAGGATATGAAGAGAATAGAGTTGATAGCCTAAGTAAAGAGGCAACTTATAAATACTTTAATCATGAGATATCATTGGGACTTCGATTCATACGTCCTAAATATCAACTTAGTTTCGGTGTGTCTGTTCTTCCTCAAAATACAAAACTATCATATCTGACTGAAAGAGCCGGAAACATATTAAAGATCGATACAACTCGTAACGTGATTAATTTCGCACCTAATTTGGACTTCCGCTACAAATTCTCTAAAGTTAGTCAGTTAAGAGTTACATATCGTGGAAGAAGCAGTCAGCCATCAATGGACAACCTTCTGCCTATTGCAGACTATTCAAATCCATTAAATATCAATGTTGGTAATGCCGGTCTTAAGCTTCATTCACACATAATATGTCTGCATTCTATAACACATTCAATGCTGATAAGCAGAGAAGTATTATAGCTAATTTGAATTTCAGTGCTACTCAAAATGCAATAAGCAGTAAACGTTCATATGATCCTGTCAGCGGTGTTAACACAAGTACTTACGAGAATGTTAATGGTAACTGGAATGCATTTGGTATGTTCGGATTCAGTACTGCACTTAAAAACAAGAAGTTTACTATAAACTCTTTCTCAAGATCTAACTACTCAAGTCAAGTTGGTTTCCAAAGTGACAATGTCAATGGAGGTTCATTGAGAAACAGAAGTACTACACTATCTGTTGGAGAGAACCTTAATGGCGCATACCGCAATAACTGGTTTGAATTTGGTATCAATGGTTCAATAGAATACTCATGGGAGCGAAGCAGCCTTGATCCAAGTAGAAACAGAGAGCCTTATACATTCTCTTACGGAGCAAATACAAGTGTATCATTACCTTGGAACATGAACCTGTCAACTAATGTTGTAAGCCAAAACAGAAGAGGTTATTCAGATGCTACAATGAATAAAAACGAACTTATCTGGAATGCCCAGATAGCTCAGACTCTATTCAAAGGTTCTACAACTGTAAGCTTCGAGATGTACGACATCTTGAAACAACAGAGTAACATATCAAGCAATATGTCTGCAATGCAACGTTCGGTTACTTCATACAACAGTATCAACAGCTACTGCATGGTTCATGTTATTTATCGTCTTAACATATTTGGTAGTAAAGCAACTCGTGATAAGATGATGAATGGCAGAGGAAACTTTATGCCTGGAGTAATGCCTGGTGGTATGGGTGGCGGAATGAGACCTGGTGGTATGGGTGGCGGAATGGGAGGAGGAAGACATCCATTCTAAATTCTGAACACTTTTTTTTAAAAACAATACTTATTAACGCCCTCAAAGGTTTACAAAACTTTTGGGGGCTTTTAATAAGTATACTCCATTTTTTTTTATAAGTTTGTCTTATAAGCTAAGTTATATGGAGTATTCATTTGCCTACGGCGATATATTTAATGTAGTCTTTAACATTGTCTATTTCATTACTATTTTATTTACAATTGTAATAATAGTTCTAGACAATAGAAGCCCCGTAAAGACGTTGGCATGGATTCTCGTGCTTTTCTTTCTTCCTCTTATTGGTCTGTTCTTCTATTACTTTGTAGGAAGGAATACACGAAAGAATAGGTTGATAAGCAAAAAAGGATTTACCAGAATCATTAAACGTCCTATGGCCGAATACCAGGCCCAGAAAGCATTTTATGGTAATATTGAGGGAAATAAGCTAATGAGCTTTTTCAAGAACATAAATAGCGCACTACCTTTTGAAGGAAATAGTCTGGAGACATATTCCGATGGCTACTCAATGGTCTCTTCTTTGATAAAAGAGATATATAAGGCAAAGCACCATATTCATATGGAGTTTTATATCTTCAATGACGATGCTCTAGGAAAACTTATTAGAGATTGCCTTATTGATAAGGCCAAAGAGGGGGTTGAAATCCGTGTACTGTACGATGATGTGGGGTGCTGGCGAGTATCAGATTCATTCTATGAAAAGATGAGAGGTAATGGTATAGAAGCTAAAGCATTTCTGAAAGTCAAATACCCACTTTTTACAAGCAAGATAAACTATAGAAATCACAGAAAAATTGTAGTTATTGATGGTAAAGTAGGTTTCATCGGTGGAATGAATATTGCCAACAGATATATAAAAGGTGTAAAGTGGGGCATATGGAAAGATCTCCACTCGAAGATTGAAGGCAAAGCCGTATATGGTCTTCAGACAGCTTTTCTTACCGATTGGTATGCCGTAGACCGTTCGCTCATTACTTCGTCCAAGTATTTCCCTGAAATGGAGGAAAAAGGCTCTTCCCTTATCCAGATAGTAACTTCAGACCCTGTTGGGGAATGGCATGATATAATGCAAGGCTACCTAATAGCTATAGAGAATGCCAAAAAGTATCTCTACATTCAGACCCCATACCTTTTGCCTACCGACTCAATATTACTTGCATTGCAGAATGCTGCTCTAGCAGGTGTGGATGTAAGAATTATGATACCAAAGAGAGGAGATACGTTCCTTACTCATATAGGTACACTCTCCTACCTATCCATGCTTATGGAGTCGGGAGTAAAAATATACATGTATAAGAAAGGATTCCTACATTCAAAACTTATTGTAATCGATGATATAGTCTCAACAGTAGGTTCTACCAACATGGATTTCAGAAGCTTTGAACATAATTTCGAGGTTAACGCCATAATGTATGACCGTGACTCGGCAATACACCTTAAAAACATCTTTTTAAACGATATGAAAGGATCTATGATATTATCTAAGAAAGCATGGGAAAAGCGCTCACTAAAGGAGCGCATGGCCGAATCCGCAGTACGTATTATGGCTCCACTTCTTTAAAGAAGGAGAAGTTCACACTTCCATAATGGCGCTGTTCAACAAAATTTGGATGCTTAGTGAAATCATTATCCTTACCATGTTCAAGAACAAACAGTCCACCATCTTTTAAAAGGTTATTTTTAAAAATAAGGTCAGGGATAGACTCAAGTTCCTTAAGTGCATAAGGTGGGTCTGCAAATATAAAATCGAACTTCTTATTGCATCTATCAATGTACTTGAATACATCTCCACGCAGAGTCTGACATTTATCTGTCTTGACCTCATTCATAACCTTAGTGATGAATGCGTAATGTTGTGGGTCTTTCTCTACAGAAACGACCTGATCGCAACCTCTGGATACAAGTTCAATACTTATACTACCCGTTCCTGAGAACAGATCCAGAGCAGTGACACCATCTTCAAAGTCAAAATAGTTGTTTGAAAGAACATTAAAAAGATTTTCTTTAGCAAAATCAGTTGTAGGTCGTGCTTTAAAAGAATGTGGTACGTCAAAACGACGTCTTTTATATAATCCGCTAATTACTCGCATAGTAATAAAGTTTGCATGTCAAAAGGAAAAGATTCAACTTGAGCAAGTGGTGCACGATTGAATTCTGCTCTAGGCATAAACCAAAATACATTAGGAACAAAGCGTTTCAACTCTTTATGCAACAACTCTTTATCCTTGATGTTGCCATTCAGAATTATCTCATCCTTTTGAACGTTGTATCCAAGATTATTCCAAACGCACAGAATATAGTAAAGACGATCGGACACCTGCTTGCAATTATATGAATTTAATAGTAAGAGCTTATCATTTTCAAAGCAAAATAGCTTGATATCGTGCTCTGAAAGCTGTATAAATATCTTTTTTTCTCCACTAATACGGCTCTTTCCTGCGTAGTAGTGAAGAAGAGAAGTAGCAGAGCACATCATTTCAAACTCATTAAAATGCTCCGAAATAATCTGATGACAGTATTTATCGACTCCATACAGCATTACTATATCTTCAGCTATGAGTTTATCGCTTAACACCTTCTCATTGTTTATCTTTGAATGATTGTAATAGAATATATCCCCATCGTTTCCCTCCTGATATAGAGAAGCCGGCAAAGCCATGAAACGTGAGGTGTTGAAAATAACAAAGACCTTTTTATACTCATGGTTCAACTCTTCAGTAGCAGAAAGCCACTTTTTAAGATTTGCCGATACTGAAGTAGATGGAGATATGTCAAATTTTGAAAACATAAAATCACTCTTATTCTGAGGATTTACAACGGAAAAAGAAAATCCATCCGAACTTACTCGGATGGACAAATTATACTCATTTGACTTTGAAAGGTCTATATTATCAATCATAATTATTCCCAGTTACCTGCGTTGTTGTTTGGCTGTTCAATATCACCAACTCTCAACCCAAGATATTTACCTAATTTTTTCTGTACATCTTTCAAGTTAAGCAATTCTTGCTTGCTTAATCCTTGAAGATAAGCATCATAAGAAGCTTGCGCCTGGAACAGATGCAAAGGAGCTCCTGATTTAGTAGTGTCATTACGCACTGCCATCTCAAACTGAGCACCATTTCCAAATGGAATATATCTCAATGAGTCAGCTGTAAATCCTTTTCCAAAAATAGTATCCGTTACAGCTACCCACATTGTATCTCGTTTAAAGTTTGTCAAACCAGCTTTCTGAACTTCTGACCAATTTCCTGTCTTTTTTGCTTTATTGATTATAGCCATTGCCTTCTTTTCAGTCATACCAGACTCTAACTGATCATCTGTCAAGATTCCTTCTTTCATTACAAATGGTAATTTTGAATTCTTAACAAAAGCAATCAATGTATCGAAACTAGCTGTATAGTTTCCATCATTAAGATTTCTATACTCCAACTGTGCTTTGCGGATATCAATCAATCGCGCAATAATTGCTTTTTCTCTGGATTCTTTAGCTGATTTGAAATCAATCGGCCCCATGATACTCCCATAGCAGACATAAATTAGCGCTACGATACAAGCAGCTAATACAATATTAATAATTGTTCTCATGATAAAATATGTGTTTTTTTAGTTTATATTCGTATCACAAAAATAAAATAAATATGCACAATCAAAGACATATTATCTTACTTTTTATCTCATAATTATGATTATTAATAAATTAATAGAGCAAATTAAAAGAAATTTTCCATATAAACCAACTTTGGAACAGGAAAAAGCAATCAATATGATTGCCGACTTCATACTGTCTACAAGGGACAAATCTTCTTTTATTTTAAAGGGATACGCTGGTACAGGAAAGACCTCACTAATGGCTTCATTGGTAAAAACAATGGATAATCTGGAGATGAAATGCATATTGCTTGCTCCAACCGGAAGAGCTGCTAAAGTGCTGGCAAACTACTCAAATCACACATCTTATACCATTCACAAAAAGATATACAGACAGAAATCTTTCTCCGGTGAATATGATAACTTCACATTAAACGATAATCTTCATTCGAACACAATTTTTATTGTTGATGAGTCATCAATGATAGCAAACGAGGGAATATCAGGAAGTATGTTCGGAAGTGGAAGATTACTCGACGATATGGTACAGTATATCTTCAATGACAAAGGTTGCAAACTGATGCTTATAGGTGACACAGCCCAACTTCCTCCAGTTGGTGAAGAAGAGAGCCCTTCCCTATCAGCCGACTTCATAAGAGGCTACGGAATTGAGGTTTCAGAGGCTGAACTTACTGACGTTGTACGACAACTTCATGAGTCGGGAATATTGTATAATGCCACCAACTTAAGAAAGTTGATAAGAAATGAGGAGTTCGACATTCTGCCAAAACTGAAGATTGATTTTTTCCCTGATATCAAGTCAATCAACGGAGGTGATCTCATTGAGACTATAAGTCAGTCATACAGCCAATCAGGAGTTGATGAAACTATTATAATCTGTCGATCAAACAAAAGGGCTAACATATACAATCGAGGCATAAGAAACACAATATTCTATCGTGAGGAGGAACTTACAAGTGGTGATATGCTTATGATAGCAAAGAACAACTACTACTGGTGTAATGACTGCAAGGAGATAGACTTCATTGCCAATGGCGATACAGCTGTAGTAAAAAGGATACGCAAAAGTGAAGAGATATATGGATTCCGTTTTGCACAAGTCCTACTCTCATTCCATGACTATGATGATATTGAGATAGAGGCTAAGGTACTGCTTGACACTCTAAACTCAGATTCTCCGGCTCTTCCTAAAGAGATGAACGATAAACTATTTCACTCAATTCTGGAGGATTATGCAGATATAAGAATCAAGAAAGAGAGAATTAAAAAGATGAAAGAGGATGTGCATTACAATGCCCTTCAGATAAAATATGCATATGCTATTACGGGACATAAGGCACAAGGTGGACAGTGGGAAAATGTCTTCCTTGACCAAGGATATATGAGTGATGATTATCTCACACCAGATTATTTCAGATGGCTCTATACTGCTATAACACGTGCAACCAAAACACTGTATCTTGTAAACTGGCCAAAAGAACAAATTGAAGAGTAAAAGAAGGAGATTTTTTACTTTTTTCTGCTATAAACAGATATAATTCAGAGAGTCTTTCTTATCCAAAGGCTTAGGACAATTATCCTAAGCCTTTGGATAATTGTTTAAAACTTTAGGATATATAAATTATGGGGTAAAACATAGTATTCACTTATAATACTAATATCTCATTTAGAGCTTAAATAAAAAATATCGCCCTTGCTACAAGGTTTGTAACAAGGGCGAATTTATATTATTCTGTTGAACAACTTTTTATAGTGCTGCTAATTCAACAACTTTATCTACTGCTGCATTAAGTCCGTCAACATTCTTACCACCTGCTGTAGCAAAATGAGCCTGACCACCGCCACCACCTTGTATCAGCTTAGCAGCTTCACGTACAATCTTTCCAGCATCCTTTCCGCTCTTAACAAGATCATCGCTCATCATTACAGTCAATAGAGGTTTTTCACCATCTACACTACCTATTACAACAAGCAGATTTTCTGATATCTCACCCTTAAGTTGGAATACCATGTCTTTAACAACATCTGCAGGCATTGGGATTACGCTCTTGATTATTTTAGTACCGTTTACCACAGTAGCCTTCTCTATAAGTCTTGCCTTAAGTTGGGAAGCTTTCTCCTTCATGAACTCTTCAACCTGTTTCTTAAGACCTGCATTCTCATCGATATATTTCTTTATTGCATTATTCAAATCAGGAGCATTGTTGAAAAGTGACTTGATATCAAGCAGTGTATCCTGAATTGTATCCATCAACTCCTCTACCTTCTCACCTGTTATTGCCTCGATACGGCGAACACCGGCAGCAACGGAGCTCTCAGAAATAATCTTAACCATTCCAATCTTACCAGTTGAAGATACATGAGTACCACCACAGAACTCTATAGAGCTACCGAACTGGATAACTCTTACCTCATCACCATATTTCTCACCAAACAAAGCTATAGCTCCAAGTTCTTTTGCATCCTCGATAGGTATATTTCTATGCTCAGTAAGAGCTATATTCTCTCTGATCTTAGCATTAACCATATGCTCTACCTGACGGATCTGCTCATCGGTTACCTTCTGGAAGTGAGAGAAGTCAAATCTTAAAGAATTTGGAGTTACAAGAGAGCCCTTCTGTTCAACATGAGTACCAAGCACTTCACGCAAAGCCTCATCCAAAAGGTGAGTACATGAGTGGTTAGCAGCACAAGCTGTACGCTTGTCTGTATCTACACATGCCATCATAGGAGCGTCCATATGCTCAGGAAGCTTCTTTACAATATGTATTGGAAGATTGTTCTCCTTCTTAGTATCAACAACTTCTATTGTTTCAAACTCGCTTACAATAACACCTGTGTCACCTACCTGACCACCACTTTCTGCATAGAAAGGAGTCTTGCTAAGTACAATCTGATATAGAGTCTGATTTTTTTGTTTTACCATTCTATAACGAAGAATGCTTGTCTCGTATTCTGTATAGTCATATCCTACGAACTCTGTTTCACCTTCGTTCAATGTAATCCAGTCGCCTGTCTCTACAGCAGCTGCATGACGAGCACGCTCTTTCTGTTTCTGCATATCTGCATTAAACTCATCCTCGTTTACTGTCATTCCATTCTCACGAAGAATAAGTTCTGTAAGATCTAATGGGAAACCGAATGTGTCATAAAGAGTAAATGCATCAGATCCGCTAATCTCTTTCTTTCCGGCTTTCTTAGCATCTTCCATAGTCTTGTCAAGAAGACGTATACCAGTCTCAAGAGTACGAAGGAATGACTCTTCCTCCTCCTTGATAACCTTACCGATAAGTTCTTGCTGAGCCTTCAACTCCGGATAAGCATCACCCATATTGTCGATAAGTACAGGAAGCAATTTATACATAAATGCATGCTTCTGGTTAAGGAATGTATATCCGTAACGAACAGCACGACGCAAGATACGACGAATTACATAACCGGCTTTAGCGTTGCTTGGCAACTGACCGTCAGTAATAGAGAATGCTATAGTACGTATATGGTCAGCTATAACACGCATTGCAACATCAGCCTGCTTATCTTTTCCATATGTTGTTCCTGCCATAGCAGCAATAGCCTTTATAATTGGTTGGAATACATCTGTATCATAGTTAGATGTCTTTCCCTGCATAGCCATACAGAGACGCTCGAATCCCATACCTGTATCGATAACCTTAGCCGGTAGTCCATCCAAAGAGCCGTCAGCCTTACGGTTGAACTGCATAAATACAAGGTTCCATATTTCGATAACCTGTGGGTGATCATGATTTACAAGATCGCGACCGCTTACTTTAGCGCGTTCTTCAGCAGGGCGAAGGTCAATATGTATCTCTGAACATGGTCCGCAAGGTCCTGTATCACCCATTTCCCAGAAGTTATCATGTTTGTTTCCATTGATGATATGATCCTTTGGAAGATATTGTTCCCAGAATGAAGCAGCTTCATTATCACGTTCCAGACCCTCCTCAGGACTACCCTCGAATACTGTTGCATAAAGGTGTTCAGGATTTAGCTTAAGAACGCCAACAAGATATTCCCATGCCCAGTTGATTGCATCTTCCTTGAAGTAATCACCGAAAGACCAGTTACCTAGCATCTCGAACATAGTATGGTGATATGTATCATGACCTACCTCTTCAAGGTCATTATGTTTGCCACTTACACGAAGACATTTCTGAGAGTCGGCCACTCTTTTATATTTGGCAGGATGGTTACCTAGAATAATATCCTTAAACTGGTTCATACCTGCATTTGTAAACATTAAGGTAGGGTCATCTTTTATGACCATGGGAGCAGAAGGAACAATATGATGTCCCTTTGATTCAAAAAAGCTTTTGAAGGAATCCCTGATTTCTTTAGCTGTCATCATGTCGCTTTTATATATTTTTTGATTATATTTTTCGAAATAATGTGCAAAGATAATCTGTTTTATCATTTTTAATGATATAATATCCTTAAAATATTGACTTTTGGATAATTAAAACATCATAGCCGAGCTGACTGACAAGCTTTTATTCCACTGCATAGAGCGTCCATTATATGGTTGGTTATGCCATCCAATTAATCTATATTAATGTATCACAATAATCACCCCAATTACTCATCATCCCTAGACTTCTTTAATTTTTCTCTTAATAAAGAGCAATAGTGTCCCTTGTCATCAAATCTAATCAAAGGCAACAAGAACAACCAGGTTGCAAGACAGAATGGTCCTGTTAGTGTCGGTATTCCAACAGGAGAGAGAAGAACATTCATAGCAGCCTGTATAAATACGGTCGCTATTATTCCTAACAGAGCCCATATTGCTGTACGTATATTAACTTTGTAGAATGTCATACCTAATGCCAGACCAGTAAGGACAGCACTAAAGCCATACAATCCTTCTGTTATACTTCCTCCTGAAGCTGAGAACAGAATAGCAATGAAGAGAGATACTGCTGAAGCTACGGCAGCCCATATTCCTGCCCACTTATTACTGATAAAGAGCCCAAGAAGGAATATTGCTCCTGTCACCCATGAATTAACCAAAAACACCTGTGAAATACCTTTCAACCAATACTCTATAAGTGAGAGAATGTCATATTTAATAAGTGGAGTTAAGGGTGATATACCTATTGAAGGGAGAGTATGTGGAGACAAGCCATCCATAGCCCTAGAGGCAAGTAAGAATATCCATGTAGTAAATACAAATGAGAAAGTAAAAGAGCTGACTTTGTATGGTGCAAGTATATTGTTGAATGCCCTGTATACCCAAGTAGACATCATAGCACACAATATCAGTGAAAGCCACATAAGAACAGAATCACCCATAAATGTTGGGAAAGCACATCCTACAAGTATACCATTAAATCCCCATAAGCCTTCTTCACCTTCATTGTCGGGCAAATCTAAAATAAATCCCGTAGAGGTCGAGACAATAAGCCCCAAAAGTGCTCCCCAAGCAACGAGTCCGTTACCTGTTTCATATGAGCCCCAAAATATACCAACAATAAACAGCAACCCACACCAAATATTGTTTTGAAACATTACCTGACTTGCTCCACGTAATAAAATCTTAATTAATTCCATATTCTAATATTTTTATCAAAGGGTACTCCTTAGAAAGAGATTTTCCTTAGACATCTACCTATATCACTAAACAAATATCACTGTTTAATTTCTTTTTCAGAAGAAAGTTAAACGGTATTTATTTATATCCTTAAACATCTCTTCGTAAAAAAAAGTTCATATATTTGTATAAATAGAAAAACAAAAATGGCTTATAATCCTAACAAAGAGTTGAAATTGTATTACTCTATCAAAGAGGTAGCACAGATGTTCGATGTCACAGAATCACTTCTGAGATATTGGGAAAAAGAGTTCCCTATTATCGCGCCCAAGAAAGTAGCAGGTAATGTAAGACAATACAAGAAAGAGGATATAGAGAACATAAGACTAGTATACCACCTTGTAAAAGAGAGAGGTATGACACTTCAAGGTGCCAGACAAAGATTGAAAGATAACAAAGAGACTATTGTAAACCAGACCGAAATAATAGACCGACTTACAGCTATAAAAGAGGAGTTGCTAAGTATGCGTAAAGCGTTAGATTATATTACCTGATTAGTTTTCCGGTTTATCATCAAAGTTCTCTATACGTGTTACTACTTTGACTTCTGAAATCTTAAACAGATTTGTAGACAGAACCTTCACATCACTCACATCATGAACTAAAAGTTGGACTCTTCCTTCAAAAATACCATCCTTACTCTCTATAGTAAGCTTATGGATATTTACATTTAGCTGTTGTGAAATAACCTGAGTGATCTTATTCAAAAGACCGATATGGTCTATTCCTTTTATGTATAGATTGACAGGAAAATATAGATCTTGATCAGACTCCCATTCTACTGCAAGAAGACGATTTCCAAAACTACTCTTCAGTTTGGTAGCAACAGGACACTGACGTTTGTGTATAACGACCTGGTTATTATCATCTATAAATCCTAACACATCATCTCCTGGGATAGGTTTGCAACAATCTGCTACAACATAATTCTTATTCTTATCATCGGTAGAGATATGCAACACCTTCTTAATATCAATATCCGAAGTCTGAGCAACAGGTTTTTCCTCATCCTCTTCCTTCTTCTGTGACTTATTACTACGGAAACCGAAAGTTATATACTTCTTCCACCCTTGCGAAGATGGTTTCTCAAGAACAACATTCTTATCACTCTCTCCAAGAACAATATCTTTTCTTGCAACGGCAGAATATAATTTCTCGACAGAATCAAGCATATGATATCTGCATAACTTCTTTATATTCTGAGATGAATACTCAAGATTCTCGCTTCTAAAGAAGTCGGCAACCTCTTCCTCACCTCTCTGCTGCAAAGTACGTTCTTCACGTTTAAGTATGGCAAGGATTTTAGCCTTTGCCTTTGCTGTAGTGGCAAAGTTTATCCATGAAGGTTGTACGAACTGTGACTTTGATGTTAATATCTCAACCTGATCACCACTCTGCAATTTATGACTTAGCGGCACAAGTTTATGATTAACCTTAGCTCCTATACAGTGACTTCCAAGGAAGGTATGAATAGAGAAGGCAAAATCCAATGCTGTACAGTTCTGAGGCATTGTCTTAATCTCACCTTTAGGAGTGAAGACAAAGATCTCGGATGCAAAAAGATTAAGTTTTATGGTATCAAGGAAGTCAATGGCATCTGGTTGAGGATCATCAAGGATCTCCTTAATTGTCTTAAGCCATTTTTCTAGTTCACCCTCATCTTCGCTACCACCACCCTCTTTGTACTTCCAATGAGCAGCAAAGCCTTGCTCTGCAACATCATTCATTCTTTCGCTTCTAATCTGAACCTCAATCCATTGTCCACGATTACTCATAAGTGTGACGTGAAGAGCCTGATATCCATTAGCCTTAGGATGAGTAATCCAGTCTCTTAATCTTTCAGGATGTGGTTTATATATTTTAGAGAGGGAAGCATATATGCTGAAACACTCGTTGATCTCATCATCAGGATATTTAGGAGTGAAAATAATTCTAACAGCAAGTATATCATAAATTTCATTGAAAGAGATATGCTTGGTCTGCATCTTATTCCATATAGAGTATGGAGATTTAACACGTGCCAGAATCTGATATCTCAGTCCCATCTTATCCAGCTGCGCCTTTATTGGTGAAGTAAACTCTTCGAAGACAGCTACACGAGCCATTTGAGTATTCTCAAGTTTCTTCTGTATCTGAAGATACTCCTCAGGATGTTCATACTTGAAACTCAAGTCCTCAAGCTCTGTCTTAATTTTATTAAGTCCAAGTCTGTTTGCTAAAGGGGCATAAATATAAAGAGTCTCGCCTGCTATCTTAAACTGTTTTGTAGGAAGCATTGAACCAAGAGTCCTCATATTGTGAAGTCTATCCGCTATCTTTATAAGTATGACGCGTATGTCATCACTCATTGTGAGAAGCAGCTTCTTAAAGTTCTCAGCTTGAGCAGATGCCCTATCTCCAAATATACCGCCAGATATCTTTGTAAGGCCATCTACAATCTGTGCTATCTTAGGATTGAAAAGGTTTTCAATATCCTCAACAGTATAGTCTGTATCTTCTACTACATCGTGCAATAATGCTGCACAAATTGATGTAGAACCCAGTCCTATATCCTCACATACTATTCTTGCTACAGCAATAGGATGCATTATATATGGTTCACCTGATCTACGTTTTACTCCTTTATGAGCTTCACGGGCGAAATTAAAGGCTTTAGTTATTATCTCAACTTTCTTACGGTGTTTTGTCGCAAGATAAGAATCCAGAAGTTCTTTAAACGCCTGGTCTATCATTTCATCATCTGTCTGTTGTAATAACTTACTATCCTCCATAATATAAATCTTTCCTTAACAAGTGTTATTGCAAAAATAATTAAAAATCAATTGTATCCAATGATTACCTATTTTTATATCGATAAAATAGATATAACAAAAATACTATCTGATCTTTAAAGTCTTACCAGCTGTAATTTTAGAACCTCTGATATGGTTGAGCTTTTTCAGCTTACTTACTGATACTCCATATTTATCTGCAATAGTTCCAAGAGTCTCTCCTCTTCTCACTTTATGGCGTACTTTAGCCTTTCTTGAACTGCTGTGAGTAGTTTTAGTTTCACTCTTATCTACTTCTACCTCTCTTCTCTTTGTAAAGAGTTCATCAGATTTATAGTCGAATATTGTCTTTTCATTATTAACAAACAGAGCAACATTTTGGGAAGGCAAACTAAGGCTACAAGCAAAACTATTTCCAGGGATTAAATCTTTTTTATACTGAGGGTTCAGCACTCTAAGCTCCTCAATATCCACTTTACAAACCTCTGCAACTTGGCTAAAATGCAAGTCCCTATTTATTTGTATAGTATCTGTTGTCTCAGGAAGTTCATTAGTCATCGGGCATATTCCATGCTCGCAGTAATATGTCATTATATAGTTTGCTGCAATGAATGCAGGTACATATCCTCTTGTCTCTTTTGGCAGAAATCTGCATATTTTCCAATAGTCTTTCACACCACCAGCTCTCTGGATAGCCTTGTTAACTGTTCCCGGTCCGCTATTGTAAGCAGCCAGAACAAGATTCCAGTCACTATAGATATCATATAAATCCTTGAGGTAGTTTACAGCGGCCCATGTAGATTTAATCGGGTCTCTTCTCTCATCTATGAGGCTGTTGTGCTTCAATCCATATTTCTTTCCTGTAGTCAACATAAACTGCCATAGTCCTGTGGCGCCCTGTCTTGATACAGCCAATGGATCGAGTGCAGACTCTATAACAGGCAGATATTTAAGTTCTATAGGAAGGTTATATAGATCTAGTGCTTTTTCAAAAGTAGGAACATATAGGTTGCTTGCTCCCAGCATGAACGATACTTTTGTTCTTAGAGAATTGGCATATCTAGTGATATATTTTTTCACCTCTTCATTGAAAGGCATCTCTATTACAGTAGGTATGCGTGAAAGGCGATCTATGATCAAAGAATCGGCTACAACAGGGCTCTTATTAGTACTCATGCAGTCGTTTTCGAAAGATATCAGATTCTTCTTAAGCCATATATTATATTGACTCTCGATATTCGAGCGCATACTCTCAGGCATTTCAGTATCGTAGTCCTCACCAGTCTCGTTTGTGTTTACATCTTTTACCTGTGCATTTACTTGTAATAAGGTAAAGCTTAATAAAATAACAAATAACTTTCTTCTCATAAATCTAAAAATTAATACTGCACTGTAATCCTACAGCGCCAAATTTATAACCTTTCTGACTGTCAATATAAGCAGGAGAAACCTTCATACCTATATCTTTTGAAATATCAAAGTCGGATAGCTCAGCATCTACATATGCGTCAATTACAGAAAGTAAGTATACACCTATAAAGGCAAAAATACTTAAATCGCGTTGTTTTCTATAAAGGTCTTTTCTCTTTCTGAAAATCTCCTTAAATCTCTCTTCCTGTCCTGAAATTGAAGTTCCAGGAGGAAGGAAGTCCTCATAGCTTTTCGTATTAGGATCATCATCCATAATATCAAGGAATGCCTGTGAATAATCTTTATACATATTATTATTCCAGTTCAAAGCATAGGCACATCCCATAAAACCGCCATAAAAAAGAGGAAGCTTCCAATATTTCCTGTTATAGAACTGTCCTCCACCCGGTATAACCAGAGCCATCCATACAGCCTTTCTAGAATCAGGAATAAATTTTATTTTAGGTGACTTCTCTACCTTTTGTATAGAATCATTTTTCCTAACTAATGAAGCTGTATCGACTGGTGTAGTAAGCTTTCTAAGACCTTCACGATTTATCTGCGAGATAGTGTCAGTAGCTACACTAGTAGTATCAGCTTTTATTTGCAATCTTCTCTGCCTTGCTTTCTGAGAATATGCATTCATACAACTCAATCCTGTGAACAGGATTAGAAGGACGACAATATATTTATTTCTATTCAACTTCAATATTACTGCTTATTATCATTTGAACGAAGTGAATCGAATAGCTCCATAATCCTCTCAAGATCCTCTTCGTTTTTAAATGGGATGCTTATCTTTCCCTTACCTTTTGAAGTACATGACAACTGAACTTTCGATCCGAAGAAGTTTGACAACTGCTTCTTCAGCAGGAGAAACTCTTCAGACAAAGATGCATCCTTCGGTTTTATTTTTTTATTACCCATATCGGCCATCTCGCCGTGAGTGAGTGATTTTACTATTTCCTCTACCTTGCGTACAGAATAACCTTGAGATAAAATTTCATTGAATATTCTTATCTGAGTTTTTGGCTCATCAAGAGAAATAAGAGCTCTTGCATGTCCCATGTCAATCTCTTTATTCTTAAGTGCTACCTGTATTAATGCAGGGAGTTTCAAAAGTCTCAGATAGTTTGCTATAGTAGTTCTCTTCTTACCAATTCTCTCACTTAATCTCTCCTGTGTAAGTTCATATTGCTCTATAAGATGTTGATATGCCAGCGCAATCTCTAATGAATTAAGATCTTCACGCTGTATATTCTCAATAAGAGCCATCTCCATTACATTCTCATCATCGGCTGTCCTGATATAAGCAGGAATAGTCTTGAGTCCTGCCTGTATAGAGGCGCGATAACGTCTTTCTCCAGCGATAATCTGGTAAGAGTCATCATCAATCTTCCTTAACGTAATAGGCTGTATAATTCCTATTTCCAATATAGAGTCTGCAAGTTCCTGAAGTGCAACTGCATCAAACTCCCTTCTTGGCTGATTAGGATTTACAGAGATCTTTGATAATTCTATTTCATTTATAGAAGATGATCCAGAAGTTCTAATCTCTTCTGTTGAAATAAGTGCATCAAGGCCACGTCCTAAAGCGAATTTCTTTTGTACTGCCATTCTTTACTTATTTATTATGTGTTATTATTTCTTTTGCTAATGAAAGATAATTCTTCGCTCCGGTAGACTCAGCGTCATAAAGAATTACAGGAATACCATGGCTAGGAGACTCACTGAGCTTAACATTACGTTGGATGACCGTCTTGAAAACAAGTTCTTGGAAATGTCTCTTAACCTCATCATAAATCTGATTTGCAAGTCTCAATCTTGAGTCGAACATTGTCAATAGGAATCCCTCTATTTCAAGAGAAGGATTAAGCTTTGACTTAATTATCTTTATTGTGTTAAGCAACTTACTGATACCCTCGAGAGCAAAATATTCACATTGCACAGGGATTATTACTGAGTCGGCTGCTGTAAGTGAATTGATTGTTATCAAACCCAATGAAGGTGAACAGTCTATTAGTATATAGTCATATTCATTCTTTATTGATGACAGTAGGTTCTTCATTATCTTTTCCCTATTCTCGAAGTTGAGCATTTCTATCTCTGCGCCAACAAGGTCAATATGAGAAGAGACAATATCAAGTCCGTCAATATCTGTAGTATAGATTGCCTCATGAATGTCAACCTGATTGATAAGACATTCGTATATTGAGGACTCAACCTCTTTAATATTGACTCCTAAACCTGAAGATGCATTTGCCTGAGGATCTGCATCAATAACTAAGACTTTTTTTTCTAATGTAGCAAGAGAAGCCGCCAAATTAATAGTGGTAGTTGTCTTTCCCACTCCACCTTTCTGGTTGGCTAAAGCAATAATCTTTCCCATTTTAATCAATTTTTCAGATTGCTAAATAACTAATAATAAATTATTTTCTTTATTAATTATTCAAGCCTTTCGCGAAACTGTTGATAACTCAAAGGTTTTGTTAATAACTTAAACCGTCACAAAGATAATTATTTCTCAACAATAGACTTAATGGTTGTATAACATTAAGATAATTTTCAATAACGAAAGGTTAAAAATGGATATAAGGTTGTATCTTTACTTTTGAAAACGAATAACTTAATATGAATAACAGACCGTTAATACTACTCTCGAATGATGATGGCGTTACCGCCAAGGGAATTAATGAACTTATTAAAGCTTTAAATGGATTAGGAGAAATTATTGTAATGGCACCGGACGGTCCACGCTCGGGTGCTTCAAGTGCAATCACCTCAGAAAGTCCTGTAAAGTTTGTGAAAGTCAAGAAA
The DNA here is from genome assembly GCF_000613805.1 of Phocaeicola paurosaccharolyticus JCM 15092. Lineage (GTDB taxonomy): Bacteria > Bacteroidota > Bacteroidia > Bacteroidales > Bacteroidaceae > Phocaeicola > Phocaeicola paurosaccharolyticus. Next base: position 47,314 of record NZ_BAJR01000018.1, on the reverse strand, counting down.
GATAAGGATATAACCATATACAAATGTTCCGGCACACCTGTTGACTGCATAAAACTAGCCTTGCATGCTGTAGTTCCTCGTACTCCTGACGTTATTATTGGTGGAATAAACCATGGTGATAACTCATCTGTAAATGTGCACTACTCGGGCACTATGGGAATAGTTATAGAGGGATGTCTCAAAGGAATTCCATCTATAGGTTTCTCTCTATGCAACCACAGCTTTGATGCTGACTTCTCTCCAACCCTTCCATATATCAGAAAGATTACTGAGAACGTAATCAAACATAAGCTTCCTCAAGGTATATGCCTGAATGTAAACTTCCCTGATGTAGCTGAATATAAAGGGGTAAAAGTGTGCCAGCAGACAAAAGGGTCATGGGAAAATGAGTGGAAGACATGTGTACACCCAAGAGGAGGAGAGTATTTCTGGCTGACTGGTAATTACAAAAACCATGAACCGGAAAACGAGGAATCTGACCACTGGGCTTTAGATAACGGATATGTAGCAATAACTCCTACTCAGATAGATGTTACTGCATATCACTATATAAACAAACTGAAAAGCTGGGATTATACAATATGAAGTATTACCTGATTGTGGGAGAAGCTTCCGGAGATCTGCATGCATCTAACTTGATGCGTGAGCTCAAGAAACAGGATGAAAATGCAGAGTTCAGATTCTTTGGTGGCGATCTGATGAAATCTGTAGGAGGCATTTGCGTAAAGCACTATAAGGAGATGGCCTACATGGGGTTCATCCCGGTGCTGTTGCACCTGCGCACTATATTCAGGAATATGGACATGTGTAAAATGGATATAGTATCGTGGAATCCTGACGTGGTTATTCTTGTAGATTATCCCGGATTCAACCTTAAGATTGCCTCTTTTGTAAAAGAGCACACTAAGATACCGGTATATTACTATATATCACCTAAGATTTGGGCATGGAAGGAGTATAGAATAAAAGATATAAAGAAGAATATAGACTATATGCTCTCTATACTTCCTTTTGAGATAGAGTTCTACAAAAAGCACAATTATGAGATAGAGTATGTAGGCAACCCATGCATGGATTCTGTACTTGACTTTAAGAGTAAAAACAACGATGGATTCGACTCTTTTTGCAAAGAGAACGGGCTAAGCGAGAAACCTGTCATAGCTCTTCTTGCAGGAAGTCGCAGACAAGAGATAAAAGACAATCTACCAATGATGATTGAGTCGATGAAAGAGTTCTCAAAAGATTATCAGATAGTTCTTGCAGGTGCTCCGGGCATTGACAAAGAGTATTATTCGAACTACATTGATGGTGACGTAAAGATTCTTTTCGGAAAGACATACGACATCCTGAACTTCGCAAAGATAGCACTCGTGACATCAGGCACAGCAACACTGGAGACAGCATTATTCAGAGTTCCACAGGTTGTGTGTTACTATACTCCTATGGGAAAACTACTATCATTACTGAAACGTCACATCCTTAAGGTAAAATATGTCTCTTTAGTAAACCTTATAGCAGGAAAAGAGGTAGTGAAAGAGTTGGTAGCCGACAGCATGACTATAGACAACATCAATAAAGAAGCAAAATCAATACTTTACGATGTGAATTACAAAGAGAATATGCTATCTGAGTACGACAAGATAATTGATATACTTGGAAAAGAGAGCGCCTCGGGAAAGGCTGCTAAAGCTATAATAAATAAATTATCTGATCAGCATTAAAACATGCTGATCAGATAAAGATATACTACTGCTGCAGGGATTGCAAACAGAGCGCTGTCAAACCTGTCAAGCATACCGCCATGTCCAGGTAATATATTTCCTGAGTCTTTTATACCAAGATGTCTCTTAAGAAGTGATTCAGATAAATCACCCAAAGTACCGAATACCACTACTGTAAGACCTAAGCCAAGCCATGCAAGCATTGACATGAATGGAAAGAAGTAGTAGAGTACCAAAGCAGCAACGAGTGATAACAATCCTCCACCTATTGAGCCCTCCCAGGATTTCTTTGGAGAGATACGTTCAAATAGTCTGTGCTTACCAAACAGGGTTCCGGTACAATAAGCACCGGTATCATTTATCCAACTGAATATAAATATTGACAGAGGTAGTATAGGATTATATTCAGACAACTGAGACTCTCCTGAATTATGGAAAGAGAGAACATTCAACAGGGCAAAAGGCAATGCTATATAAACCTGTGAGAGAACAGAATATGCCCAATTGTTGATAGGATTCTTTCTCTTAAGATACAACTCACTTATAAGCAAATATAAGATAAATAATATATAAGGGATGAAAACAGCAGTCTGAGTGGTATCAATGCCCTGATAGAAGAAAGCAAAGAATAGATACATAGCACCAAGCATACATATCCTGTTATTCACCTTAACATCGTCCTCTTTATTGACAAGATTACAGAACTCATTTACTGACAATGCACTTATCAACACGAATAGTGCCCCAAAAGAAATTGGGTTCATCAAAGTAAATCCAATAAGAACAGATACAAATATTATACCTGTGATAGACCTCTTTACAAAATTACTTTTCATAGTAATTAAAAATATAAGAAAATCCATTCTACACTACATTTAGCAATTATAGTATAGAATGGATGAATATTACAATTAAACTTGAGTAGTCTCAGTTTTATCCTGACTCTCTACATCAGAAACAACTTCATCAGAATCAATACTCTCCTCCTCTACAGAAGCAAGCTGTTCCTCTTTTTTACCGTTATTCCTATTTTCGTCAGCCATAATCTCTTCTGAACGCGAAGTCCATGGCCTCTTTCCGAATATAGCCTCAACATCTTCGGCAAAGATAACCTCTTTTTCAACAAGCAGATCAGCCAGTTTTCTATGTCCATCCTCATGTTCGGAAAGAATTTGCTTAGCTCTTTCGTACTCACTGCCTATCATAGACTTTACCTCTTCATCAATTAGTTCGGCAGTCTTGTTACTGTATGGCTTATTAAATGAATATTCTTCATTGTTATAGTAGCATAGATTTGGCAATTTATCACTCATACCTGCATAAGCAATCATACCGTATGACTGTTTTGTAACTCTCTCAAGGTCATTCATCGCACCGGTTGATATATGTCCAGTGAACAACTCCTCAGCAGCACGTCCTCCAAGTGTAGCACACATCTCATCAAGCATCTGCTCTTTAGTAGTGATCTGACGCTCTTCAGGAAGATACCATGCAGCTCCAAGAGAGCCTCCTCTTGGTACTATAGTAACTTTGATAAGTGGGTTAGCATGTTCAAGGAACCAAGAAAGAGTAGCATGACCAGCCTCATGGATAGCAATAGTTCTCTTCTCGCCCTGAGTCATGATCTTTGATTTCTTCTCAAGACCACCAATTATTCTGTCGACAGCATCAAGGAAATCCTGTTTCTCTACTGACTTTTTACCATGACGAGCAGCAATAAGAGCAGCCTCATTACAAACATTTGCAATGTCTGCACCGCTAAATCCAGGAGTCTGACGAGCAAGTAACTCGACATCAACATTTGAGTCAAGTTTTATAGGACGAAGATGAACTCCAAACACCTCTATTCTCTCGTTCAAATCAGGCAAATCAACATGAATCTGTCTGTCGAAACGTCCAGCTCTAAGAAGAGCCTTATCCAATATGTCTACACGGTTTGTAGCCGCAAGTATTATCACACCACTGTTTGTGCCGAATCCATCCATCTCGGTAAGCAACTGATTAAGAGTATTTTCTCTCTCATCATTACCACCCATGCTCGGATTTTTACCACGAGCACGACCCACAGCATCAATCTCATCAATGAAGATAATGCATGGAGCTTTTTCTTTTGCTTGACGGAAAAGGTCACGCACACGAGATGCACCCACACCAACGAACATCTCAACAAAGTCTGAACCTGAGAGTGAGAAGAAAGGCACATCAGCTTCACCAGCTACAGCTTTAGCCAATAGAGTCTTACCTGTTCCCGGAGGGCCTACAAGTAGAGCTCCCTTTGGAATCTTACCACCAAGTTCTGTATATTTCTGAGGCTGTTTAAGGAATTCTACAATCTCTTCAACTTCCTGTTTAGCGCCAGCCTGTCCTGCTACATCTTTGAAAGTAACGCGAGTACCATTACCCTTTTCATATACTGTAGCACGGCTCTTACCGACATTGAAAGGATTTGCACCTCCAGAGTTTCCTCCACCTCCACCAATCTTTCTAATTAAGAATATCCATATTGCGATGAGAAATATGAATGGTGCTATGTTCCAGAATATTGCTCCGAAATAGTCATTTTTCTTATCATAAACAATAGTTCCTGAGAAGTGTCCCTCCTCCTGAGCCTTATCTAGGAATTTCTCCAAGGACTCCTGAGAGCCTACAACTACAGTCATCACAGGATTGCGTCCTACCTTTGTGTAGTCCTTCTTAAAGACTGTCTTAACAAACTGCGGCTTGATATATACCTCAACAGATTTGTCATCATATGATACAACTTTATTGACATATCCCTTGTTCACTATATCCTTGAATTCAGTATATGTCAACTGCTTACTGTAATTTCCCTCTTGTCCGGAGAACCACAACACACCAAGTGTTACAGCAATAATTATATAAAGCCAAGTTAAGTTGAATCGTGGCATGTTTACTTTCGGTTTATTAGTATTTTTTGAATCGCCCATCTTTCTTATGTTAAATATTAATCCAAATCTGGAATATTGGTAAGCTTAGCATCTGCCCACAAATGTTCCAAGTTATAAAACTCTCTTGTATAAGGAAGAAAAATATGTACTATTGCTTCACAGTAGTCCATCGCTATCCACTCAGAATTCTCTATTCCTGAAACAGCTATAGGTTTTTCTGCAATTTGTTCTCTCACATAATCCTTAACAGAATCAGCTATTGAAGCAACTTGTGTAGGAGAATTTCCCTGACAGATTATAAAATAACTGCAAATCGTATTGTCAGTATCCCTCAAGTCTGCAACTACTATTCCTTTACCTTTTTTTTCCTGTATACCCTCTATTATTTTTTCAACTAATATGTTCTTTTTCTTCATTATAGAAATAAAAATTATCTGAGATATTTATACAAATAACAAAGTACAAATATACTTGGTTTTATTTGTCTTACGAAAAATTGTGTATAAATATATTCACATTTCACTATTTTTAGTTAGTTAATCAAAATGCATTAACATATATATTAACCAATTAAGTGCCCAACCAAGCAGTCTTAGGCAACTTATGAAAGAAAAAAGATGTAGTTTTTTTTGCAGGTTTTAAAAAAAGAGATATCTTTGCACCGTCAAATTCCAAAGGGGGAATTTGACAACATAAGTTTGGGCTATGGTGTAATGGTAACACAACAGATTCTGGTCCTGTTATTCTTGGTTCGAATCCGAGTAGCCCAACAAAAAGTTCTTCAGTTTTTACTGAGGAACTTTTTTTATTGCACATAACCAAACGCTATTTCACCAAGTGAAACTAGACACAATCACGGTTGATAAACACTTTCATCACTACTTCTTCTTCGGACGGCGACGACAACTTATCAGTCGGCGACGCCAAATCATCAGACGACAGCGGCAACATATCGGACGGAGACGGCAAATCACAATTTTTTCTAAGCTTTTTAATTATTAATCCATGAATCTCAATTAATATTCTCTCGATCAATATCACCTTATTGTTGAAAATACAATTACAGCACCACTATTTTTTGGTATAAATATCATTTTTTATCATAAAAAAGGGTCATTTTTACACTTTTTTCAACTATATCATTTATAACATTTTAGCTTGCGCAATATTATATTGATAATAATTAATATATTTACAGTCTTAAATCTAATATTCAATATTAAAAAATGAGAAAGTTTGTATTATCAATGGCATTTCTTGCCATATGTACCTTTGTAACTGCTCAGAATTTCACACCAATGATGCCAAAAGGACCATCAAAGGATAACTATTCTAAGTTGTTTGCTGATGTGAACTATGTTGGAGACAACATTGAAAGCCACAACATGGACATTTACCTTCCCAAAAGTGCAAACGGAAAGAGTAAAGTAATTATTCTTATCTATGGAAGCGCTTGGTTCGCCAACAATGCTAAAATGGCTCCTGTAACCACAATAGGCATTCCTCTGCTTGATGCAGGTTTTGCTGTAGCTACAATAAACCATCGTTCCAGCCCTGAGGCTCCTTGGCCTGCTCAGATTCAAGATGTAAAAGCCGCGATACGATTCATCCGTGCTGAGGCTGATAAATATGGACTCGACAACTCTTTCATCGGTATCACTGGATTCTCTTCGGGAGGGCACCTCTCTACATTTGCCGGAACCACAAACGGAGTTAAGACTCTTACATCTGGCAATGTCACAGTTGATATTGAAGGAAACTTAGGAAAATATACCTCAACATCAAGCAATGTTGATGCAGTAGTTGATTGGTTCGGTCCTGTTGACATGCTTCGTTTTGCTAATGGATGTACAACGCCAAATGATGACAAATCTCCTGAGGCTATGCTCATCGGTAAAAAAGATCCACGTGCTGAACTTGACTGGGACCGTGTTGTGAGCCCTCTTTACTATGTAGATAAAGCAGATCCAGAGATTTTAATCTTCCACGGAGATAAAGATAATGTAGTACCATGCTGCCAGAGTATAAACCTAAAAGAGGCATATGATAAAGCTGGAGTTAAAGCTGAATTAGTGTTAGTCGAAGGTGGTGGACATGGTCCTGTATGCTTCAGTGAACCATATTACAAGAAGATGGTAGAATATTTCAAAAAGATTAGTGAAGGAGTTAAAGAACCTTCATATACACTTAAGTCTGGTGATGTAGTCATGACAATAGACCAGAGCAACGGTGCTAAAGTGACATCTCTTAAATTGGTAGATAAAGAACTTTTAGCTCAACATGTACCTGCCAAAGGTTGGCAAAACAATGTAAACGACTATGGTTCTACATTCTGGCCTAGCCCACAGACAGATTGGAACTGGCCTCCTATCAAGACTTACGACAATGCACCATATAGCGTAAAAGCCGGTGAGAACTGCGTTACCATGACAAGTGGTAAGGATGATAAATACCCTTATATATTCATTAAGGAGTTTAAGTCGGAAGGTAATGGTGCTTTTGCCATAAAATATACTATAAAGAACGCAAGTGATAAGGCCGTGAGTGTGGCTCCATGGGAGATAACAAGAGTACCGGGAGCCGGTGTGATATTCTTTGACGCACCATCTATCCGTCCTGAAAATGTGCTTCCTTCAGAGAAAAAAAACGGACTGACATGGTTACCATTCTCAGAGGATAAGAAAGAGAACCGCAAGATTTTCGCCGATGCTGAAGGTTGGCTGGCTTTTTCTAACGATGGGATGCTATTCGTTAAGCAATTTGACAACATAACAACAGAAAAGGCTGCTCCTAAAGAGGATGAAGTAGAGATTTACGTCAACCGTGGTACTACATATATTGAAATAGAAAACCAGGGAGCTTATGAGAAGATAGAACCGGGAAAAGAGATCAGCTGGACAGTACGTTGGATATTAAAGCCAATAGATAAATCAGCTAATCAATCACTTTTGAAATCTACTGTAAAAAAATATCTTAAATAATATTTATGAGAAGACTTATTTTAACCGCTGCAGTTATTACAGCTGCTATTATGCCTTGCAAAGCTACTGACACTAAAGGCGATGCAAAGGAATTTACCATTACATCAAATCCTATCATCCGCAACAGGCACACATCCGACCCTGCTCCTTTGGTAGTAGGCAACCGTCTCTACCTTTACACAGGACATGACCAGTGCTATGAAGATAAACCGGGATTCGAAGGTAAGTATGGATACAATCTTACTGAATGGCTGCTCTATTCAACAGAGGACATGGTACATTGGAAAGATCATGGGGTAATTATGAAACCTACCGATTTCAAATATGCCATTGGTGAAGCCTGGGCTTCACAAGTTATTGAATATAAGGGTAAATACTATTTCTTCACATCAATGCAGTCAGGAAAACCTGATAGCACTAAGGTGATAGGTGTTGCTGTAAGCGATAGCCCTGAAGGTCCATTTGTTGACCATATAGGCAAACCTCTTGTAACAGATGCCATGACAGATAATGGCGCTCGTGGATGGTGGAATGATATTGACCCAACAGTACTTATCGATGACGATGGATCGGCATGGATGAGCTGGGGCAACGGAACATGCTTCCTTGCAAAGCTTACTCCCGACCTGAAAGGTATTGACGGAAAGATTCGTGTTCTCAATATGAAGAACTATGTAGAGGGACCTTGGCTGCACAAGAGAAATGACATCTACTACCTTACCTATGCATCTATGGGTAGAGGTGGCGAATGCATAGAATATGCTACTGCAACATCTCTCGATGGAGAATGGACAAGCCGCGGACCTCTTACAGGACCTGCTAAAGACAGCTTTACCATACATCCGGGAATCGCCGAATTCAAAAACAATTGGTACCTATTCTATCATAATGGTACGCTTGCCATTGACGGATACTCAGGTGGAGGTGGAAGACGCAGTGTATGCGTGGATAAGCTAAACTATAATGAAGATGGAACAATGAAGTTTGTCTCTCTTACATCACAAGGTGTAGCCCCTGCAACTCCTCAGCATAACTCTTTCGGTGGAATGCCTATCTCTCAGCTTAAGTATAATGCCGACCCATCTCCCGTAGTATTTAACGATACCATCTTCCTATATACATCTCATGATGAAGATGACGCAGATAATAATGAGTTCAAGATGCTCAACTGGATATTGTACACCACTACCGATATGGTGAACTTCACTGAACATGGTGTAGTAGCTTCTCTTGATGCATTCAAATGGTGTAAACGTGATAATGGAGCATGGGCTCAACAGGTTGTAAAACGTAATGGCAAATACTATATGTACTGCCCTCTTCATGGTAACGGAATAGGTGTACTTGTCTCCGACTCTCCTTACGGACCATTTGTTGATCCTATAGGTAAGCCTTTAGTTTGGCAGAAGGAGCATTGGGAAGATATAGACCCGACAATACTTATTGATGATGACGGTCAGGCATATATGAGCTGGGGTAATCCTAACCTATATTGCGTGAAACTTAATAAAGATATGATAAGCACTGACGGTGAGATTATGAAACTTAAAGCACCTGCTCACTATCAGGAGGGACCTTGGGCATTCAAGAAAGATGGCAAATACTATCTGGCTTATGCTTCAACATGCTGTCCTGAGGGATTAGGCTATGCAACCGCTCCCGATCCTATGGGACCTTGGACTTTCAAGGGATATATTATGACACCGACAGAGCGTGACCGTGGTAACCATCCAGGCGTAATTGACTACAAAGGAAAGAGTTACATATTCGGACAGAACTACGACCTATTGACTCTTGACTATAACACTGCAGGTGAGAAATTCAAACATCACGAAAGACGTTCTGTTTCTGTTGCTGAGATGAAATATGATGCTAATGGAAATATCGAGGAGGTACCTTACTGGCTTGAGACAAAAATGACTCCAATAGAGAGTTTCAACCCATACAACACTATCAAGGCCAGCACTATGGCTTGGGGATATAGAATGGTTTCACGTCAGGATGATAAAGGTATATATGTATGTGGTATTGACGATGCCGACTTCATAAACCTTAAGCAGGTAGATTTCGGAAAGGGTGCATCACGTTTTACTGCTACAGTATCTGATGTTATCAATGGAAGTTCTATAGAGATTCGTCTTGATTCAAAGGATGGTCCATTAGTTGGAACTCTGAATCTTAAAGCCGGAGCTAAAGAAAAGGCACAGAAATGTAAGATCAAGGGTGCCGAAGGTGTACACGATCTATTCTTTGTATTCCATGGCCCTAAGGTAAACGAGACCTTCAAGGCTACTGAAGAGAATGGATGTTTCAAGTTCAGAAATTGGAAATTTGATAAATAATAAATCTATGAGAAGAAAATATATACTTACCCCTGTCGCACTGCTATTCTCTCTGACTATAGCAGCGCAACAGTCAAATATCAATCTGAGCCATAATCCTCAGAAAGATACAGAGGGACTTATTCCATTCAGTGCCAGCTTGAACTCTCCTCAGGTAAACGATGACCAGACTGTAATATTCCGTCTCAAAGCTCCTAAGGCAGAGTCGGTAGCACTCTCTTCGGGTGCAATAACTACTGTTCTTGGATTAAAAGGTACTGTTCCCTTTACTAAAGGTGATGATGGAATATGGACACTAAAATTAGGCCCTCTACCTGTGGATATGTACCAATATAATCTGGCAGTAGATGGGGTAAGCATGGCTGATCCCAATAATACATATGCCTCATTTACTGCCATGCCACCTTATAGCGAGCTGATTATTCATGGCGATAAACCTACTTGGTACGACGCACAGAATGTACCACATGGTGCTGTGACTAGACATGTATATCATAGTGATGTTACAGGTGGAGAGCGTGAGATGTATGTATATACTCCTCCATTCTTTGATTCAAATAAAAAATATCCTGTACTTTATCTTATGGGTGGAAGTGGTGAACTACCATCTAACTGGATTTATGACGGACGTGTGAATTTCATTATGGACAACCTTTTAGCAGAGGGAAAAGTAAAACCAATGATTATTGCAATAGTAAACAATCAGGTCGTACACCGTAACCATCCACGTCACGCTGAGCTCAGCTTCGATATAATGGAGAGAGAGTACCGCGAGGTTATTATACCATTTATTGATAAGAATTATAAGACAATAGCAAACCCTAAGGGACGTGCTATTTCTGGACTATCAATGGGAGGGCGTCACACCATATTTGTAGGCCTCAACAGCACTGACTTGTTCAGCAACTTTGGAATACTTAGTGCCGGTGACAATAATTGCGAGAAGACAATAGGCAAGTTTTTAAATGACCCTAAAGCAAACGATAAAGTAGATGTGCTATTTATCGGACAAGGTGGTGGTGAAGAGTCCGGATTCTTCAATGCTAGAGTAAAAGGTCTGCGTGATGCTCTGGATAGCCGTAAGATAGACTATAAATATCTGTCAGTAGGCAAAACAGGACACGACTGGTCAACATGGCGTAACCTGTTATATCAAGGATTCCTTCCTATGCTTTGGAAATGATAATGAGATATTTATAAAAAACATCGAGCCACATGGCCCGATGTTTTTTTGTTTCCTTTATTCCCTATATTGTATTCTCAATATAAATGACCATTACCTACTACAGAGGTATTAAGATTTCCGGGCTTTATCATCAGAACTGGAGGTAAAGAGTTGAATAGCGATGTATGATTTTCTAGTATATAATCGCATGTCGTTGCGCTCATAAGCAATAACCCTTCATTATTATGCATCTTCAAATCTTCGATATCATTTACTTTTATAAGGTTAACCCTATCAGGATGATTTAGTTTGAGGAAGTTCAAGCGAGTATTGTATTTAAATGACTCTGTATTCCAATAATATATATTTATCTTATTACTTCCCACTTGCATAAGGTTTGAAATAAAGAGGAAGAAGAAGTTATCCAACTCGCCATTTATAAATATAGCAGGAACACTCCCTCCGCTCATATGTGAGTGATTGATAAGCACACCAACAGTAGAGTCTACTTTATCAATAATACTATCCACCTTATTTTTGAAAAGGCTGAATATAGCAGGAATTTTGTTCTCCTCTATATTCATAAAGCTTGGACCGGTACCTATTAACACCATGGCAGGCTTCTCCGAATTAATCTTATCTAGTATATCACCTACTATATTATCTGTTACTCCATAAACATTCTCTACATCTATATTTATACGCTTAGAATAGTTGTTTATCGGATTAAAACTACTGTTCATGAATTCAGTGGCATTGGTCGGATTTATATCTGTACCTTTTGTATAGTGTATGGCTGCAATATAGTTATCTTTAAGCCCCTTTCCAAAGAGTGTCGAATAGACCCACAACAATTTTGTGCCGGATTTCGGGTTCCCAAAAAAGATGAAGAGCTTTCTCTTCTTTGAAGCAACACCTTTTGGTCTGAAACGCCACTCTACGAAATCAAGGATAGGCGTAGTCATAAATGTTGTTACAAGCGCCATGATTACCAATATCACAAATATTGAAGGAGGAAGAACACCAAGCTCGTATCCTATATTAAGCGCAACAAGTTCCATAAGTCCACGAGTATTCATTAATGTACCGATTATGAGACTGTCTTTCCAACTCTCTCCGACAAGTCTTGCAGCTATACTGCAACCTCCAATCTTTCCGACTACAGCAACAAGTATCAGTAAAAGACAGACTAATAACAACTCCGGTGTATTTATAAGGCCTATCTCTGTACGCAAGCCTGTGAAAGCAAAAAACAATGGCAGGAAGAATACTAATGCAACATCTTCAACCTTTTCCATCATAACCTTCCTAAATCCGAAATTCGAAGGCATTACAACTCCTGCAATGAAGGCTCCAAACAGAGCATGAATACCTAATATCTCAGTTGTAGCAGAAGAAATTATCAGTACCAGGAAGATAAAGCCAACGAATGTCTTATTTATCAACTCCTTGTTGGAATATAGATATCCAAGTTTCTTAAGAAATGGCCTTACTGCTATAAACATCACAAAGATGTATATCAAAGTAAATATTATAGTATAGATAGCTCCACCAAATGTTCCTGCCTTGGTTATAGCAATAACTACCGCAAGCAGACACCATGCTGTCACATCATCGTTTGCAGCTGAAGCTATGGTAAGAATACCTATATGGCTCTTGGCCATATTCCTCTCCTGAATAATACGCGCCAATACTGGAAAAGCCGTTATACTCATTGATATACCAATGAAGAGTGCAAAAGGCAAGAAGTCAGAACTATCTGATGCATACTCCTCATAAATCCAGAAAGAGGCTATTATACCTAGTAGGAATGGGACTAAGATACCTGCATGACTAATAACAAGGGTCTGATTAATTTTATTTTTCAATACCCTGAAGTCAACCTCCATACCAATTACAAACATAAAGAGCACAAGTCCTATCTGACTTATAATCTCAAGATTCTTAAGGGATGATGGCTGAAAAAGAAACTGAAAAAAATCAGGGAAAAGAATTCCACATACAGATGGGCCTAAAACTATTCCGGCTACAATCTCACCTATCACACTTGGCTGTTTCAGTTTCTTGAAGATATATCCAAAGATTCTCACCATAAAAAGCACAACTATTATCTGAAGAAGAAGAAGTGCGAAAGGGTGATTTAAGTTATCTTTCAACACATCAATAAAAAGTTGATAGGAACTTTTTGTGCTTGTTAGAACAGTAGACGAAGAGAAGATTTGCTCACCTAAAGAGATGGAAAAATATATTCCACCACCTAGAATAAGCAGCATCATTAAATAGACAAAGAGATGTTTTTGTATTTTGCCCATAACATAAAGTTCTTCGTGCAAGAATATACAAAAATAGATATTTTTTAATTTGAATCTATCATTTTTACATTGTTTGTAGTGTGATATTGCTGAATAAAAAATTAATAAAGAGAGAGACAAACAGAGTATATATTCTTTTTTAGTAAATTTGCATCTCAACAAACTTTACTTATATGAAGCAGATAAAGATAAGAGCTCCAAGAACAGTTGATACTACTATTATACTGCCTGCATCTAAGAGCATAAGCAACAGAGCATTAATAATTAATGCTCTCTCCCAATCATCATCATATCCTGATAATTTATCGGAGTGTGACGACACTAGGGTGATGGTTAAGGCTTTGATGAGTAAAGAGGGCGAAGAGATTGATATTATGGCTGCTGGAACAGCTATGCGTTTTCTTACTGCTTATCTATCTGTATTACCAGGTAGCGATAGGATTATCACTGGATCGGAAAGGATGAAGAAGCGTCCGATAAAGATTCTTGTAGAAGCATTAAGGAAATTAGGTGCAGAGATAAGTTATGTAAATGAAGAGGGATTTCCACCATTGAGGATAAAGGGAAAGGTGCTTATCGGAGGGTCTATCGACATACCGGGAAGCGTAAGCTCGCAATATATATCGGCATTAATGATGATTGGTGCGACCCTTACAGATGGACTCGAGATAAAGCTTACAGGTGATATTATATCACGTCCTTATATCAATCTCACGATGGAACTTATGAAACAGTTCGGTGCTACTGCATTTTGGAAAGATGAGGCTACAATAAAGATTGAAAAGTCACAGTACAAATCTATGCCATTCTATATTGAGAATGACTGGAGCGCTGCTTCATACTGGTATCAGATTGCTGCTCTCTCACAGAGTGCAAAGGTGGTACTACCTATGCTCTTTGCAGATAGTTTACAGGGAGATAGCAAGGTGGCAGATATATTCGATATGTTAGGCGTAAAGACAGAGTATGGAAAAGATTATGTTACTATAGCGAAAAAGAGTGATGTAATTACTGAATTTAACTATGACTTCGTCAATCAGCCTGATCTTGCTCAGACTTTTGTTGTAACATGTTCGCTGTTGAACATTCCTTTCCGATTTACAGGTCTTCAGAGTCTGAAGATTAAAGAGACAGATAGAATTGAAGCGTTGAAGAAAGAGATGATAAAGCTCGGATATGTAATACACGACACCGAAGACTCTATTCTATGGTGGAATGGAGAACGCGTTGAACCTTCATACCAAGCCATCGACACATACGAGGACCACAGAATGGCTATGGCATTTGCCCCGGCTGCTCTTTTTATCGATAAGATAACTATAAACAACCCTGAAGTGGTATCAAAATCATACCCAAGATACTTTGAAGATTTAAAAAAAGCAGGATTTATTGTTGAAGAGGTAGAATAGAAAGGCAAATAAGATATGTGGATATTGATTATTTCATTTTTCGTTGTCTTCATCATAGCTATGATAGTTGGATGGGCAAGGAATATAAAGATTAAGAGACAGATTGAAAAAGGGGAAATTGAAAAAGCCCCTGAAATCATTACTGTTGATTCAGAATGTTGCGGTCAGCATGAGGTCTGCGAAAAAGAGAGCCTTCTGGCTGCTGTAAGTAAAAATATTGAGTACTACGATGATGAGGAACTGGATCGTTTCAAGAGTTATCCTTCTGACAAATATAGCAGTGATGAGATTGATGAGTTCAGGGAAATTATGTATACTTGCAAAGAAGATGAGGTTGCCGGATGGGCAAGAAGTCTTCAGCTAAGAGGTATTGAAATACCTGATGAACTTAAAGATGAACTTTTCCTGATTGTTGGTGAGAGAAGAATTTAACAGAGAGGATAGTAATGGATTTAATTGAACTTCTTCAATATGCATTTTTCCGCAATGCACTGCTCGGAAGCCTTTTTGCAAGTATTGCATGTGGTATCATGGGAACATATATTGTTACCAAACGCCTTGTTTTTATCAGTGGCGGAATCACTCATGCATCATTTGGAGGAATAGGTATAGGTCTATTCTTTGGCATATCACCCATCATATCAGCTGCAATATTTTCTATATTATCAGCTTTAGGAATAGAGTGGCTCAGTAAAAGAAATGATGTTAGAGAAGACTCAGCAATTGCAGTCTTCTGGACTTTCGGAATGGCTATAGGTATAATATTCAGCTTCCTTGCACCTGGCTTTACACCTGATCTCTCAGCATTCCTCTTTGGAAATATACTTACTATAACAACAGGAGACATTATATTCCTTGCTGTCATCTCAGCCATTGTAACAATATTCTTTATAATGTTCTTCCACCCTATAGTATATATCTCTTTTGACAGGGAATTTGCTCGTTCACAGCGCATGCCAGTAGTCTTCTTTGAGTATCTTATGATGGTTTTCATTGCTCTGACTATTGTGGCTTGTCTTCGCATGATAGGTATCGTTCTTGCAATATCCCTGCTTACACTACCACAGATAACAGCCAACATATTCACACATAGCTATAAGAATATGATATGGCTCTCTATAGCTATAGGCTACATAGGTTGTCTTGGGGGACTACTAATGTCTTATACACTTCAAGTACCTTCGGGTGCTTCAATAATATTCTTCTCAATACTGATTTATGTAATTTGCAAATTAGGGAAGAACATATATACAGTTAAATCAAGGAATTAAATAGAAACAATATGGAAATAAAAATTAATTCACTGGATAACATCCATGAGACTGCAAAAGAGTTTATTTCTGCTATGGGCGACAATACAGTCTTCGCCTTTTATGGAAAAATGGGAGCAGGAAAAACAACATTTATAAAAGCTGTCTGTGAAGAGTTAGGTGTTACTGATGTAATCAACTCACCTACATTTGCAATAGTAAATGAATACCGCTCAGATGAGAATGGTGAACTGATATACCACTTCGACTTTTACAGAATAAAGAAACTAGACGAGGTTTACGATATGGGATATGAAGATTACTTCTACAGTGGAGCTCTTTGCTTTATTGAATGGCCTGAACTAGTAGAAGAACTTCTACCTGGAGATGCTGTCAAGGTATATATTGATGAGAATGAAGACGGAAGCCGCTCTATAAAATTTGAAGCTTAATTGATTTGCCATGACAATGCACTATATTTTGCAAGCAGTTTTTGTAATCGTTGGATGCTTATCACTGCTGGCAGCAATATTCAACTGGGACTGGTTCTTCAACTCTCATAACTCAGAGTTTATCGTTAAGAACGCAGGAAGAAAAAAAGCGAGATGGTTTTATGCCCTCATCGGCTTATTAATGATTGCCACAGGGGTCTTTTTCTTTCTCTCTGTGAATGGTATTGCAAAATAGTCATTATATATAGATTAAAAAAAGGATGAATCAATGATTCATCCTCTTTTTTATAGTTTAATAATCACTACCATGTAAAATGGTAATTAAGATTATGATTTAATCCACTTGACCAATAGAATTACCATACTCCATCTCTCCCTGTACCACAAAGAGAACATCTTCAGGAGCATATGGTCCCATCTCATCTTTCTTTGCCTCTTTAACTATGTAATCAACAATCTCATCCTGGTCTATGCTAATATATCCCTCTTTATCAGGTTCAGCATCGAGACAACCACTTGTTGTGTAATAGTCGACAATCACATCGAGCATGTAATACAGGTCATCGTCTGTGAACTTGTCTTTTAGCTCTTGAGGGAGGTAGGCTTTGATAAACTCAATAGTCTTTTCATCATCCTCGTCTTCTAGTAGGAAATCGTCTTCTTGTCCCATAGATTAATAATTAATGGGTTAATACTAAGTTGATTATAATATTTTTTTGAGTTTCTCTTCTAACTGTGCTTTTGAAGCTGCGCCAACCTGTTTGTCAACTACTTCACCATTCTTAATGAAAAGCACTGTAGGTATATTACGTACACCAAATTTACCGGTAAGTTCGTCATTTTCATCAACATCACATTTACCAACATTAACCTGATCTTTATATTCATCAGCTAAAGCCTCAATATCTGGACCGATTTTCTTACATGGACCACACCATGATGCCCAAAAATCTAATACTAAAGGCTTGTTCTCTGCCAAAATACTTTCAAAATTATTATCTGTAATTTCTAGTGCCATCTCTTATCTTATTAATAGATTATATATGCAAATATACTAATTTATTTTAAACGACAATTGGGGCTGACTTTTTATATAACTCATAACTGTTTTCTCAACCTCAATGTGTATTGTCTTCGAGCTAAGGCTCACATGCATCTCACCATCCTCATCTTTCACAACGAAGCATAGTTCTGCTCTTCCGGGATGTTCCTTTACTATTGAAAGCAGATCGGTTATCATCTCATCGTCAACCGATGAAAGAGGTGCATTTATGGTAATTTTATCTATAAGTTTGTCTTTTACTTCAGAAAGTAGTTCTATATTACCTACTTTTACCTCCCACTCATCCTGTTTCCACTGTCTTGATTGACATTTGCCCTTCAAGAATAGGAACATTCCTACCATAAAGAAGTTTCTTTTATCAATCCATTCTGAACCGAAAAATGCAAATTCATAGGAGCCTGAGTAGTCTTCAACCTTCGCAATACCATAAGGTTTTCCTGTCTTTGTCTGACCTTCGCGTACATTAGTAACTATACCACCCATAACAAGGTCTCTGCCCTGTAACGGAGTGAGATCAGACAGCTCCAACATGGTAACATTACATACGTTCTCAAGAATTACTGAATATTCATCAAGAGGGTGAGCTGAAAGATAGATACCTACCAGTTCTCTCTCTCTGTTCAACTTCTCAAGATCACCCCACTGTGATGCAGAGACAATCTCAGGAGTTGCCACTTCAACCATATTGTCACCACCAAAGAGTGAGTTGGTAGCAGCCGACTTATCCATCTGATATTTATTGCCATATCTAACCAATACCTCAGCGAATTCTTCACCCTTGGCATTCATTTCGAAAAAGTCCTCTCTCTTTATCTCAGGGAAACTGTCGAAAGCACCTGCCAAAGCAAGGTTTTCAATATTCTTACGGTTACAAGCTGACAGGTTTACTCTTTGGACAAAATCGAATATATCTTTATAAGGTCCATTCTTCTCACGCTCGTCAATAATGCTCTGAACAGCACTTTCACCAACACCTTTTATCGCTCCAAGGCCAAAACGTATATCACCTCTATGGTTAACAGAGAATTTATGGTAACTCTCGTTTATGTCAGGACCAAGAGTACGTATACCAGTTGCCTTACATTCGTCCATCAGTTTAGTGATTTCGGTAATGTTTGAAATATTTCGGCTCATTGTAGCCGCCATATATTCAGAAGGATAGTTCGCTTTAAGAAACGCAGTCTGGAAAGCTACCCATGAGTAGCATGTAGCATGCGACTTATTGAACGCATATGATGCAAACTTCTCCCAGTCGGTCCATATCTTCTCAAGAACCTTTGGATTATGTCCGTTCTTCTGTCCTCCCTCGATAAATTGAGGTTTCATGTGATCCAGCTTATCTCTAAGCTTCTTACCCATGGCTTTACGTAAAGCATCTGACTCACCACGAGTAAAGTTGGCAAGAAGACGAGAAAGAAGCATGACCTGCTCTTGATATACCGTGATACCATAAGTATCTTTAAGGTATTTCTCCATGATAGGTATATCGTACTCAATAGGCTTACGACCGTTCTTTCTGTCGATGAAATCGGGGATATAGTCCATTGGACCTGGTCTATAAAGGGCATTCATCGCAATAAGATCCTCAAAAGTTGTCGGATTCAGTTCACGGAGATATTTCTGCATACCTGCAGACTCGAACTGAAATGTTCCAATTGTTCTTCCCTCACTATAGAGTTCATATGTTGCAGGGTCCTCTATGTTTACATTATCTATATCCAGTATAATTCCCTTACTACGTTTGATATTCTCTACAGCCTCCTTTATAATCGATAGGGTCTTCAAGCCCAAGAAGTCCATCTTGATAAGACCGGTATCCTCAATAACACTACCTTCATATTGTGTAACGAGCATCTTCTCACCAGTCTCTTTATCATCAGCTGTACTTACAGGTACCCAATCGGTAATATCGTCACGGCAGATAATGGTACCACAGGCATGCACACCTGTATTACGCACATTACCTTCGAGCATCTTCGCATACTTTATAGTATCACGTAATATCTGATTTGGTGAAACTTCGGCAGCCTGCAGCTCTTTTACATATGCAATGGCATTAGGAAGGTTCATCTTCTTATCAGGTATCTTGTCAGGTACAAGCTTACACAATCTGTCTGATTCAGGAAGAGGAAGTTTCTGAACACGTGCTACGTCCTTAATAGCCAATTTAGTGGCCATTGTACCGTAGGTAATGATATGTGCAACTTTCTCCTGACCATACTTCTCGGTCACCCAATTCAACACTCTGCCTCGTCCGTCGTCATCGAAGTCAACGTCGATATCAGGCAAAGAGATACGGTCCGGGTTTAAGAAACGCTCGAACAGAAGGTCATATTTAATAGGGTCTATTTTTGTGATTCCAAGACAATAAGCCACAGCGGAACCCGCGGCAGATCCACGTCCTGGCCCAACAGATACATCCAGCTCTTCACGAGCAGCTCTGATAAAATCCTGCACAATCAAGAAGTATCCAGGGAAACCCATGGTCTTCATGATATGAAGTTCGAACTTTATTCGGTCTTTAACTTCGTCCGAAAGTTCTTCTCCATAACATCTCCTTGCACCTTCCATAGCAAGTTCTCTCAGATAGTCCGCCTCAAGCTTTATACGATAGAGCTTATCGTAACCACCAAGTTTCTCAATCTTTGACTTGGCATCAGCCTCACTCATTACAACATTTCCATTTTCGTCTTGAGTGAATTCATCAAAAAGATCTTTCTCATTATATTTTTTCCTATATCCCTCCTCTGTACCAAACTCCTCCGGAATTTGGAAAGTAGGCATGATAGGTGCATGGTCGATAGAATAGAATTCAACCTTGTCGCATATATCTGCTGTGTTTTGAAGAGCTTCAGGTTGGTCTGCAAAAACCTCGTTCATCTCCTCTTTAGTCTTCATCCACTCCTGTTTGGAGTATAGCATACGATTTGGGTCATCAAGATCCTTTCCTGTACTAAGGCAGATCAATCTGTCGTGTGCCTCTGCATTCTCTTCATCTACGAAGTGAACGTCATTGGTGCAGACAAGTTTTACTCCATATTTCTTTGAGAATTCTATTATCTTTGAGTTAGCAATCTCCTGAAGTTTGTATGCTTCATGATTTGCTCTGGCAACAGTAGCCTTGTGCCTCTGTAGTTCAAGATAGAAGTCGTCGCCAAATACTTTTTTATACCATTGGATAGCCTCCTCGGCCTGTTCATACTTACCTGCAATAATATTTCTAGGTACTTCACCTGCAATGCAGGCAGAACATATAATAAGACCTTCACTATGCTTCTCCAGTTCCACCCTATCTGTTCTAGGTCGCATATAGAAACCTTCAGTCCAAGCTTTCGAAACTAGTTTAATAAGGTTATGGTATCCTTTTTCATTTTTTGCAAGAACTATAAGATGGTATCCGCTTTGATCAGGTTTGCCCTCTTTATTGAACAGACGTCTTTTGGCAACATACATCTCACATCCAAGAATTGGTTTGAATAGTTTCTTTTTTGCATTTTCTATTGCCTGTTTAGCCTCTTCAATCTCTGATATAGGAGCTCCCTCTTTCTCCAATGATGAAATTTTCTTTTTTAGAGTTTTAATCTCACCATTAGTTCCACCATTTTTCTTATTAACGTAATTAAAGAACTCCTTTATTCCAAACATGTCACCATGGTCGGTTACAGCAATACCTTTCATCCCATTAGCTATTGCTTTATCAACAAGTCTAGGGATAGAAGCCTGACCATCAAGTATTGAGTATTGTGTGTGAACATGTAAATGGACAAAATCCTGCATAATATTATCTCTTCATTTTAAAACTTGGTTTAAAGATACTCTCCTTTAGGAAAAGATGCAATAAGAATAATCTTTAATTAAATAAAGAGAACTATTTTTTCTTTAAAAGGGTTGTAAACATCCAATTCCGTTTCGTTTTATTTGCATAGCTTTTAAATTAAATATATTTTTGCCAAACATTTGGTTTCGCAAAATTATGAACCGACTAAAAAAATTAAAGAAAATAAGACTACATAGAGAAGGAACAAGCATATTAATAACAAGTGCTTTTTTGCTTATTGCAGTAAATGCATTCATATATTGGTTATTTGATTGTAAAATTCCATTCTTTTTCTTGGCTCTCACAAGCACTGTAATTTATCTATTAATGATAAATTTCTTTCGTTGCCCTATCAGACTATTTGAACACGACACAGAAAACATTGTTGTAGCTCCTGCTGATGGTAGGGTTGTTGTTATTGAAGAAGTTGATGAAAATGAGTATTTCCATGACCGCCGACTAATGATATCTATATTCATGAGCATAGTAAACGTTCATGCAAATTGGTATCCCGTGGATGGAGTAGTAAAATATGTTGCTCACCACAACGGTAAGTTCCTTAAGGCTTGGTTACCTAAAGCCAGCACAGATAATGAAAGATCAACGATTGTCATAAAGACTCCTGAGGGGCAGACTGTTTTGACAAGACAGATTGCAGGTGCCATGGCTAGAAGAATTGTTACATATGCAGAAGTTGGCGAGGAGTGCTACATTGACGAGCATATGGGATTCATTAAATTCGGTTCACGAGTTGACGTCTATCTTCCATTAGGAACAGAAGTTTGTGTTAAGATGGGGCAGTCAACAGTAGGTAATGACACAGTCATTGCTAAGTTAAAACCATAAAACATAATAAAATGGCAAATTCTATAACACGCCATATTCCCAATACAGTTACTTGCTGCAATCTATTCTCCGGCTGCATTGCCTCAGTAATGGCATTCAACGCTGAATACGATATGGCTATTCTTTTCATTATTATTGGAGCTGTATTCGACTTTTTCGATGGCATGCTTGCAAGATTACTATCTGTATCAGGCCCAATGGGCAAAGAGTTGGATTCATTGGCAGATGATATAACTTTCGGATTTGCTCCATCTGCAATTGTATTTTCACTACTTAAAGAGGTAGACTATCCTGAATTTCTACTACCAATATCTGATATAGTTCCCTATTTTGCATTTATCATTGCTGTATTCTCTGCACTTAGATTAGGAAAGTTCAATATTGACCCTCGTCAGTCATCATCATTTATAGGTCTTCCAACACCTGCTAATGCACTATTTTGGGGATCACTTGTTGTTGGTGGTCACGATTTTCTGATATCACATTCATTCAACGCCCTATATCTAATAATTTTAATAATATTCATGTCTTGGCTTCTTATAAGTGAGATACCAATGTTCTCTCTTAAATTTAAAAGCCTATCATGGAAAAAAAATAAGATAAGTTATATATTCCTTATTGTCTCAATTCCTCTTCTTCTATTCTTAGGAATAAGTGGTTTTGCAGCAGTTATATTGTGGTATATAATTCTATCAGTTATTACTTCTAGATATTCAAAACAATAATCTGGAAAGATTTTTTTGATGGTATATTAACGAATTATTATATGTTTGGTTTTTTAGGATTCATCTTTATCATAATTATTTTTGTAGTGATTATAGGCTTAGTCTTTGTCAGTACAATATTATCGAGCATCTTAAGGATATTTGGTATAGGGAAAAAACGTACAAGCCGAAGAGAGACCTATACTAGAAGTGATAATAACGAATACGGTAACAGCTCTACTAAAGAAGACAGTAGAGCCAACGGTAACTCTCAAGATCAAAAAAGTAAGATAATAAGTGAAGATGAGGGAGAGTATGTTGATTATCAAGATATAAAATAGACTTATCTCTTATTTCTGAAGAATTTCTTTACAATATCTGCACATTCTTCACACATAATACCTTTTACTACTTCTGTTTTAGGATGCAGTGCATCAGGTGCAAACCTTTGATAACCACGTTTTTCATCCTCAGTACCAAAGACAACCTTTCCCATCTGAGACCATCCAATAGCTCCGGCACACATCACACACGGTTCAACGGTAACATAAAGAGTACATTTATTTAAATACTTTGCACCGAGGTAATTTGCAGCAGCTGTTATAGCTTGCATCTCAGCATGCGCAGTCACATCATGCAGTGTCTCAGTAAGGTTATGACCTCTTCCAATAACATTTCCATTGCACACAACCACAGCACCTATCGGAACCTCTCCTCTCTCCTGAGCTTTTTCAGCTTCAATGAGTGCCTGCTTCATATAAAAATTATCGTCTCTTTTTAGAATTTCCATATTTTATTTAACTTTAGCTACTGATATCCATATATTTATAGTGAAATTCATTCAGCATATCTGTATGTTATACCAAAAACAACTTATACTTTATGAATTGACTAGTATAATGTTGCACAAAAATAGTTACTAATGGAGATAAAACAATCTTTATCTTCTTAAAAAGATAATATGGCATTACATAATGAACTTGGACATAGAGGCGAAGATGTTGCCTGCAGATATCTTGAAAAAGAGGGATATATCATTAAGGACCGTAACTGGAGATCGGGCAAGAAAGAGTTAGATATAATTGCCTTTGATAAAGATGAGCTTGTAATCATTGAGGTTAAGACAAGAAGAAATATCAATTTCGGTAACCCTGAGGATTCAGTAGTCGACAGTAAGATAAAGAGGATAGTATCTTCGGCCGATGCTTATATCCGTCTGTTTCAGATAGACAACTCTGTACGATTTGATATAATTTCGGTTATCGGAGATAGTGAGCCATTTATCATAAATCATATAAAAGATGCATTTTACCCGCCCATCTGGCGATAGAGATAAAAATATATCTTATTTTTGCAGCATATAAAAGTTATCTACATTATGGCTAAGTACAAAAGAATATTATTGAAGCTCAGCGGTGAGAGTCTGATGGGCGAAAAGCAATATGGTATAGACGAAAAGCGTCTTGGCGAATATGCTAAACAGATAAAAGAGATACACGATCTGGGAGTTCAGATTGGAATTGTGATAGGTGGTGGTAATATATTCCGTGGACTGAGTGGAACTTCTAAAGGTTTTGACAGAGTAAAAGGCGATCAGATGGGTATGTTGGCTACAGTAATCAACAGTCTTGGTCTTAGTTCTGCACTCGAAGTTGAAGGGGTAAAAACTAAAGTCCTTACTGCCGTAAGAATGGAACCTATCGGTGAGTTCTACAGCAAGTGGAAAGCTATTGAAGCAATGGAAAGCGGTGCTGTTGCCATATTATCTGCAGGTACAGGTAACCCATTTTTTACTACTGATACAGGCTCTTCACTTAGAGGTATAGAGATTGAAGCAGATGTAATGTTAAAGGGAACACGAGTTGATGGTATTTATACTGCCGATCCTGAGAAAGACCCCACTGCTACAAAATTCGATGATATAACTTACGATGAAGTACTAAGTAGAGGACTAAAAGTGATGGATCTCACAGCTACATGTATGTGTAAGGAGAACAATCTTCCTATTATAGTATTCGATATGGATACAGTAGGTAACTTGAAGAAAGTGATCAACGAAGAAAACATAGGTACTTTTGTACACAACTAATAAGAAAAGGATGAACTGACCCCCAAAAGTTAGACAAAAACTTTTGGGGGTCAGTTCAAATTAAGTATGGATCTTTTTCTATCTAATAATAAACTTGCGGACTTCGCAATTACTTACCCTCTCTATAGTACGTATATTGCTAAGCGGTATATCTTGAATGTTTGCCTGAATGGCACGATTTATAAGTCCATGTCCTACTGCCAGGATAGTGCCGTCATAGTTCTTCTTAAGGTACTTCACAAAATCCCCGGCACGTTCATAAAGCATCTCTTGTGTCTCAACATCCGATGGAAGATTTTTTATATCAACATCTTTTATCAGCATGCCAGTCCAACTTCCCCAGTTTACCTCTCTTAGAAGTTCAGTGCGGTAATATTCAACCTCTTCTCCATCTAATAGAATATCAACAGTATCTACAGCCCTTTGCAAGTCGCTGCATATTATAGAATCGAATTTAATATCTTTCAACTCTTCACGCAATTGCTTAGCCTGTTCAATACCCTCCTCAGTCAATGTACCAGGAAGATGCCCTTGAAATATCCTCTCTAAATTCTCTTTTGTTTGTCCATGTCGGACAAGATATAGTGTAATCATTCTTTTAAATCTTTCTACCACTACAAATTTACAACTTTTACAACAGCATCAAATAAAAAAAGGTAAAGCATTAGTATAATAATCGACAAAGCTCTATATTGCAGATAATCAAAAATTGTTTTACTTTTGTTTCTACAATTCGATTCGTATAAATAAAGCTCATACTAAATAATATAATTATATGACAGACGTTAAGACTTGCCTTGAAGAGGCTCAAGAAAAAATGGACATGGCCATTATGTATCTTGAAGAATCATTGGCTCATATCCGTGCAGGAAAAGCCAGCACACGCCTTATCGACGGAATCCGCGTTGATTCATACGGAAGTATGGTTCCTATCAACAACGTAGCCGCTGTATCTACACCCGATGCTAGAAGTATCGCTATCAAGCCTTGGGATAAAAATATGTTTCGCGCTATCGAAAAAGCTATCATCGATTCCGATCTTGGCATCACGCCTGAAAACAATGGAGAGATTATCAGAATAGGTATTCCTCCTCTGACAGAAGAAAGACGTAAACAACTTGCTAAACAGTGCAAGAGCGAAGGTGAAACTGCTAAAGTAAGTGTGCGCAATGCTCGCCGCGATGCTATCGACATCCTTAAGAAAGCTGTAAAAGACGGCATGCCTGAAGATGAGCAGAAGAACGGTGAAGAAAAACTTCAGAAAGTTCACGACAAGTACATCAAGAAGATTGATGATTTGCTTGCTGAGAAAGATAAAGAAATTATGACAGTATAATAATTTGAGGCGCGAAATACAATAGATGAGAGGACTTGTTATAAAAAACACCGGAAGCTGGTATCTTGTAAAGACCGACGATGGAAGATATGTTGAGTGTAAAATCAAAGGAAACTTCCGACTCAAAGGTATCAAAAGTACTAATCCTGTGGTAGTGGGCGATTACGTCCAGATTGTTGACAACAATGACAATGCCGCTTTCATTACTGAAATTGAAGATAGGAAAAACTATATTGTACGCCGCGCCTCAAATCTTTCCAAACAGTCGCATATACTTGCTGCAAACCTCGACCAGTGTATGCTCATAGTCACTGTAAACTACCCAGAGACTTCAACTACCTTCATAGACCGTTTCCTCGCTTCTGCCGAAGCATACAGGGTGCCTGTAAAGCTTATATTCAATAAAGTTGACAGATACTCTCAAGAGGAGGTGAACTATATGGATGCCCTCATCAATCTATACACAAATATCGGCTACGAATGTTTCAAGATATCTGCAAAAGAGAACATAGGTCTTGATGAGATTAATAGAGAACTTAATGGAAAAGTCACTCTCCTATCCGGCAACTCCGGAGTAGGAAAGTCTACCCTTATTAATGCCATGCTCCCTGAAGAATCGCAAAAGACTAGAGAGATATCTGTCATGCACAACAAAGGTATGCATACCACTACATACTCAGAGATGTTCCCTGTTGATGGCGAAGGATATATAATAGATACTCCGGGAATAAAAGGATTCGGCTCTTTTGATATGGATGAGGAAGAGATGAGTCACTATTTCAAAGAGATATTCAAATTTTCAGTTGACTGCAAGTATGGTAACTGTACACACAGGCATGAACCGGGATGTGCTGTCATCAAAGCTGTAGAAGATAACTACATAAGCCAGTCCAGATATAACTCCTACCTGAACATGTTGGAAGATAAGGAAGAGGGGAAATATAGGGCTGCTTATTAATAAACCATATTTTATTATGAGATATTATTTTATTGCTGCTATATTTTTTATGACGGCTTTCTCTGTTATTACACATGCAGCAACACCTAAGAAGAGCCTGCCTGAGAAAAAAGGTGTTGAGAGTATTAACCGTGCTACAGCCGAGGCTCATATTGGTTTTCTTGCTTCTGATCAACTTCAAGGACGCGAAGCTTCTGAAAATGGTGGAAAGATAGCTGGCGATTATATCATCTCAATTCTTAAACAGATGGGGCTGAGACCTCTTTTCAACGACTATGATCAACCTTTCGATGCTTACCGCGCAGAGAGACAGAAAAAAGGACAATACCAAATTCATCCTGACTCTATTGCTATACTTAAGGAAGATGTACACCAGAAACTTTCAATGCGTAATATTCTTGCCAAGATAGATGGTAAAAATTCTAATGAGATTATAATTATCGGTGCTCATTACGATCACCTCGGAATGGATAAGCATCTTGAAGGCGACAAGATATACAATGGCGCTGATGATAATGCGTCGGGAGTATCTGCCGTGCTGCAGGTTGCAAGAGCTTTCCTGGCAACAGATGTACAACCTGAAAGAACTGTGATATTTGCTTTCTGGGATGGCGAAGAGAAAGGACTATTAGGTTCACGTTACTTCACTATGACATATCCTGAGCTTAACAAGGTTAAGGGTTATCTTAACTACGATATGATTGGAAGAAACAAAAATGAGCAGAAACCTAAATATGTAGTTTATTTCTATACTGCCAGCAAGCCTATTTTCGGAGAATGGCTTAAGAAAGATATTGAGACCTACAGACTCCAATTGGAACCTGACTACCGTTCATGGGATAATCCTGTAGGAGGTAGTGATAACGGAAGCTTTGCCAAAGCAGGTATTCCTATAATATGGTATCACACCGACGGACATGCCGACTACCATATGCCTGGCGACTCAGCGAGAAGATAAATTACAACAAGGTGGTGGATATAACGAAGGCTCATTCCTAAATATGTGGAATCTGGCAAACGCAAAATATTAATGAAATAGAGAGCCTATAGGACTAGTAAAACAGTAGATAGGCTCTGCTTATTTTTAAGCCATCTCGAAACCCGATAATAAGATTTGTTTTGTCAATAAGAACTATATACAATAGTAGTCCGGCTTTATTGTAATTAAAAAACCATTTCTTTCCTCTTATATGGAGCCAGACTATTGGGTAATTTTATTTAAGAGACATATACATGGTGCATGCCATCTTCCGGATAGAGTCAGACTATTGAATGAATTTATTAAGGAAAGCACACATCCTCAGATATTATATTCCATAGGATCATAGCCCCAAAAAGGAACGTAAATTATTGATTATGCGTAATCAAAGATAAGCCGGATTACATTTCTTCTTGGATTTGATGATACTTACTATTTTAGTAGTATATTTAAAATTGTAAAAGGAGTTTCCCCATTAAGATATTCTTCTGTTCACTGATAACTATATATATTATTTAAAATTCATAAAAAATGGTTGAACTTCAAAAATGAAGTTCAACCATTTTTATTTTATTTGCTCTGCAACAAAGAAGTTGCATGATTATTAGTTTGTATTCAAAAGCAATAGTATAAACAATTACTTTTTAATGTCACAGCTTCCTGCGCAACGTGGCTTAATCTGTTTGAAGAAGTCATTTCCTTTATCATCTACAAGGATAAATGCAGGGAAATCTTCAACTTCAATCTTCCAGATAGCCTCCATACCAAGTTCAGGATATTCCAAACATTCGATGCTCTTAATGTTATTCTGAGCAAGGATAGCTGCCGGACCACCGATAGAGCCAAGATAGAAACCACCAAATTTCTTGCAAGCATCTGTCACCTGCTGGCTACGGTTACCCTTAGCAAGCATAATCATGCTACCCCCATGTGACTGGAACAAATCAACATAAGAGTCCATACGTCCTGCAGTAGTTGGGCCCATAGAGCCACAAGCCATACCTTCTGGAGTTTTAGCAGGACCTGCATAGTATATAGGATGATCCTTGATATATTGAGGAAGATCCTCACCACGATCTAAACGCTCTTTAAGTTTTGCATGAGCAATGTCACGGCCTACTATGATTGTACCATTCAAAGAGAGACGAGTAGATACAGGATATTTAGTCAGCTCCTTAAGGATTTCAGACATTGGCTGGTTAAGGTTGATTTTTACAGCATCACCCTCGCCCGCTTTTCTAAACTCTTCCGGTATTAAATCTCCTGGTTTATCATCCATCTTCTCAATCCAGATACCATCTTTATTGATCTTACACTTGATATTTCTATCAGCAGAGCAAGATACTCCAAGACCGATAGGACAAGAAGCTCCATGACGAGGAAGACGTACTATACGTACATCGTGTGCCATATACTTACCACCGAACTGAGCACCAAGACCAATTTTATAAGCCTCTTCAAGCACTTGTTTCTCAAGTTCAACATCGCGGAATGCACGACCATATTCATTTCCTGAAGTAGGAAGTTCATCGTAATAGTGAGTTGAAGCAAGTTTCACAGTGAGAAGGTTCTTCTCAGCAGATGTACCGCCGATAACGAATGCTATATGATAAGGTGGACAAGCAGCAGTACCAAGGCTCTTCATCTTTTCAACCAAGAATGGAACCAAAGTATTAGGATTAAGCACAGCCTTAGTCTCTTGGTAGAGATAAGTCTTGTTTGCAGAACCACCACCCTTAGTAACACAAAGGAATTTATACTCCATACCCTCTGTAGCTTCGATATCTATCTGAGCAGGGAGATTACATCTTGTATTAACCTCATCGTACATATTAAGAGGAGCATTCTGTGAATAACGGAGATTCTCTTCAGTATAAGTCTTGTATACTCCTAAAGAAAGAGCCTCTTCATCGCAATATCCAGTCCAAACATGCTGTCCCTTTTCTCCATGAATAATTGCTGTACCTGTATCCTGGCAAAGAGGAAGTTTTCCTTTTGCAGATACTTCAGCATTATGCAAGAAAGTAAGAGCTACATATCTATCGTTATCACTAGCTTCAGGGTCAGAAAGGATCTTTGCTACCTGTTCGTTGTGTGAACGACGAAGCAAGAAAGATACGTCACGAAAAGCAGCATTTGCCATTGCTGTCAGTCCATCTTTTGCAACCTTAAGTATTGGTTGTCCCTCAAATTCTCCAACAGATACATAATCTTTAGTTAGAAGATAATATTCTGTCTTATCAGGTCCCAAATCGAACATAGGTTGATAATGAAAATCAGGTGTTGCCATAAATTTATATTATTAGTTAAATTGTTACATATTTATGTGACAAAGGTAACAACTATTATTGAAATTTTTCCTTAATGAGGTTTAAAAACTTTAGGAAAGTGGCTACCTTTGCAGCTACTATTTTTTAATCATAATTTAACGAGAATGAAAAGAACTCCAAAGCTACTTTATCTAATTTTATCACTTATCTGTTTTCTTAATAGCACATCTTTACAGGCAATAAGACTCTCTTCGGGTGACAGCATAACCGATAGCCTGAGAAAGATATATTCCAAAAGAGAGGTTATGATAAAGATGCGTGACGGTAAGAAACTATATACTGCCATTTATGAACCTAAAGATAACTCAGAGAAACACCCAACCTTAATGATGCGCACTCCATATTCATGCTCCCCTTATGGTGATGGATTTGACCGCGGTTTTTATGGCTCTCTGAATAACTATATCGAGAATAACTATATAATAGTCTTCCAAGATGTGCGTGGGCGCAATAAGAGCGAAGGAGAATTTGTTCAGATACGTCCTCTTCTAAAAGAGAAGAAAAGTAACAAAGATATTGATGAAGCAACGGATACTTATGATACTATAGAGTGGCTTATACACAACACCCACAGTAATCAGAGAGTTGGAACATGGGGCATAAGCTATGACGGGTTCTATGCAACGATGAGTGCATCATGCAACCATCCTGCACTGAAAGCTGTATCACCACAGGCTCCTGTAACCGATTGGTTCCGTGGAGACGATCGCCATCACAACGGTGCTTTCACACTACTTCAGACAACAAACTTCCTGCCACGACTAGAAGGTAAAAACATGGGACGTGGAGTGATAAGCAATATAGTAAAAAATGATGTATACACAGACTTCCTGAAAGTCGGTACCTTTAAGGATATAGACTCTATGGTTAACGATAGTACGGAGACAATGTGGAATAATATCAAGAATCATCCAAACTTAGACCAGTTCTGGAAAGAGCGCGATGTACGCCAGGCTTGCTACAACCTTAAACCTGCCATACTTGTAACAGGAGGTCTTTTCGACTCAGAGGATTGCTACGGAGCATGGGAAACATATAAAGCAATAAAGAAACAGTCACCGTATACCGAACTTTATCTTGCATTTGGGCCTTGGTGGCATGGAGCATGGACTAGAAGAGATTTTCAAGCATTTGGAAATATCTACTTTGGGAATGATTCTTCAAAGGATTATCAGGATAACATTGAGTATCCTTTCTTCAGATACTATCTTGAGGGTAAGGGAGAGAAGCCTCAAAATAATGTCAGTGTATTCTTCTCGGGAGATAATCGTTGGAGAGCATCCAATCAATGGCCTTTGACAGGAATGATTCCTACTCCACTATATCTGCATGGCAATGGCTCTGTCTCTACAGATATGCCACAGGATAAATCCTCTTCAAGCAAGTATATATCTGACATGGGACATCCTGTGCCATACACAGCAAACCCTACCACATATCGTACGAAAGAGTTCATGGTAGACGACCAGAGATTCGCTTCTTCTCGTCCAGATGTGCTGACATTTGTAAGCGAGCCACTGAAAGATACTCTCAGATTAGGTGGACCAATAGAAGTCGAGCTTAAAGTTGCCATTGAGGGAACTGATGCCGATTTTATGGTAAAGGTTATAGATGTTTTCTCTGAAAACTTCGACTATAACAATGAAATCAAGGATAGATACAATATAAGCTACCCTATGAGCGGATATCAGCTTATGGTACGAGGTGAACTATTCAGAGGACGCTTTCGTGAAGGTTTCGATAATCCTAAACCATTCAAGCCGGGCAAGGTAACCGATGTAAACTACACTCTTTATGATGTAGCTCACACTTTTCTTCCAGGACATCGTATAATGGTACAGATTCAAAGTTCATGGTTCCCTATTATTGACCGTAACCCACAGAAGTTCATTGATACATACAATTGTAGTATTGAAGATTTTATGATGAAGCAGAATATAGAGATATTCCACCAAAAAGGAGCTGCTTCGAGAGTAATTCTACCAATAGTAAAATAAATAACAGATATTATCTCTTAATTTACTTATCCAAAGCCTTAGGATATTTGTCCAAAGGCTTTGGATAATTGTTTTATGCCTTTGGATAATAAATCAGATATAAGAGAAGCTCTTCTTCTATTAATCATTGAAAAATATACTTCGTGATGAATAGAAAAAGAGCTTATTTAATAGATATTCCTCTATCTCTTCTAATAGAGAACTAGATTATATTATTCAGACGAGATATCAGTTCATTTCCAAGTTCAGTCTTCACCTCAATATGCTGAAGAACGGCAGTAACAAAGGTATTACTTTCGAAAGCACCTCTAACCTGTTCAAAATCCTGCTCCTGCTCCTTACGGTTACCATCTGCACCAAATCCGGTCATTGCCGAGAGAGAGAATTCCTTCTTAGCATCTGCATAGACCATATTGTCGAGAGATACGACAGCATTCATCCATTCATTTACAATATGAATAATATCTTTTGCAGATAGCTTAGATGCATCAAGTTTATAGTATTCCAGAATCATCTCGTATGCCCAAGTCCATTCATAAGTATAGTAGTTGGCATGCATAATCGCAAAACGATCATGAATCTGATCCACATTAGTCAGCTCTCCACTTTCAATGTCATTCATCAGTCTCTCAATCTCACTCTTTGGGGCTATAAGACCAGATATATCTACCATTCACCTTTTCCAATCTCAGTATCCGGTTGAAGTCTCTCTCTTATTGACGAATCATCCTCAGGAATAAGTCCTTCGAGTCGTTTAATAACTGAGTTTCCTAAAAACTTATTAACAGCCATTTCATAGAAATGAATACCATTATTAAGCGATGAATTCTTAATCTTTGCACTCTGATAAGCATAAATATCTGATGTCTCACCAGACACTTTTCTAAGATCTTTAAGTATACTCATTCCATTTATCATCTTTTGGATGGTATATGGACTTAAAAGATTATAGTTTATCTGATCAAGGCGGTTAGGATCGGTACGTCCATCACGTTTAGGCCACTTCTGAGCATCTCTTATAGTACCAACGCTCCTCAAGTTAGCTCCTGGTACCAGATAAGTAGTATTCTGCTGCTCTATGAGGTAAGAGAATGGAAGGTTGGAAGTATCGGAATGGTTTACATGACGCCCCATAACAAGTGAGAAAGCTCCTATACGCGCAGGCCAAAGTATATATGAGTCTGAAGTGGTTTTTGCACCTCTTTCCATAGCTCCTTGGTGTATCGGACCTAACTTATACATATGGTTACTCTGGTTTGAACCGGAACCTGCATTCATAAACGAGAACATACCGGCAATGAGCAGAGTAGATTTATGATGTGTAACAGTAAAAGGACCGGCAAATATTGCGCAAGCCTCTCCATTCTCCTCCTGACAGTTACTGAAGAAGAGTGAATCGGATGCTGAATATGTATGCCCAAGGTGACAAGCCTGACCAATGAAGCAGCGAGTAAGCATAGTTCCATCTTCAAGGCTTGAACCACTAGATATTATAAAGTCATCGCATACAACTCCGTAACCGATGTGCACCGGGGCTACCTTACAACTGTTTATACTACCGTTTTTCAATCTTCCGGCACCCTCTATCTTACAGAAGTCACCTATTCGCACATTCTTAATATATCCTGCATCTACTATAGTAACGTTATTTCCTATTGTTCCCACATCGGATGCATTCTCTTCAGCATACTTGAATATAATACTTTTCATCTGGCATATGAGCTGTGGGCGATGGCGGTAAAGAGCCATAATGTATGCTTGATGAGCTGAAAGACGGTCATGTATATAGACCTCTCTTCCACCTGTCTCATTGAGCACAGCGACCTCTGTACCATTGCCGAACTTGCTCTTTCCATCTACAAGTATTATATCTACATTTTCAATGAAAGTATTGTTGCCGATTATATAGTTAGCTATATAGTTCTTAATATTCTCAATGCAGCAGTTATCGCCTATTGTAACATTATGCAGAGTCGAATTAGATATACCGGAGTGTTTCTGAATACCACCTGCTAAGGTGAACTCCTCTTTAAACACTCCTAATTTTACTACACCCGAAAAGCGTGTGTTATGTATATACTTTGGGTCAAAGTTTATATCTACCTCTATTGTTGACCACTCTTGTGCAGTGCAGGATTGTTTCTCGAGAATCTCGATCTCATCCTTTCTCAATAAGCGATATGTTTTCATAATATAGTATTTAATTACTCTTACTCAATATCATCATAAGTCTGGTACAGGAAGTTATTATATGGATATTTCTGTACATGAAGTTCACGTATTCTATTGTATAATTTATCCTTCAATGCATCAAGGTTTGTTTTCTCTTTAGCTGAAATGAAGAAACAGTTATCATTAAGTTTTGCCATCCATGTATTCATCAACTCTTGAAGTGATATATTCTCTTTTGTTTTTGGTGTAAGATCATCTTCATCCTTCTTGATATATGAATATGCATCAATCTTATTGAAAAGAATCACTGATGGTTTCTCGGATGCACCAAGTTCAGCTATAGTCTTCTCTACAACGTTTATCTGCTCTTCAAAATCTGGATGTGAGATATCTACCACATGAATGAGCAGGTCTGCCTCACGTACCTCGTCAAGAGTTGATTTAAATGAGTCTACAAGGTCTGTAGGAAGTTTGCGAATAAATCCTACAGTATCTGTCAGAAGGAATGGCAGATTGCCTATAATAACCTTTCTAACAGTAGTGTCAAGAGTAGCGAATAGTTTATTCTCAGCAAAAACCTCACTTTTTGCTATGAGATTCATCAAAGTAGACTTTCCAACATTAGTATAACCTACAAGTGCTACACGTATAAGTTCACTACGGTTTTTACGCTGTGTAATTTTCTGCCTGTCAATCTCTGCAAGTCTCTCCTTAAGCAAAGACATACGGTTTAGAATTATACGGCGGTCCATTTCGAGCTGTGTCTCACCAGGACCTCTCAACCCTACAGATCCACCCTTTCCACTTCCAGAGCCACCGCCCTGTCTTTCAAGGTGAGTCCACAATCTTTGAAGACGTGGAAGCATATATTTATATTGGGCAAGTTCTACTTGAGTCTTAGCATTGGCAGTCTGTGCACGCATTGCAAAGATATCAAGTATTAGAGATGTACGGTCAAGAATCTTCACCTTAAGTACTGCCTCTATATTACGTATCTGCTTTGCCGAGAGTTCATCATCAAAAATAACCATACCAATCTCTCTTTCTGCCTCGTCTTCTTCTTCAATATATTTATGTATCTCCTCTAGTTTACCCTTTCCTACATATGTTACCTTATTTGGTTCTATCTTTTGTGTAAATCTCTTCACAACATTTGCTCCGGCTGTGTGAGCCAGGAACTCCAGTTCGTCAAGATATTCACTTGTCTTACGTTCATCCTGCGATTGGGTAATTAGTCCAACCAAAATTGCAGTTTCTACCTGCGCCTCTGAAATTACAAATTCTTTCATTTATCAACTAATCTATAAGTATGTGACAAATATAACAAAAAAAGGGTGAAACATGTTCACCCTTTTTAAACTATTATATCATGAATCTTATATATTATACATTTCTAGAATTTTTCTTATTTCACAACACACCGTAGTTAATTTCATTTTGTATTAACATAAAAAGAGGATGTGTTATAATAACACATCCTCTCTAAACCATCTATAGTTAAATATTATTGTGGCAATGCGTCTTCCCAACCATCATTCTGTTGAGTGCAGAAACCTGCATTAATCTCATCAGCTGGAACAGGATAAACAAACTTAGAAGCATCAAACTTAGAATAATTAGCAGTAGAGATTACTTCGCCGGTTCTACGAATGTCAAACCATCTGTGTCCTTCCTGGAACAATTCACGAACTCTTTCTTTAGCTATGAAAGTAAGCAATTCAGCTTTAGTCTGAGGAAGATCTGCAATAGTTTTAATACTAGCATCTCTTTTTGCAGTATAAAGTAGTGCATTCTGAGCATTCTCCAAAGTACCATCTGCCAAACGAGCTTCACATTCAGCAATAATCAAATACATCTCAGATTTACGGAATACAGGAATATTACTTGTAGCTTGAGAAGTAGATGTTCCGCAGAATTTATAAGCTTTAATATCTAAAATTGCTTTACGTGAATCAGTGCTTTTAAATAAAGAAGTAGCAGTTTTTGCAATAGTACCACCATATGAACCATACAATGTATTTAACGCATTTGCTGATAAATTATCATCATCAGATTTTGCAATAGTAAGTATGTCTTCATTAGTTATTGATGTAGAATTCCACATGTTAACATACATCTCATTAGATACATCTCCAGAAGCTCTTAAATCTATAGCTTTCTTTGCAGCGGCTTCAGCTTCCTTATATTTACCCATATAAAGATTTACACGTGCCTCTAATGCATAAATAGCAGCTTCATTAAAATAGAATTGTGGTGAGCCATTCATGATATCTTCACCATTATAAAAGTCTTTAGCTAATTTAATATCAGATAATACCTGACTGTAGCACTGTTCTACTGTAGAACGTTCAATTTTTTTGAATGCTTCTAGAGGAGTTTTATCTAATAAACATATACCCAATTGGCTATTTGTTTTACCTGGTTGGTATGGAAGTCCCCAAAGGTTAGTCATTGTAAAAGTAGTTAAAGCTCTCAATGCATAACATTGTGATTTGCAAGACTTAATTTTATTAAGATCAGACCCACTTAATTTTAATTCGGTAGCTTTACTCTCAATAGCTTCAGCACCTTGTATAGTACGTACACATCTATCAATCAATTTATAACCATAGTCCCATGTATCTAATATATCTCCCTCTGTATCACTAATAGTATATTGATTAATTGATACATAATGACCAGATGAAGCGTCAGCAGAAGCAACATCAGAAGCCATATCACCTATAGCTAATACATTTCTTCCATAAAAACGATAAGTTCCTAAAGCATAATATGCTCCAATCATACCATTTTGTACATCCTGTGCACTTTTGTATGCATTTTCTGAAGGAATGTTTTGCTCTAAATCTACATCAAAATAAGAGTTACAAGAACTTAAACCTATTATCAATGTAGCTGTAAGTGCATATTTAAATATTTTTTTCATTGTCTTATTCTTTTATAAGTTTAAATTAAAAACTAACATTAGCACCAAAAACTATATTTCTTGGGCTTGGGAAGTTCCACCATTGTACTCCGTTAGCTCCAATACCCGATGGATCGAAACCACGATAGTTACTTGCACCAAATGTGTAAATATTATCAGCTTGTACATATAGTCTTAAACGGCTAATGAATGCCTTTTCAGTCCAACTTGTAGGTAATGTATATCCCACGGTCAATGAACGAATCTTTAAATAATCACCATCCATCAAGAATTGGCTTGATGCCTTGTTTGAAGAACCAAATGCTGTCAATTTAGGAACATCTGTTATATCACCAGGTTTCTGCCATCTGTTTTTATAAACATATTCTGTAAAGTTTTCACCAAATGATCCACCAATCTGTTCGTCATAACGTAAGTTATTACCGTATATTTTTCCTCCTAAAGAATAATTCATCTGGAATGATACATCAAATCCCTTATAGTTCAATGTACTACTTAAAGAACCGAGGAAATCAGGGTTAGCACTTCCTAAATAACGTTTAGTAGCCTTATTATAATTAGTAGTTGTTTCATCTCCTGTCTCATTCAAGTACCAAGTAGGATTACCTGTTTGAGGGTCAACTCCAGCAAACTCTTTCATCTTGAATTGATATAAAGGTTTGCCAACTTCAGTTATTTGATAAGTAGTTTCAATAGGGTTATCTGTGCTCAATTTAACAACCTTATTCTTATTATGAGAACCAACAAGTGTTACATTCCATGATAAATCTTTTGTGTTAATAATTTGAGCTGTTAAAGTAGCTTCAAAACCGGTATTCTTTAATTCACCGATATTCTTATAATAAGAATCTAGACCAGTAACAAAAGATGTAGGTACAGCAAACACCATATCTGTAGTACGGTGATTATAATAATCCATTTCAACAGTAAAACGATCCAAGAATGTTATATCTATACCAAAATTAAATTTCTGAGTTCTTTCCCACTTAAGATCTTCATTACCGAATTGCTCATGTGCCATACCTGGGATGCCATTGTAGTTATAGCCAAATCCAAATAGATCACGAGATGCATACCATGATGCTCCTACTTCAGAGTTACCAGATGTACCATAAGAAGCACGTAATGTCAAGTTATTCAACCATGTTGCATTATCTTTCAAAAATGCCTCATCAGAAATACGATATTTAGCACCTACAGAGAAGAATGGAGCCCAACGGTTATTCTTACCAAAACGAGAAGAACCATCCATACGGAAACTTGCTGATGCATAATACTTACTATTATAATCATATTCTGCATTTGCAAAGAAAGAAGCTAATGCTACGCGATTAATTCTTGTAGAAGCGCTACCTGGAACAGCTGTGTTAGATACCTGAGGTAAGTAATCAACAGGATAATTTGAACCAGAAAGATATGCTTCCTTCAAATAAGTATATTGTGCTTCTTGTCCTAATAAAACATTTATGTTATGTTTCTCATTAAATGTCTTTATATAATTTAATGTATTAGTTATTGACAATAATGTACGAGTTGTATTATTATTTTCACCCATACCTCTCATATCAGAGCCCTGTGGCTGCAAGAAAGACCAGAATCCAAATTCGTCAACTAGATAGATGTCAGCACCTCCACGGCTCATAAAGTACAGCTCAGGAGTAAAATTAATTTGTACATAAGGTGACAACAATATACGATACTGTTTTGCTAAACTCTGATCACCTAATTCACTACGAATAGCAACTGGATTGTATCCATTTACAGTAGCAAAGTTCCAACTACCATCTGTGTTTTTAACTGATGTGATTGGACTTTGCATAAATGCTTGAGTGATTGGATCAGTGAAATATCCACCACCTGAACCCATATTTGTTTCAGAATAAACAAAGTTTGTATTAAATCCGTATTTTACAGATTTAGATGGAGCTTGGTCAAAATTATAGCGGAATGAATAACGTTTCAAATCCTTACCGTTGACAATAGCTTTATCATTTAAGTAGTTCAAAGATAAGAAATATTTAGCTCCACGTGGATCGTTACTACCACCCTGTATATCTAAAGAATATTCTTGAGTCAAACCATTTCTAGTTACTTCATCCAACCAGTTTGTTGCAGTTCCTTCAGGACTTGTGTTACCAATACCCCAATTTAAAAATTCGGTATATCCTGCTTCATCATAGTTCAATCCAAGACCATCCATATAGTATTTTACAGTACTATCATCACCGTAAACACTTACTTCATTCTTCATTGCTTCAAGCCACATCTCTTTATACTTATCAGCACTAACAGGAGAATAGTCATATTGCTTATGTGCAGGCATCATCTGAACTCCGACTTTAGCAGAGAAATTAACCTTAGTTTTTCCTGATTTACCTTTTTTAGTAGTAATTACAATAACACCATTAGCTGCACGAGCACCATAAATAGATGTTGCAGTAGCATCCTTTAGGACAGTCATACTCTCAATGTCATTTGCATTCAAGTTTGCCAATGGGCTGGTTTCTTGTCCTTCATCAGAACGTACACCTACTGTTGCAGAGTTATAAGGTACTCCATCAACAATGTATAGAGGCTGAGTTCCTGAATTTATAGAGTTACGTCCACGAATAAAGATATTAGCAGGAGCTCCAGGTTGTCCTGATGCAACATTCAACTGCAAACCAGCAACAGTACCTTCCAAAGCTTTAATTGGGTTGGCATCTGTTTTGTTAATAATCTTATCTGTAGCAACTGTTGTTGCTGCACCTGTAAAGGCTGCTTTCTTTGT
Organism: Phocaeicola paurosaccharolyticus JCM 15092; assembly: GCF_000613805.1. Taxonomy (GTDB): domain Bacteria; phylum Bacteroidota; class Bacteroidia; order Bacteroidales; family Bacteroidaceae; genus Phocaeicola; species Phocaeicola paurosaccharolyticus. Next base: position 6,786 of record NZ_BAJR01000018.1, on the reverse strand, counting down.
AACTCCATATCCTGTTACAACTACTTCTTCAAGAACTGCAGCATCTCCCTTCAAAACAATTGACATATTTTGTTTGATTGCTAATTCTTGGCTTTTCATACCAATGTATGAAACAACTAAAGTTTTTGCAGAACTAGGGACATTTGTTAGGTTAAACTTACCATCAATATCTGTGACAGTACCAACAGTCGTACCTTTCACAAGAACAGAGGCACCTACTACGGGCAAACCATCTTCCTCTGCTGTAACTACACCAGAGACTTTGGATGTTTGTGCTGTTGCCCAACCTATACTCATTACAAGTAAGGTTAATAATAGCATTAATTTTCTTTTCATAAATTCTCTCTTAAAGTTTAAGACTTAATTAATATATTTTAATTACAATAACAAGTCGCAAAGATATTAATATTTTTTACATTTTAATACGTTTTAATATAAAATTATCATAAACAATATCATTTTCTGCATATTTATCGCCTTTTTTATTACTTTTGTCATAAAATAAATAAAGAAATATAAAATAAAGCAATGTTACGATCTATAAAATAAAATGTAAAATTGGAATTATTCTTTAAAAAAATTATAAGAAATCGGAAATTTCTAGCCAGTCATGAAATATAAATGTAGGGTTGAAACTCATATTCACACTTGAATTGATGTTGTAAAACCCTTGGCTCAATCCCGCATCATGCGCTCCCAGAATATCATTTTCCCAACTATCTCCTATCATAATTGAAGTTTCTGCCTGAGAGTCTGTTTGAGCAAGAGCATAATCAAAAATTTCCTTATATGGCTTATGAACTCCGGCATCTTCAGATAATATAATTTTCTTGAAATATTTTGAGACTCCGGATGAGTCTATCTTTTTCTGCTGCAGACCATGAAAGCCATTTGATAATATATATAGGTCATATTTTGTATAAAGGTACTCAAGAGCCTCCCTACAATTTGGCATCAACTTATCCTTCAAGGCAATTTCCTCAAAGAAAGATTTGCTAAACATGGCAGGTAAATTATCATCATCAACTCCAACAACTCTTAACGGATGACTGAACCTCTCTTTGTTTAACTCATCCTTAGTAATCTTGCCTTGTCCATAATCCACCCAAAGTTCTCGGTTACGTTCGCTATATAGTGAATAGAAATGATTAAAAGATGAGAAAAAGCGACTGTAATCAAACTTGTCGTACATCTGCTTAAATGTATCATGGGAATTATCAGAAAAAGCCCACACTGTATCATCAAGGTCTATAAATATACTCTTATACATTATTATTGTTTTGTTATTATGCTTATAATAAAAAAGGACTGTACTTATTCAGATACAGTCCTTAAATTTATATTAGTAATCTTCTTATCTTACCTGAATAACAAGATATCTAGATACACTCCAGAACTGATTTGGATTAGTAATCTTCAAAACCAACTGCTCTTTTGCATCTTTAACAAGTTCGTATGAACCGGCTGGATGAGTAGTAAGAAGTTCAGCTTTGCTTGAATAGAGTTTAATCTCTTTATCAGTACGGATATCTATCTGAGTAAAGTAATCTTTATTGAAATTAGAGTTCTTGAGAACATCACCTTTCTGAAGAATCTTCTGATCTTTCAACTCAGATTTTGTTCCGAATACAAACCATGCTGTATTGAGAGCTTTGTCTTGGCTTGACAGTGTTGCTGCCTTAGCTTCATTCTGTGATGAAAGGTCGTCTACATCCTGATTTAATCCTGCTACAGCATCATCAAGTTCTGCAATACGGATATTCTTTGAAGCAAGTTCTGCTTGAAGAGTCTCAATCTGCTGCTGTTTAGCCTGAAGTTCGCTAGTTAGATTTGCAATAGCCTTCTTCAACTGTGCAGAGTTGTAACTTGAGTTCTTAAGTTGTTTCTCCAATTTAGCAATCTGCTCGCGGTTAGCCTGCATTCTCTCACTGATAAAACGAATATCTTCTTTTATCTTAGCTGCATTCGAGCTATTCTCCTGTACAGAGCCTTTTTGTAAGTCTACACGATTTTCAGCTTCATTAATTTGCTGGAATCCTTCTTGTATCTCATTAAATGAGCATTATCTCGTCAAGTTCAGCATCACGATTGGAAAGTTCTACTAACAAAGAGTCATTCTGTGCTTTCAAAGGATCCTGTTTAGCTCCATTATTACATGATGCCAACATGGCAACACATAATGATAAAAACAATAACTTTTTCATTTTCTTTTATAATTAGAGTTGTTAATTATTTTTCTTTTCCACCTAATATAATTACAATCTCTCCTTTTGGCTCAGTTTCTGTGAAATGAGCTATAACTTCAGCCAATGTTCCTCTTACACTCTCTTCATGGATTTTTGAAATTTCCCTGCAGACAGATAAAGATCTTTCACTGCCAAAAAACTCGGCAAACTGAGTAAGGGTTTTAAGTAATCTATATGGTGATTCATAGAAAATCATTGTTCTCGTCTCTTCCTGTAACTGAGTTAGACGTGTAACTCGTCCTTTCTTCTGAGGCAGAAAACCTTCGAAACAGAATTTCTCGTTTGGCAAACCTGAAGCAACTAATGCAGGGACAAAAGCTGTTGCACCTGGAAGACATTGTACCTCAATGCCGTTTCTTACGCATTCACGAACCAAGAGAAAACCCGGATCAGAAATAGCAGGAGTTCCTGCATCAGATATTAAAGCAACAGTCTCTCCACCTTCAATTCTATTTACAATAGAAGAGACAGTCTTATGTTCATTAAATTTATGATGTGATTGTAAAGCATTCTTTATCTCATAATGCTTAAGAAGTATGCCCGAAGTACGAGTATCTTCAGCAAGTATCAGATCTGCTTCCTTCAATATACGAATAGCTCTGAATGTCATATCTTCGAGATTTCCAACTGGAGTAGGAACGACATACAGTTTCCCCATAATGCTTTTTATTGAGTTAGTATCGGGCAAAGTTAAAAAGTTTTTGTATTAGAGTACTATCTATACATAGTTTTTAACAGATGTTGTATCTTTATCTTTCAATATAATCAATAAAAAGAGAGACAACAGAGGTTTTTTTCCTTACAAATACTATTTTTGCATGAATAAGAACTATTTTTTACACAAATGGCAATTTTTTCTGAAGATAATATACAAGAGACACGTAGAAGAGGTAGAATAGAAGTTATATGCGGCTCAATGTTCTCTGGCAAGACCGAAGAACTTATAAGAAGACTTAAACGAGCTAACTTCGCTAAACAGAAAGTTGAAATCTTTAAGCCAGCATTAGATACAAGATATTCTGATGAAGAGGTAGTATCGCATGATCACAACGCTATACAATCAACACCTGTTGATTCATCTGCCAGCATACTTCTATTCTCATCAAATATTGATGTGGTAGGAATTGACGAAGCACAGTTCTTCGACGATGGACTTGTAGATATATGCAACCAACTTGCAGATAATGGAGTGAGAGTTATTATAGCCGGTCTTGATATGGACTTCAAACGAATTCCTTTCGGCCCTATTCCTGCTCTTTGTGCCATAGCCGACGAGGTTACTAAAGTTCATGCTATTTGCGTGAAATGTGGAAACTTGGCATACGCATCACATAGAATAACAAAAAGCGAGAAAAGAGTGTTATTAGGAGAGAAAGATACCTATGAACCTCTCTGCCGCAGATGCTTTATGAAAAGTCTAGAGGAAGAAGAAAAAATATAATACTTATCAACATGCAGAAGAAGATCACTTTTGACAGTTTTATCAGGGGCATACTAACTACCATAATAATTGTTGGAATATTATATATTATAGATATTCTAAGCAGTGTTCTCCTTCCATTCTTTATTGCATGGCTGATTGCGTACATGATGTACCCTTGCGTAAACTTTGTTCAACACAAGTTGAGATTTAAAAATCGTGTACTATCCATCATTGCTGTTTTCATATTTATTATTGCTGCTATCACTGGACTATCATATCTTATTGTCCCATCTATAGTTGATGAGTTCTACAGGTTTAAGGATTTAATAGCAAGCTATATATCGGAAGGCAACAAGCAATCTGCAATACCGGCTGGAATAGAGAAATTTATTACAGAACACATAAATATGGAGTACATCCTTAATGCTCTTAATGGAGAGAACTTCAGTGAAACCATTAAAGAGATCGCTCCTAAAGTATGGATGATATTATCTGAGTCATTCAGCATAGTTATGGGGATTGTTAGTATATTCTTTATCATTATATACACGTTTTTTATCTTGCTAGATTATGAAGAGATTTCTGAAGGATGGGTATCGCTGGTTCCTTCGAAATACAGAGATAAGACTGTAGAAGTTGTGAACGATATAAAGAATGGTATGAACAGGTATTTCAGAGGGCAGGCTATTGTAGCTTTCTGTGTCGGTATTCTGTTCTGCATAGGTTTCTTGATTATTGATTTTCCTCTTGCAATAGGACTTGGACTATTTATTGGGTTACTTAACATGGTCCCATATCTGCAACTGCTGGGATTCCTTCCTATGACTGTACTTGCCATACTCAAGGCAGCAGATACAGGTGAGAGCTTCTGGATAATTATGCTTGGAGTAATAGTGGTATTCTGCGTTGTACAGATAATTCAAGATGTTATAATAGTACCTAAAGTTATGGGAAAGATTACTGGTCTTAATCCGGCTATCATACTTTTATCACTATCTGTATGGGGTTCTCTCATGGGAATAGTGGGAATGATTATTGCTTTGCCATGTACAAGCCTAATGCTTTCCTATTATCAGAGATATATTAAAAGAAAAGAGGAAGAATATTCAAACGACCAACCCTCTGAGAATTAGTGAGAATAGAATTTTATTGGAAATATAAATGCAAAAAGTCGCTATAAGACTTGCATAATTCGAAAAAAGCCTCTACTTTTGCACTCGCAATTCAGAGGAATAGCATTATTAAATGATTCGCTAGCTCAGCAGGTAGAGCACAACACTTTTAATGTTGGGGTCTTGGGTTCGAGCCCCAAGCGGATCACCAAGAAGAGGAGTTCATACGAACTCCTCTTCTTTTTTCTACTAAGAAGGCTTCAGCTTAATCTAATCGGATCAACGTAAAAAGTTGAGGGATTCATTTTTTTATGCATATAACATACTAATTCTGTATAGAAAGAATGCTTTATCTTTAACTCCCCTAAATTGTGCTCTAAATGCTTTAATTTTAGCACTGAAAGACTCAGCCGCGGCATTTGTAGATCTTTTATCAAGGAAGTTGATGATATTAAGATAGTGCGTTTGAATAGATCTTGCCACTCTCCCAAATGCAAGGAATCCTGATTTATCCACTTCATCATACCATCTTGCAAGTCTTGTAAGAGCGGCATCCTTAAATTTACATTGATGATATATCAAGCCTAATCTCATGGCCAGATAATAGGCTTTCTTTATATCGGGGTACTCTTTAAACAGTATATCTGCTCTCTCTCTTTGTGACTTTGTCCATAGTGATTCTTTCTTGTAAAGCAGATAAATACTTCTTGCCAGTAACTGTTTTCTCGTATCCCCATTGGAGAACATTGGTGCATGATACATTCTGCCACATGCTTTGGCATGAGCTATCTGTATTGATTCTTCATCCAAGGCTTCCCAACGCGCTTTCACACGCATTTCCTGAACGGCTTCATATGCCAGTTTCTGTACATGAAAACGGTCAGTTACTCTTTTAGCGGCAGGGAAACATGTTCGTGCAATCTGTTCCATGTTGGGAGCCATATCAAGTGTAATCTCTCGTACTTGGTATCTACGTCGTCGTGGAAGTTTCAGAAGTACAGAACTAATAGTACGAACATCTGTTCCTTATTATTATAGCAATAAGACTTCCTTTTCTGCCATGCCCCTCCTTATTGGTAAGGATAGTATAGAGCTCACCTCGTGAAAGGGCAACTTCGTCAATGCAGACATAGGCTCCAATGTTCTTTTCAAACAATAAATAGTCTTCTGCATGTGGAAGCTGATCCCATCTCAGATAACCACTAAGATTATTACGGTATTGCCGTTCCAGAAGTTCACCATCTACCCATAGAGTTCACCGAGCAGTTTACAGCTGACAGGTAATCTATCAATATAATTCTTCCATAGAACAGTTTTATAACAAATGAATAATCAGATACATTCAGAAATATGTTATATTTTTTTAACTAGCTTCCGCAAGTTTCCTATTCAGCTTTTCTAAAGAATTCTCTAATCTGGCCATTTTGATTTTAATTAATTCCTTTTCGTCTATTCCAACTTTGCAAGGATCATATTCTATCTTCTTTTTTACGATAGTAAAGAATATTTTTGCAATCTTATGTGCAGTCGCAACATTTGCTTGTATACCTCCACTTTTCGCTTTCATTCGTCTATAATAATTTCCCATTTCACCCTTGTCACGTGATAAAGGCGAAGCTGCAATTCTAAATATTTGGCCAACAGGATTTTTTCTCTTTGGCAGCTTACTTGATAATATTTTTCCTCCGGATATTTTATTATTTGGAACGAGATTACACCAACTACAAAAATTTTCAGCTGTTTCAAATTTTTCTACGAAATCATGCCCGAGTTCACCTAACAGTTGCATTACTGCACTGTCCTTCAAGCCTGGGATATTAAAAACATTTACTCCCCACAGGCAATAAGCATACTGTTCAACATCAAATTTTGGAGCATTTTTAGAACGTGAATTCTTCTTTCTTTTATACCTATGTAAAGTAGAAAGATCGAAGCTATCGATAATAGATTGATATTCATCCAAGAATGTTTGTATGACAATATCACATTCATTAATCTGTGACAA
>NZ_BAJR01000019.1 GCF_000613805.1 Phocaeicola paurosaccharolyticus JCM 15092 | reverse complement strand
GTATCGGAAAATGATTGCTGATTACTACTGATTAACATATATCACTATTGATTAATAAGGCGTTGATTTTCAACGCCTTTCTTTTTGTCTCTGCCATCGGCTTTTATCGTTGGCCCAAAAGATTGGATGCCGATGTACTTAGAAAAATTACCTATACATAAAAAAATACATAAGAGAACTTCTACCAATATGCTGGAAAAAGGACTCAGTTACTATTCTTGTGGGTTAAAGAAATTAAGCATACAGTTTAGTAACCATTAATAAGTAAGACTTTACATCATCAACTCCTCTTAATGTAGCCCTGAAAGATTTTAGTTTTGCATTAAATGATTCATCACCTGCATCTGTTTCTTGTACATTAAACGTTCTATTATCTGTGTCGCAAAACCTGTCATGATCGGTTAATCAATGAATCATGATCGGTTGATTAATGAATCATGATTGGTTAGTTAATGAATCATGATCGGTTGAACAATAAAAAGAGTTGATCCTCTATTTTCTTTGCACGAAGCGAAGATAATATTATTAATCAAGAAGAAATAGGAATTTGTTAAATCCCCAAAATTACGGAGTGAGCTATTCTTTCTAACCTTTATGAAGATGGAGTGGTCAATGGCTGCTCAATCTTTTTGCTATAAGATTGCTTATTACTCAGAATAAGATTAAAGTGGGTAGCCTAATCCCTCTTGTTGGCTCTGCCACCAACGGATAATGCCAGTAAATTAGCAAGCTGTGGTGGCAGAATTGAGAAAATCGAGGGTTCAATTTTGTTACTCGTGGAGGTGGTTTTTGCAACTGAAATAGTTAAAGAGTGTAAAGCTCGTTAGTTCACTGCGCAAGATTCGTAAAGACTTTTAGTGTATCGAATATGATATGTAAAGCTATACAGTTGACAGTACATGCTTTAGTAGTCATACATCACTTATTTGTTCAATATGCCTATAAATGGCATATAAAATTGTTATATAATTCAATTTTAAGATCTATTTTGCCATTAAATAATAGATTCCAGCCATTTTTTTGGTGATTGTAAGGATTTTGATGTAACTTTACGACTGAATCATTATAAATGAAACCGATTATGGAAAAAGACATAAATCGCATAAAGGTGGCGCTTGTAGAAAATAAGCGTACCAACAAGTGGCTTGCAGAGCAATTGGGGAAAGATCCAGGCACTGTATCGAAGTGGTGTACTAACACACTTCAACCAAATTTAGAAACTTTAGTAAGAATCGCCGAATGCTTAGGTGTCGACGTAAAAGATTTGCTATGGTCAAATAAAAAGAATACTTAAAATCCAAGAATATGAACATCATCAATCTATACGATAAATTGAAGAATAGTTATAAAGACTATTTGGAAAGTTTTGTAGCAATAAAGGATAAACGTATTGAGGTGAAAGTAAGTGAAGCCATACGTGAAGAACGGTTATGGCCCAAAGCTTTAATTCAGTTTAATCCTAATTTTGCAAAAGGCATAGGTGTAGAACAAATGATAGCTAAAGGTCTACCGATACATAAAGATCTAATTCACTTCTTCAGCACTTCATTTTACAAGCATCAACAAGAGGCTATTGAGTTGGGATGTCAAGACAAGGAGTTTATTGTAACTTCTGGTACAGGTTCTGGTAAATCCAGAACTTTCATGGCTACAGTATTCAATTATATCTTAAATCATGAAGAATCTTGTTCTAATAAGACCTTAGCAATCATCGTCTACCCAATGAATGCACTTATAAATTCACAATGGGAAGAACTTGATTGTTATAAGAATGCTTTTGAGAACACTACTGGTCGTGAATGCCCATTTACTTTTGGTAAATATACTGGGCAAGAAAATGATGATTCAAGATTGAAAATGCAGCAAAATCCGCCTAACATCATATTAACTAACTACATGATGTTAGAATTGTTGATGACACGTGCAGGAAGTGAAGAAAGACTACGTAATTGTTTTCTTGAGAATCTTCATTTTCTAGTATTCGATGAGCTTCACACTTATAGGGGAATGCAAGGTAGTGACGTTTCATTTCTTATAAGACGAATAAAATCTCAATCATTAGGTCACGTACTATGCTTTGGAACATCTGCTACAATGGTAGCAGATGATACTATGACTTATGCTCAACAACGTGAAAAGGTAGCAGAGGTAGCATCTTGTATTTTTGGCAGTAATTATACTAAAGAACAAGTTATAGATGAAACCTTAAATATTGGTCTTAACGAAGATGAGCCATCGGAAGGGGAACTACGAAATGTAATAAACTCACCGATTCCAGAATCTGAAAATATCGAAGATATTCAGAATTATCCAACTACTATTTGGATAGAACAAAACATTGCATTAAAGTGGGATAAGAAAGAGGCTAAATACTTTAGAGGTAATCCCATATCTATTGAAGATATTGCAAAGAAACTAAGTAATCAGGTCGATATTGATTATTCAAAATGTTATCAGCATATTATAGATGTTCTGAATTGGTGTAACAATTTGAATGTAAATCATAAAGCAAACATACTTCCGTATAAGATTCATCAATTCATTCCACAAACAGGAAATGTATATGTAACTATCGGAAATTCAGAGTCTAGGATAATCACTGTAGACGAGAAACTTTATTGCGAAGAATTATCTCATGGCGATACGAAAGTAATGTACTATCCTGTTGTATTTAGTCGTATGAGCGGACATGAGTTCTATGTCGTGAAGATTGATGCTGGTGGTAGTAAAATAATGCCAAGGAACTTTGATGGTCGTATTGTCACTGATGACGAGACTAATGATAACGATGGATATATTATCATTCCTCATGAAGGTGAAATTATTGACGATTATATGTTGGCCACCGAGTCAGAAGATATACCTGATGATTGGTATTCATATACTCGCACCGGAAGAAAACTCAAAAAGAATTATGAAGCGCGCCTTCCAAAAGTAATCTATATCTCACAATCTGGTTCTTGCTCTTTCAGCGAACCTTTAGAAGATATGGGTTACATGAAGGCCATCTATGTACCGTCTCCTTTAATGTATGACCCAACAGCTCGTGCTATTTATAAAGGTAAGCAATCTGAGTGGTCAAAATTAGCGAAGATTGGTGGTGAAGGTAGAAGCACAGCCACTACTGTGCTTTCTTATGAGGATATCATTCTAATGAAAGAGAATGGTGTTGAAGAGAAAGACCGCAAGGTTATGACTTTCGTTGACGCTCGTCAAGATGCTGCATTACAAGCTGGGCACTTTAACGATTTTATCAGAATTGGTAAAATACGTTCCGCAATTTGGAATGCTATTAATAATACCAATGATGACATAGATAATAGTCGCATAGCAAGGTTGGTTTTTGAAAACCTACATCTTCGTAATGATGAGTTTTCTAAACGTCAAGGACTTCGAGGACGTCGTGCTGATGAAGTAAAGGATGTTATGATAAAATATCTTTCTACAATCATTTATGATGATTTAGTTGGTAACTGGTCTGTAATTATGCCAAATTTAGAAGATAGTGCTCTTCTTAGAATTGATTACAAGTATCTACATGATGAAATAACTGGAGAAAATGATTCAGAAAGGCTTTATGATATTCCAGAACTCGAAGGATTAACTGATAGTCAGAAAGAAGAATTTATTATTCAGATACTTGATTATTTACGTCATAAATTATGTATTCATAGTTCGGAACGCTCTATTTCTGTAGTTAAAGACACAACTAAAGCAGTACGAGAAAATCTTCTTAAGCCATGGACTTTGGACGAAAATGACCAAATAGAGACTTCTCATGAGCTATTCTTAGTTAATCCTCGTCGCAGAAATAGCTACAATCTCGAATCAGGTGGCTATCTCAGTAAGTTAGCTACCTTTGTTAAAAATTATCTTTCTGCCAACGCTGGTATTCAAATTACTTGTGAAGATAATTACGTTGGATATATGCAAGGGTTGTTTGAGGCTTTAAACAACTATATCATAGAAGACAACGGTACATACCAACTTGATTATAATTGTATTCTTTGGGTTGCTGGAGACAAAAATACAGTACGCCGTGACATGATACGTGTACGCACCTTAACTGGTGATAATACAATACTAAATAAACCTAATGCCTTTTTCCAAAACTTCTATCAGAGCATACCTCTTGGAGGTATCAATCTTGAGGCTAAAGATCATACAGGACAGGTAGCAAAAGAAGATCGAGAACAACGTGAAAAAGATTTTCGTGAAGGTACTTTCCCTATACTCTATTGCTCTCCTACCATGGAACTGGGTATTGACATCAAAGACTTATCTGTTGTAGGAATGCGTAATGTTCCGCCAACACCTGCTAACTACACTCAGCGTGCTGGTCGTGCCGGTCGTAGTGGGCAAGCTGCTCTTGTATATACATACTGTCGTCCACGCAATTCACACGAAAACTACTACCTACACAATCCTAAGAAAATGGTTAAGGGTGAAGTAAAAGCACCTAGAATGGAACTTGTCAATGAAGAGTTGTTCCGCACACATTTTCACTCTACTATCTTGTCATTAAGACCAATACCTCAATTGTCTGATGGTATTGCTCAGTTGGTTGATTATTCTAACATTAATAATATCACACTAAAGGATGAAGTTCGCTTTAAACTACAATTATCTGAAGAATACAAACAAAAGATTAAACAGGTTTTCACCAAGGTGATTTCCGATATGTTCTTGAAAAACAGATTGGAATCTGAAAAGCCTCATTGGTTTACTAATGCTTGGATGGACAAGGTGCTTAATTTATACGAATCGGATTTTGACAAATCATTGAATAGATGGAGAGCACTTTATAAGGAAGCGCAGATCCAAATAGAGGAAGCTTCTATTATAATTAACAATCGTATCTATGGCGAAAACTCACAAGAGAAACGTGATGCCCATGTTAAGCAATCACGTGGTGAGAATCAACGTGATATGCTATTAGGAGTGAATCAAGGAAAGAATAAAGAAGAGAATGAATTTTATCCATATCGTTATCTTGCAAGTGAAGGATTTCTTCCAGGTTATAACTTTACAAAATTGCCACAACGTGCGATGTTGCAATATAAAAGCGATGCAGTAGAATTTTTAAGCCGTCCAAAATCTTTAGCACTAAGAGAGTTTGGTCCTCAAAATATCATCTATAATAATGGTGGTAAGTTTAGAGTTTCTCGTATGATGATAACATCAGATATACTCAGTCATAAATTCTTCTATAATCCAAAAACAGGTGTAATATATAAGGATCAAGAAAATAGTGAACACCACACAGATATTATTACAGGTGAGCCCCTTGATGGAACTGCTCGTATGATTCCCGGTTGTTGCATTCAAGCTCAGGATATGATTGCGACAGAAACAGAAAAGATCACTTGTCAAGAGGAAGAGCGAAACAGAAAATTCTATCAAGTTAAGACTTATTTTGCAAGTGATGATGCTCGTACTATCAGTGAGAGTGAATTATTAAGTAATGGTCAGCATTTGGCAAATATTAGATATATACCATCTTGCCGTATTACCTATTTCTTGGAATCAAGAAATGAGAATAACAGCAATGGATTTGCATTCGACACAAAAACAGGCGATTGGATTAGTAACGAGCGTCTAAATCGTATTCAAGCAGAACAGCAACAACACCTAGAAGAGTTTGATCGAACAAAATTTGTGAAGTTGTTTGCCGAAACAACTGCTAATGCAATATATATCCAGCCTTTGCAATCGCTTATGCTTCAAGATAAAGATGCTGTTAGAACATTCCTATATGCATTTAAACAAGCTGTAGAGGATGTATTTCAAGTTGAAGGAAGTGAGATAGGTGGGGAAATCATGGGTGAGGGTAATGTTCCAAACATCTTTATTTATGAGAATGCCGAAGGTTCTCTTGGAGTCCTCGACCGTCTCGTAAAAGAGCCAGATACATATCGAGAGGTTATTAATCGTGCATATGAAATTTGTTTTGGCAAACAAACTGAATACACAGCAGAACAGTTGGAGTTATTAGTACCTGCTGATTATAGCAATCTACTGAACTATTATAATCAACCGTATCATCAACAAATTGATATTCGCAGAATATATAAAGCTCTTATAATAATGAAGAGTGCAAGTATAGAAGTGCATCAAGCCGGTCAGAATCTTGGCTATGACGAACAATATGCCGCACTCGAAGCTGCCCGTGACCAAAGTAGTTCTACAGAATATGAATTTTTAAAGTACTTGCACGACCATCAGCTTCGTCTCCCCGATAAAGCTCAACCTATGTTTCCAGAAGAATATTATGTTCAGCCAGATTTCATGTATGGGAATCGCATAATGATTTTCTGTGATGGTACTCCTCACGACAAGCCTGAAGTTCAGGAAGATGATCATCAAAAACGAGCAGTACTTGAAGATGCAGGTTATTTGGTTTTGGTTTGGCATTATGCTACTCCTATTGATGAGTTTGTGAATAGCCATGCTGATTTATTTACTTCAATTAGTTAATACCAATATGGAATTTAAGACAGGAACACTTGTTGAATTTCGCTCACGTCCGTGGGTTATTCAGCAATCTACAGATAAAGACTTATTGGTAATTAAACCTTTAGGTGGTACAGACGCTGAAACTATAGGTTTGTACAAACCTTTGTATGGCGATGAACTTGAAGAGATCTCTTCCTATAATTTTCGCAAACCTTCGTCACAAGATGTGGGTAAGTATAGCTATCCTGGTGCGGCTCGTATTTTATATAATGCTTGTCGCTTGTCTTTTCGTGATATTGCCGGCCCTTTTCAATGCTTGGGAAAATTATCTTTCGAGCCAAGACCCTACCAGATGGTTCCACTTATACTCGCTCTTAAACAGCAGATTATCCGTCTGCTAATATCAGATGATGTAGGTATAGGTAAGACAATGGAATCACTTCTCATTGCAAAGGAATTATATGACCGGCATGAGATAAGTCGTTTTACTATTATCTGTTTGCCCCACTTGTGTGAGCAATGGCAGAATGAAATACGCGATAAGTTTGGCTTAGAGGCCGAAATCATACGTTCCAGCACAATTAGCCGTTTGGAAAAAAGACTTCGTGCCAACCAGAATGTTTTCCACGATATACCATTCCAGATAATTTCTATTGACTATATTAAGTCGAGCGATAGGAAACCTATGTTTCTTCAGCATTGTCCTGAGTTTATTATTGTTGATGAAGCTCATACTTGCGCAAAGCCCAAGGGAGCAAACAAATCACAACAACAGCGTTATTCCCTTCTAAAAGACCTATCTCAAACACAGAGACACATCGTTCTGCTTACGGCTACTCCTCATAGCGGCAACATGGAAGAATTTCAATCTGTTATAGGTTTGCTAAATGATAAATTTAGTCAGTACTCTTTGGAGGATGCTAGTCAACGCAAAGAGTTGTCGAACTACTTCATTCAGCGTAGACGTGTGGATATAAAACCGTATGTGGGCGATGATGTGATATTTCCAACACGTATTCAACTTGATGACAAGTATGCACTTAGCGATAAATATCATTCATTGCTAATCAAGATTATTAAATATGTTAAAAAAGGAGTCCAAGAAGCTAAAAAGTCATCAAAAAATAAACAACGATATATCTATTGGGATTTGCTCGCTGTGATTCGCGGTGTTATGTCTAGCCCTGAATCTGGCATAAGCATGCTGCAGAATAAGATTGCTAAACGCAATGAAGAAGATGTTGCAGAAGAAGATACGGTAAATAATATATATCAGTTTAATGACCAACTCAAAGATAGCTCAAACAGTGATGATATTATTCCTGAATCATATTCAGAATCTACATCAAGCGAGAAGAACACATTCCGTTCTTTCATTGCAGACCTTAAAGATATTATAAAAAATGGACAAGACTCCAAGGCTAAAAAAGCTACTGACATAGCCTCTTTTATTCTTAGTGAAGGTAAGTGCCCTATTATATTCTGCCAATATATTCAGACTGCTGAATATGTGAAGAAGTACGTAGAGCAATCCTTAAAAGGCAACAAAAAGACAAAAGATGTGGTGGTTGAAGTAGTGACAAGTAAATTGGCTGATGAGGAACGAAAAATCAAAATCGATGAGTTGTCAAAGAATCCTCGTCACGTTTTGGTTTGCACTGACTGTTTATCCGAGGGTGTCAATCTGCAAAATGGTTTTGAAGCTATCATTCACTACGACTTGCCCTGGAATCCAAACCGCATGGAACAACGTAACGGCCGTATTGACCGATTTGGGCAGACAGCTTCAGAGGTCATGATTTCTACCATGTATGATGATGTAAATAATCCTGTAGATAAGACCATTATGAAAGTCCTTTATCGTAAGCAAAATCAGATACGAAAAGACCTTGGCATTTACATTCCTATTGCCGATAACGACTCATCTATTATGGAAAGTATCATGGAACAAATTATAGTCTTCGACACCACCGATAAATATATTCAGCCTACATTATTTTCCGACGAAGAGTTTGCTTCTACTGTAGAAGAACATGAACGTCGTTTGCAGCGAGCTATCGAGATTGAAAAGAAATCACACACCTATTTTGCTCATAACACACAGGCTATGGATCCAACAAACCTTATTGACAGCCTAAATGAAGCAAAGAAGGTAATCGGAGATACATTAGATACACGCGATTTTGTTATTGATGAATTACGTAACGCTAATGTATCAATTGTTGATGATAAAAAGGCTCTATGCTATTCATTCCCTTTGTTTGACCTGCCAAATTCGATTCGGTCATATTTTATGCAAGCTGTAGATAAGAAGGGTATTGTTAGAATATCATTTGCATCACCTACGCCTAAGGGATATATGTATATAGGCCGTAATCATACTTTTGTAGAAGATCTTTCTCGTGGAGTTATCAACGACACTATCAATACAGGTGAACTTGCTGCATGTCGTGCCATGGTAATGCAAACAGATGCTGTGAAAAAAGCTACGACTGTGTTACTCATGCGTGTACGTAGTGTTATCAGCGAAACAAAGCATGTAGAGAATCAGATGGTAGGCGAAGAAATGATGTTCTTTGGTTATAGAGGCAACGTGGAAGATGGAGACATCCTAAACGAAGATGAAAGCAGAAATCTTTTTATCAATGCAAAAGCTTCAGGTGATGAAGAGCTTTCATTCCAACAGATGACCTATGATAAACGTCTCAGATGGATAAACGACGAAGAGGCACTTCGCCGTCACACCGATTCGCTCGCTCTTGACAGAGCCTCACACCTTGTCAACGCCTTTACTCAATATCGCAATTATGTAGCTTGTCAGCAATATCAGGTCGTTAAACCTGTATTGCCGATGGATGTAATTGCTGCATACGTTTATCTTCCTAAACTATAAATAAATGGAATACACATCAATACATATATATGGTCATTTCCTTAGTGACGATATTCTACACGAGATAGAGACCGACACTAATCTCATTGGAAATCGTGACCGAGATTTCGGTTTCGATGCCTCTATCAATCGGCAGATAGATT
Source organism: Phocaeicola paurosaccharolyticus JCM 15092 (assembly GCF_000613805.1). Lineage (GTDB taxonomy): Bacteria > Bacteroidota > Bacteroidia > Bacteroidales > Bacteroidaceae > Phocaeicola > Phocaeicola paurosaccharolyticus. The sequence goes on along the minus strand of NZ_BAJR01000019.1, from coordinate 55,584 downwards.
ATGCATGGAGCAGCCTTCGCTCTGATTGGACAATCTTCAATGAGCGTAAACTCCTTCGTGACACTTACGGAACTACCTCAGTACGTAAACTTATGAGTCGTTTCTTTCAGTCGATTGATTATAATCTGGACTATCAAACAACACAATTGGAACGTAACGGAAACACTTTCGATATTCCCTATATCTGTCATGAGTTGGGCGATTTGCCTATCATCATAGTTGGCGATTTAACAGGTGAATCAGATATCGAAACACTCGATAAATGCACGCTCGACTATCGGGCGAAGGGCACTATGCGACGCAAATCGCCACATGCCACAATGCTCGACTATCTGAACAATACGGATAATGTGTATGGCATCGTTACCAATGGTCAGATTCTTCGTATTATTCGCAATACAGGGCAATTGGTGAAGAAAACATATATTGAGTTCGATCTTCATCGTATGATAGAAGAAGACCATTATTCCGAATTTTGTATCCTTTTCCGTTTGCTTCATGCGTCTCGTTTCAGTCATTCAGGCGATGATGCTTGTATTATTGAGCAATGGTTCAATATGTCCATAGAAAGTGGAAACCGTATTCGTGCTGGTCTATCAAATGCTGTTCAACAAACGATGGAAGTCTTAGGGCGTGCAGTTGTTTGTGGTAAAGGGAAAGGTAATGAAGCATTCCGCCAGGCTTTTACTGATAAGCAGGTTACAGCAGAAACACTTAACAAAGAACTGATTCACTTCATTTATCGTCTGTTATTCCTCTTTATTATCGAAGATCGCGACTTGATATATCAATTACCTCAAAGCGCAGATCATCCCGATTATAAACATCTATCTCGATGTCATGATATATATAAGAAGTATTATGCAGTATCTCGATTGCGTGGATTATCGGAACTCAACTATTTGAAAAATAACCGTTATCACGACTTATGGGAAAGTCTCATGGACACTTTCCGCTTGTTTGAAGATGAATCGTTTGGTGCTCCTTTGGGTATTAAACCATTAGGCGGCGTGCTATTCGATGCAGATACTTTGCATTACTTGAAGCAGTGTACCATTGCCAATAGTACGGTGCTTGATGCTTTTGGTTATCTCAACGAGTTTATTGCCGAAGGTGGACAACGAGTAAAGATAAACTATTCAAGTCTTGATGTTGAAGAATTTGGTTCAGTATATGAGGGAATTCTCGAAATGCGGGCAGTAGTTACTCCTAATGTCACAAATTCATCTTGGAACTTTAAGTTTGGCTATGGTCTCGACCGCCAATCTACAAGCAGCTACTATACTCGCCCCGATTTAGTTCAAAGTCTTATTAAGACTACCCTTGAACCTGTAATTCAAGAGCGAATTGCAAAATACCAGACTAATGATGAGAAAATAAAGTCTTTGCTATCCATGAAAGTCTGTGATGCAGCAAGCGGTTCAGGACACATCGTTTTAGCTATGGCTCGCACCATTGCATGGTATGTCAGCACATTAAGGACGGAGGAAGATAATCCGGCTTCGCTTGACTATCGAGAGGCTTTGCGTGAAGTTATTCAGAAGTGTATCTATGCCGTTGACTACAATCCCGATGCAGTAGAACTTTGTAAAGTCGTGCTATGGATTGAAGGTTACTGCGCCGGTAAACCTTTGTCATTCCTCGACCATCATATTCGTTGTGGCAACTCTGTTGTAGGCGTTGCCAATCTTGATATGCTCTTCAATGGTGTGCCTAACGATGCTTTTACAGCCAAAGATAATGAAGTTAAGAAGAAGATAAAGAAACTAAATACTGATGCGCTTAAAGATTTGGCTCTTGTAAAAGATGGACGTAAAACAGGTCTTGAAGTAACTCTATTTAGCGATGAGTTTGTACTAAAAAATATTGAAAGCGAACAAGTTGATTTAGCTACTGATGCAAAATCTATTTCAATAATGCCAGAGGATTCTCTGCCTGAAGAAATAGCCAAGCAAAAACGTTGGGAACAGTTAATGCAATCGCCCCGTGTAGAATGCTTGCGTAATGCTTGCGACATATATTCCTATGCTTTCTATAAACAATTTACTGATAATGAATTAAACTCAGAAGTGAAGGATGATGGTACTACATTTTCAATTCCATCTATACCTTATACCAAGACGGTATATCATGCACTTGAAGAAATCAAACATCTTGATAATGCTGATAGCAAGTTTGTTCCATTATCACAAGACTTTAAAAATGAAGTTGAAGAAGTTGCAGCAAAGCAACGCTTCTTCCATTGGTGTATCGAATTCCCTGAGGTTTTTGCACAGCAAGGTGGATTTAATGTGATGTGCGGAAACCCACCTTGGGATAAAATTAAAGTTGAAGACAAGAAGTGGTTTGAAACTAATGGTCGTACTGATATCGTTAATGCTGGTACAGCATCACAACGTAAGAAAGCTATTGAAAATCTTAAAGCCACAGATCCAATTTTACACAACGAATACATCCAAGCTCAACAAGATGCTGAAGGATTAAGTCGCTTCGTGCGCTTTTCCGGTCGATTCAGTTTGACTGCCACAGGCGATATTGACTTATATCCAATGTTTGGAGAACTATGCCTTTCTTTCTCAAAAGAGGCATGGGGGCTTGTTATGCCTACAGGAATCGCTGTTAATGACAGCAACAAAGCTTTCTTCTCTAAATTAATTGATGACAATAGACTAATCTCTCTTTATGACTTTGAGAATAGAGAAAAATTGTTTGATATTCATCGTATGTTCAAATTCTGCCTATTAACAGCAGGTAAGGCACAAACACAATCTCGCATTGTGCGTGGTGGATTCTACCTTACTCGTTTGGATCATTTGCTTGACCCAAACAGAATTTATACACTCCGTACTGATGACTTTACATTGTTGAACCCAAACACAAAGACGTGTCCTACATTCCGCACAAGCCGTGATGCAAAGCTGACATCTAAAATATATCATAATTCAGAGGTGCTTATCAACGAATCTACGGGTGAAAATCCTTGGGATGTGCACTTTGCAAGAATGTTAGATATGTCCAACGATTCTCATCTATTCAGAACGTATGCACAACTTATCGAAGCCGGTGCTACGATTGAGGGTAATAAGTTCACTCTCGATAATCAGTTATATGTTCCGCTTTATGAAGGAAAGATGATATGGCATTATAATCATCACTATGGAACATGGCCAACTGATGGAGAACGCCCAAATACCATCCCTACGCCCTCGGCTACTGATTGTGGTAATCCAAACTCATATATTATACCGTGGTATTGGGTGCCTCAATCTGCAGTGGATGATAAACTTATCAAATATGATAAAGATGTGAATGTTGTATGGGAATGGAAACATAAATGGTTGCTTGCATATAGAGGTTTAACTAATGCAACAAATGAACGAACATTTATAATGTCGCCTATTCCCGACGCCGTAGGCGTCGGGCATAGTGCCACGCTCCTCTTCGCGGAGCGTGGCACTATGCCCGGCTCTCTACTTTTGAGCATGATGTCTTCACTACCTTTTGACTATATTACCCGCCAAAAAGTGGGTGGTACGAACATGAGTACTTATTTTGTCAAGCAATTCCCTGTCCTCACACCTGAACAGATATCTGATAATGCAAAACTACAAATCATACCACGAGTAGCAGAGTTATGCTATTTCAATCACGACTTAGATGGTTGGATGGATGAGTTATGGCATGATGAAGAAATGACAGAAGAAATACGTAATCTCATTGCTGAACGATTAAGAGACTGTAATGGGATACAATTCTTAGGAATTGACTTCAGCAACATAGAGCCATTCATTTATAATGAAGACCGTAGAGCAAGGGCTCAAGCAGAGCTTGATGCCATCTTCGCTCACCTCTACGGACTAACAACCGAAGAACTACATTACATTCTCGACCCCGAAGATGTGTGCGGTGTAGGTTGTATAAATGAAACATTCCGAGTGCTAAAAGACAACGAGATACGCAAATATGGCGAATACCGCACCAAGCGCCTCGTCCTCGAATCATGGAATAGATTTGGATTTAACAAGTAATACTATGCTAGATAAGGAATTTCAGAAAGAATCTAAAAGAATTATTGATAGAGCGTTATCTATTAGTAATTGGGCATGTCTGTGCAAGTGGTGTGAAAACAAAACAATAAATTCACATCTTTTGCAAAGGCATGGCGTGCTTGACAATATTACAGAAAATGGTCATATGTATGAGGTGAAGCCAAAGAATATATTTAACCCTTCCAATAATCGTATGCAATTTCAGAAAGTAGGCATTAACAACGCATTATCCTGGCCAATTTATTGCAATAAGCACGATACTGAACTATACAAGCCTATTGAATGTAAAATATTAGATTGCTCAAATTACAAGAACCAACTACTATTCAGTTTAAGGTCTACATGTGCTGAATTAAGGAAGAAAGAAATTAGAGTTGAGATACTACGTAATATGATTAATGAATTTATTTTACCACCGGAAGAACATCATAACATTCAAGTCTATATATATGGTTTGGACAAAGGTATCTCCGATTTTCGCTATTATAAAAATTTGATAGAAAATGAGTTAGAAACAACATATCATAAATTTCATTTTTACAACTATACTTATCCCAAAATAGACATTTACTCATCTTCAACATTTAGTTATATTGAATATTATGACTATGCTCAGAAAGTTCGATCTGAAAAGCCATGGGAAGCTGTTTTCTTTCATGTTATTCCACAGGCAGAAAGTATACAAATAATAATTGGGTATCATGAAGATCATTGTAATGATTCGATACGAAAACTTACTCAAGAATTTGGATTTCTGAATTGTTTTACTCTTGGTCAGAAATTGACTGATTTATTTGCATTCCATATAGAAGGATGGGGACTATCACCTTCTTTATATAAATTAATACCAGAAGTCAAGAAACAGGAATATCTTAAATCGTTTGATGATAATATATATTATCATGAAGCATCTCTTTAAAGCCAACTAAACTTATTTGATGGATTAATACCAAAGTTTTAATCATTAAGTAAGTAATTAGCAAATAAATATGATTTTCTATAGCTTCTTAAGGGTTTGATAATATTTTAAAAGATACAATAATGAGTCATATAACGAATTTAACGATTAAAAATTACCGCGGAATCAAAGAACTAAACCATGATTTTGGTGATGAAAAGTTCATTGTTTTAATAGGTCGTGGTGACTCAGGCAAAAGCACTATTTTGTCTGCTATAAATGCGGCATTATCACCATCATGGAATATGTCATTTAGTGACCTTGACTTTTATAATCAAAAGACAGAGCATCCAATAGAAATAGAATTAACAATAAAAGAACTTCCAAAAGAATTTCTGAAAGAATCAAAGTATGGTTTATTTGTTCAAAATGATTTAGGCGAAGATGGAAATCTTGATGATCTTACCATTGTTATAAAGCTAACGGTTGATGAAACATTAGAGCCTCATTGGGTGGTAAAAAGTAGAGATGGTTCCGATATTGAAGATAAACCTATATCTGGTGCAGACAGGGCTTTATTAGCAGTAAACTTTATCACAGATTATACAGACAATCAATTTGCGTACAATCGACAATCTCCTTTGTATGCACTGACTAAGGCTAAATTAGAAGATGGAAAAACTATAGAACGTGTAAAATCAGATTTAATACGTACTATGGCTGAATCAATAACGAATAAAGACTTGGATGAATTTAGTGCTCCATTTGAGAGTCTTATTATAACGGCAGAGAAACTAGGGTTGAGCACCAGTGACTTATGCGCTCAAATTGATATTAAAGACAATCCCTATACAGGTAATAGCATTGCACTCCATGATAATTCATTACCATACCGTCTTCACGGTAAAGGCAGTAAGAGATTAATGTCTATCGCAATACAATCTGAGCTGACAAAACAAGGAGGTATCGTATTGGTTGATGAGTTAGAACAAGGACTTGAGCCTGATAGAATAACAACATTAGTTAGAATACTTAAACATGTCGATAAAGGACAGGTCTTTATAACTACACATTCACTAAATGTCGTATTAGAAGCAGAATGGCATAACATTTTCGTAAAAAATAAAGATGCTAATACGCTATCTGTTCTGAATCCTGAAATGGAGGGATTTCGACGTTCTAACCCTCAAGCTTTTTTTGCAAAGAAGATTATTTGCTGCGAAGGCAAAACAGAACAAGGATTTATTCGAGCTATTGATAGTTGGATTTATAGCAAATACAATACAAGCCTTTCGGCAAAAGGTGTAGTAATAGTAAATGCAGGAGGAGGTAATAAAATGTTTACATATGCGAGGAATCTAAAAGAATTAGGATATGACACCTGTGTCTTTGCAGACGATGATAAGCCAAAGGAATTGAAAGAAGAAAAGCAAGCAAGCAATGAAGTTGGTGTAAAACTGCTTCTTTGTGAAACTGGCAATAGTCTTGAACGGCAAATCATTTTGGATTTACCTTGGAATTTTATATCTACAATTGTGAACTGTTCTCAAGAAGATTTTCCAAATGACAATATTAATTTGGATAATGATTTCCTTGAAGAAATAAAGGTTGCACGAGAAATAATAGAACAAAACAAGATTCGAAATACAATAATTGAATTAGCAATAAAAAAGAATAAAGAATGGTTTAAGCATATTCCTGGTGGAGAATTTTTGGGTTCTGTATTTAGTGAAGCATATAATGATATGGGCGACAATAAGAATTTGAAGATTAATGTAAAATCATTATTAAAATGGTGTTCTATTGAAATATGATTGATTGGAGTGATTTTATAAAATGTGAACGAGGGCTGCTAATAGCACCAGCAGGACATGGTAAAACAACAGCTATTGCTGATTGTCTCTTACAATGCCCAAAAGATTCGTGTCAATTAATATTAACACATACACATGCAGGTATAGCTTCTTTACGAACAAAATTTAGAATAAAGAATATACCTTCAAATAAATACCAATTAGAGACTATTACAGGGTTTGCCCAAAGATATGTGCTAAGTATTCTTGGCTCAACAGAACTACCAAATGAAGAAGACAAAGAGTACTTTACTATTGCTATTAGTAAATGTTGTAATCTCATGCAATCAAAAGTTGTACAAGCAATACTAAAAGCCTCGTTTGATGGCGTTTTTGTAGATGAATATCAAGATTGTACCATTGACCAACACAACATGATAATGGAGTTGGCTTATAATCTTCCCCTTCATCTATTAGGAGACCCTTTGCAGGGTATATTCTCTTTTGAAAACAAAACATTGGTAGATTTTAATAGAGACTTAGGACTATTTTCTCAATTTAATCTTCTAAACCATCCGTGGCGATGGGAGAAAAGCAATCCTTTTTTAGGTGAATATATACTAGAAACAAGAAAGCAGTTAGAAGCAGGTCATAATATAGAATTGAAGGATGAGCCTACCAAAAATATCAATGTAGTTATTGTACCGCCTAATGATGACAAATACCAGATAATGGTGAATATTATTAAACAGCATAGTCTTGAAAATACGCTCGTTTTATGTCCATCGTACAGGGAATCAAACAAATACGGCAAACTCACTACCAAAGGAGATATAAATGATAGAATAAAGATCAAACAACGTGTTGACTATGGTAATAGTTTTACTATTATAGATGCAATAGATAGTACTGAATATTATAAATGTGCTAAAGATATTGATTCTTTAATAAAGAGATGCACAAAAGGTAGTAAGATAAATATGATTTCAAAACTACATAGTATCCTAAAACAATTACATCTAAATATTTCAGAAGTTGAGAAATGGATTGATGAGAAATCTGTAAAGAAAAGAAAAGGTAATAATTTATCAAAATCATTAGCTCTAAAAGAATCTTGCGATTACTTTGAAGCAAATGTATCACTAGATAATCTAAAAAAACTTATAACTTTAATAGTAAATTTGCCTTCTATAAAAAAATATCATCGTCTATTTTACAGTAGTATAGATAAATGCTTCAATCTTGCTCAAACTAATAATATATCAATGTTTGAGGCTATGAAATTGCTAAAGACAAGAGTCCGCCACCAAGGAAGACAAATAAATGGAAAAAGTTTCGGTACAACACTCCTAACAAAAGGATTGGAATTTGATACTGTTATACTTTGGAATGCTCACAAATTTGAGGATGCTAAGAATTTCTATGTGGCAATTTCAAGAGCTTGCAGAAAACTCATAATAATAACAGAGAAAACAACGTTGTCTTTTAACGACAACAATAGTAATAGATTGCAACAATCAAAGTAATACAGCAACTTACATATAAAATGATATAATATGAGCAACGAAATACAATTTCTCCTTTATAATATGCCCGACGATGCTGGCAAGGTGCAGGTCGTGGTAAAAGAAGAAACCATATGGTGTACACAAAAAGCTATGTCGCAACTTTTTGGTGTAGGTGTACCTGCCATCAGCAAGCATCTAAGTCATATCTTTGAAGAGGGTGAATTAGATAAGAAAATGGTTGTTTCCAAAATGGAAATAACCACTCAACACGGTGCTATTGAAGATAAAACGCAGACTAAAGAAGTCGATTTCTATAATTTGGATGCTATAATAGCTGTCGGTTATCGCGTATCTTCGTTAAAGGCTACAAGATTTCGCCAATGGAGCACACGAATATTGAATGAATATATCCGTAAAGGATTTGTTCTTGATGACGAGAGATTGAAACAAGGTAAAACAACTTTTGGTAAAGATTATTTCCGAGAGTTGCTTGAGAGAGTTCGTTCTATCCGCACTAGCGAACGAAGAATATGGCAGCAAATAACGGATATCTATGCAGAGTGTTCTTTTGATTACGACCGCAATTCACCAACAACAAAGGAATTCTTTCAGATGGTTCAAAATAGATTCCATTATGCAATAACAGGACAGACTGCACCAGAAATAGTTTTCACGCATGCTGATCATAACAAGAAACATATGGGATTGACCACTTGGAAAAATTCTCCTGATGGTCGCATCCTGAAATCCGATAGTAAGATAGCAAAGAACTATCTTACAGAACAGGAAATAAGAAAATTAGAGCGAGCAGTAACTGGATATTTCGATTATGTGGAAGATTTAATAGAAAACGAAAACACTTTCAGTATGAGTCAATTTGCCAGTAGTGTTAACGAATTTCTAACCTTCCGAAAATATCAATTATTACCTGATAAAGGTCTTATCTCTAGGTCGCAAGCTGACGCAAAAGCTGAAGCTGAGTACGATATATTCAATAGGACACAACAAATAAACTCTGATTTTGACAAGGATATTAAAAGGCTATTAGATAAACATTAGAAAAGAACTGTAATCAGAAATAATAAAAGATATGACAGAAAGAATATCAATAAGATTCTTTGATGACCTTGAGGTAAGAGCCGTTTGGGATGAGACAAATTCCAAATGGTGGTTTTCTGTACTCGATATAGTAGGTGCATTGAATGCACAATATGATTATACAAAGAATCGTAACTATTGGAAGTATCTGTAAACGAAGTTAAAGAACGAGCAGAATGAAGTGGTTAGTGCCACTAACCAGTTGAAACGACTCTCACCTGATGGTAATCGACGACTCACTGATGTTCTTGACATAGATGGTGTACTTGCCATTGCGGCTTGTTTTCCAAATACTAAAGCTTCTCGCTTTGTAGCATGGTTTACAAATAGTGATTAAACGATTGATGGAAGAAGTAAATCCAAAGCTTATGCCCTCTTTGAAAGTAGTATGATTAGTACTATCGAAGTGGGTAGCATAAAAGGTTTGCAGCAGATTCATGCTTATCTTTTTGGTGGATTGTACGACTTTGCTGGGCAGATACGCACCGTGAATATAGCCAAAGGCGGATTCCAATTGCCATGGCGCAATACTTGCCACAAACATTGATTGACATTGCCAAAATGCCTGAGGATACTTTTGAGCACATTATCGACAAATATGTTGAGATGAATATTGCTCATCCATTTCGTGAAGGCAACGGTAGAAGTACGAGAATATGGCTTGACCTAATGTTGAAGCAAAGTTTGAAGAAATGTGTAGATTGGAGTTTGGTGAACTAGAAAAGCTATCTTGATGCTATGACTCGCAGTGTGGCTGATGGTATACCAATAAAGCAGTTCTAGAATCTGCTCTTACTGATAAGATTGATGATCGTAAGACATTCATGAAGGGTATTGACTATTCATACTATTATGAACAAGAGGATTAGAGTGTATGCATTTATAAACGATGTATTGCTGTATGTTCATTGCGAACTATCAATAATTAAATAGTACACCGTACAAGTACCGAACATGTTGATTCTCGAAACCGAATAAGTTAATACCATCTTGATTTTACTCATTTTTACTTGTATTTTCGTACCTTTGTGCCCAGAGTTTCAAGGCAAAAAGGCAACCTCAAAAGCCGAGGTACGAGCAAGACTTACAAAGCGTTGATATACAATGCAATGAATTTTCAACTATTCTTGAGAAGAAAATAAAATGACCTGCCGTAGCTTTTAAAATGCAAAGTGTTGAAAACTAAGAATGTGAATAGAGTGTATTGGCAAGTAATTAACTACCAGCAACTTAAACCATTTTATTGCAACTACTATTAGAGCGTCTGCTATCGAGAAGGCTTTTGACAAAGCTCCTGACTATAAAAAACGCCCATCTTTTAGCAAAAAGAAAGTAGATTCAGAGTACTACACTACCAATGAAATCGCTGAGAAATATCACATTAGACGCAAGACTATTTTGGCTCGTTGTGAACGTTTCAACATCCCTAAGGTCTATGAAGGACGTAAGATGGCATTGGTTTCCATCAATTTATCACTAACAGGTAGATAACGAAACTCGGAAACCTGTTTTATATTTACCAAGTCCAGCATAATCAAGATCACCACTTCTATAAAAGCATAAGTTCATCAGACCATTGGAAACAATAGCTTGTAACACCTCCTTTGAAGTATCATTCTTCAAATACCAATAGGTTCTGATAAAGGGGACCAATTATTTGAGTGGTCGTATCAGCTGTAATAACACAGAAATGTTATTTGAGATTATATTTCTCTTTCATCAACGATTTGTCTTCTTCAGACAAACTGTTATAATATTTTTTCCATCCCGGACAAAAGGATGTATGCCAATGCCAAAATCTTGCAATGAATGATCTTGGATTTTCTTCATATTTGCGTCGCATTTTGCATTCTACGCAAGAGTATTTCTTCGGTTCCATATCTAAAATATTATAAATCATTTGCAAAGGTAACTGGTTTTAGGACTTAAGTATAATAAAAAAGGTACATCTTTAGTTTTAGGTTATATCTTCTCTCTATTTGTACATATTTGTGGCAACATGCTTGGCAATTTATAAAAATGGATTTGCCGGCATAGATGAACCAAGCGACACGAAAGCCGTCTGTATTTTCTCATTTCTCTCAAAGTCTGCCTTCGTCCGATGATAGATGCCCCTATCTCTCCTAGCACTCTGCCCTAGGCAACTTTGAGGGTAGCACCTTTGGTGGAAAACAGAGTCGGATGGATCTAAAGAGAGAGTTAGATTAGTACAATGACGACGAATGGACTTCTCTTTGTTTGTGTATTGGTTAAACACTTAGGGGCATGTAAGTCGTAAATCTTTTAATAACATTTACCACCAACAGGTTGAAAGTAATTTAAGCGTTAAAGATTTCTGCTATAGAATAAATTCACTACCTTTACAATGAAATAATTGATGTAACAATGAAAATAAGAACATTTACTCAGCGTGATTACATCAAAGCCAATAGGCGGGCTTCTCGCTTGGCGGAGATTGAGAATCACCAACGCCCTGTAAGTATTGCAGGGGTGCACAAGTCCAAAAAGGTTTATGACCGCAAACGTAATAAGGCAGAGATGAAAAAGGCTCTGCCTTATCTGTTTCTATGGGGCTTATGTGAATGTTTTCAATATACAATAGGATTCAGTAAAACGCTCCTCATCCTATATTCTACCAGGTATATTTACAATTATCAAGTAATAAATTAGACCCGAAAGGTTATAATTTATTAATTGTATGGTTGACCCTATTTCTAATGTTAATAGGTTTGAAGTATAGATAAAAGGACAATTCAGTAGAAAGTCTATTACTGTGATCTTGTAATCATTATCTGCCATAGTGATTACACTCATTTATAGGTGCGAATACGATATTCAGGAATTTGGCTGTATTTTATTAGGAAATTTGGCTAAGATTAATTCACGATTCAGACAACATTCACTTTGTTTTATTTATTGTAAGCCTTCGGCAAATGAGAAAATAGAATTTTTAATATCTCATTTCATATCCTTGAGCCTATTTCTGCGTTGACGGTATTCCGCCAGATAGGTTTTCTTAGTGTCGGGCAGCAGAAAGGAGGCTTCTATAAGTTGTTCGGTTAATGGATATTGAGTAGTGAACTGAGTTAATATTTCAGCCACACGTTTTTCACTTACTCCGATACATTTCGCGAACGCTTCGAAGGAACGACCGTTAGCCTTGCCGTTAAATTTCAAAAATTCAGATTTTTCTCCATCACGAAACAGCCCTCGACTCAAAGCAAAATCACTATCATCAACATGCAGGTGCGTATTCAATAAGTCATAAGCGGGCGCCAATCGGAAATCGCCTCTTGAAGTTTCGAGAACAGAGAAATTCTTCAAATGGGCATCGCCGTTCGAGAATAAAAAGTTGAAAAGTACAATCTTAAAAAACTTCTCAATCTCAATGCGCCAAGCGGGGATATAGCGTTGTATCAGCTCGGCCAATTCTTCGTAACTGTATTCATATTTATAATTACCTCCACCGTTTACAGGCATCAAGCCTGCCAGCGAGGAAAAATCCTCTTTGCGTAGCTTTACACCTGCCGTCCCAACATCAAAACGTTTGGTAATATAAGCAGGCTCGCCTGTTTTGAAAAAGCACAAGCCGTTGGCGGCGGTCTCAATCCCGTATACCTGTGAAGCAATCTGCATCGTTAGATTTTCGTTTGCGGGGATTTCATTCACTCTTCGCAAACGACTTAGCGGAATCGGCTTTAAGATATGCGTACTTTGTTCTCCTTTTTGCGATAGACGTATCTTGCCTCTTTCAACAATGCAGACATCTTTGTCTTGTACTCCTGAAATTGAAATTTGGTCTATATTCTCTATAAACTTCTCTTTATCCTCTTCGTTTTTCTCGGGAGAATCATAAGGAAGGATATGAGAGACTTTTTTTCCCTGCAAAAAGATTTCTCAGAGCAATAGGAGAATATGTTTCATACCCTTCCGCAAGGGTTGACGGGCAATGTGTCAGTTTCATAATTCAATCGGTTTAACGGTTATTGCTCCTATTGTATCGTGTGATGTGGTAGCGAGAAGAAGTCCGAAATAGTCTTTCTCGTCGATCTTCAACAATCGGCACTGAGCCTCTTTATTAGCACCTTCGGATAGCAGACTAAAGAAGAACGGGAACAGATAATCGCTCGTAAACCTCGTTTGCGTTTTAGGCAATGTTAAACTCACCTCCGGCATCAAGCTATTGGCAAAATACTCCGGTTTATACTCAAACGAATAACTCCCGTTATCATTCTCGGTTAGAGTTCCGGCTTCAAGACCTTTCATATATACTTTTGCACTTCGCATTGCTTATAATTTTAGTTGTTTCACACCCACAGTAATTTCCAGCCCCAGCACATCCAAAATTTTACCCAGCACCTCGATAGTAGGATTTGCCTGACCACGCTCAATTTTGTATAGCGTATTGACACTAACACCAGCAATATCTGCTAAATTTGGTTGCGTAATCATAAGTTCTTTTCTACGGAGACGTATCTGCTCGCCAATGGCTACCCGTAATAATTTTATTTTATCATCCATATTCACATCTTATTGTGATTTTCATCGCAAATATAGTGTTTTTTTCTAAAAAAGATATTAGAATCACATTTTATTATGATTTTGATAATTTCATAATAGTATTAGTGTGTAAGCAGGATTACAATCACATCATAATGTGATATTTATGATAATATAAGAATAAGACGTATCTTTACTCCTGCAAACCATTTTGCAACACAAGTATGGTAACAGCTACAAAATCAATATTTTCCATTTTATTTTTGGTTGTACGAAAAAAGCTAAAAATTACGGTACAGCACGCACGTGCAAATATCTGAAAAGCAAATAGACAAACTTCCTGTAGAAATTTGTCTATTTGTCAAAATGAACTTTGTACCGTTTAAAGGACAAAAACGCTGACACTCAATAGTGTAAATATGTTGTATTGGACAGCATTAATTAATAATAAGGTCATTACAGTTAACATTTTTCTACTCATTAGCTCTTAATAAGTCAAAACAATAAAAGTTCCAATTAACGTTACGAAATTGTGAACCATTATTATCAGCCAAAAAACATATATAGGTCATATACCTTTTATGTCTGTTGGAAAAGTTTCCATTAAACATATTTCTACAAAAAGCGCAAAACGATACTCCTTATTAAATTTAGCCTATGAAAACAAATCCAAATTGCAGTTTTTATCTATAACAGTTAAAGAAAGAAACATTAAGGAACAACAATCCATAGCATATATGCAGAGTAATTTTGCAGCGGAAATTAGTTAAGTATTTAAGATATGGAATTTGGATTGATTATTTTTTGGGCTTTTATAGCTATGGTTATTATCTTAGCTTTTGGGAAGAGTGTATGTTGTAAATTTATAGCATTAAATAGTAAATATCACATCATTGGAATAGAACATAAAAGTATATATACTTGTGAAGGCGAAGACGATGACTTGTAATCTGCATAAACAAGAAGCTATTAACAGGACACATGCAATTGATTTTTTCAGTAATTATGCCACAACTCTCCTATCATCAGGAGCAACGTCACTAAGGACTGAAACGAATATTGGACGCATGGCCGAATTCTACAATATTAAGGTAATAATAACCATTATGCCAAAACATGTTCAAATTATGCTGACAATGGGCGATGAATCGGTAGTGCGTGTCGTTAGCCGAACAATGGGGATAAACTTCTATTCTATCACAGAACTGAGCAGATTAAGTTGGAGAGTGGTTGAAGAAAGATTGGACGTGGCTACTGCAAATAAAATATTGGAAGAAATCAAATCGAAGAAAAGATGCCATATTGCGATAGTGACAATAATGGCAGGTTTAGCTAATGCATCTTTTTGTAGGTTATTTGGTGGTGATTATTGGGCAATGTTTTTTGTTCTAATTGCTACAATAAGTGGGTTCTATACTAAACACGAATTGGTTAACAAAATTGGTATTGATGCACGCATAGCAACCATTTTTGCCGCAAGTATCTCTTCCGTATTATCATGCGGTGCATCAATGTACGGACTTGGGAATACACCTGAAGTTTCCCTTGCTACGAGTGTCCTATATTTAGTACCTGGAATCCCATATATAAATGCATTCAGCGACTTAATTAACGGGCACCATATTTGTGCACTTTCTTGGCTTATCTCGGCTTTAGAAACGACTATCTGCTAGGTACCGGACTCGTATTAGGAAACTATTTATTAAATCTTTGATATTATGGAACTATCGTTGATAGAAGATCTAATTTATGGTGCAATCGCCTCCATTGGTTTTGCAACAATAAGCAACCCTCCTATAAAATCTCTTAAATATTGTGGCATTATTGCCGGATTAGGACATGTGGTACGATTTTTGTTAATGAGAAATGTAGGATTGAACATTATCTGTGGCGATTTCATAGCTGCCTTATTCATTGGATTTCTTGCGGTTATCATTTCAGGAAAAGCAAAGTGTCCTGCTGAAAGCCTCTCCTTCCCTGCTTTACTTCCTATGATTCCAGGGATGTATGCCTATCATATGGTACAAGGATTAATAGGATTGATGGGAGTAGATGGTAAAGAAGATTTTGACCATTTTTTCTTTTTGTTTGGATACAACTTAATTATAACTCTTAGCGTAATTTTCTTAATGGTAGTAGGCATTTCATTACCTATATTCTTCTTAAAAAAGCTATCATTTGAGGCAACTAAATAAAAATATATGGAACTTAGACAACTTAAATATTTTGTGACAACAGCCGAAAAACTCAATTTCTCAGAGGCGGCTCGCACATTATTCATAACACAAAGTACACTTTCACAACAGATTGCTTCACTTGAAAGAGAGCTAGACGTAAAACTTTTCGAGCGAAATAAACATAAGATGTGGCTCACAGACATGGGGAATGCACTATTGCCTTCAGCTTTACGTATATTACAAGATGCCAACGCCTGTTTAGACAATATTCAAGATGTAAAAGGTCTATACTGTGGTGAGATAAATATCGGTACATCCTATACTTTCTCACCTTTGCTACAAGACACCGTGTTGGAATTTATGAAAGATTATCCCGGCATACGACTAAATATTTATTGTAAGTCTATGGAAGAGCTATTGGATATGTTGATTCACAGACAGATTGATGCCGCTTTATCTTACAAACCACTTGAAGGAAAAGCAAATATTGAATCTCATATACTATTTGACAGTTCCCTTTGTGCTATAGTTTCTAAAGATCATATATTAGCTAAAGAAAAGAATGTATCTTTCCGAACTCTGGAAAACCATTTAATATGCCTTCCTGCTAAAGGTATGCAGGCTCGTTCTACTCTTGACAATATCTTGGATTCTATTAATCAGCCTCGTTTAGATATACGCCTTGAAATAAACGATATAAATTTCCTTTTACGTCTTGTTGCAAGGAGCAAATTGGTTACATTTCTCTCGCGAGCAACCGTTATTAATTGTACTGATGTAGTAGCAGTTCCTATAGCATATTGCGAATGTAATATGCAAGGTTCTTTTCATGTTATTAAGGACAGCTATATGAAACAAGCCACCAAAGCATTCCTAAAAAAATTATGTGAAAATAAAGACTTCTCTATGGGTATGCTTTCTTTCTTACAATAAACAAGTTAAGCAAAATCAGCTGTAGTACAACACATCTATATCTCAAGCAGCATGTCGCTAGATATTCCGTACATTACTCTTTTCAGTGGTTTCAACACTTATTTAATTATAAATTAAGGGACTATCCTACTTTGGAATAGCCCCTTAATCTTTCTATTATAAAAACGTTTTACTGAATAGGAATAATTTAATATTACTCTCCCATTCCACCTTCATCCCAACCTGGAGTCCAGCCTGTTATGGTTCCTGAAATACCATCTATTCCTAAGTTTATTATTGCATCAAGTCTCAAGGAAACATCATACGAAGATGTATTGAAACTAGCGAGCAGGGTACTTACATTCTGCTCGTAAGTAAATGTTTTGCCGTTACCGAATGTCACTAATATGCGAAGTATCTGAGTTGCATCAGTGTTAATACCGAGCAGATTAAATGATGTGTTGAATGCTCCATCGGAAGCTGGTTGTGTTGCATTATCAACATAGTATGAAACAATATTAGCAGCATTGTCAGAGCGAGGTATTATACTTTTTGTTACCACATCTCCATTTATAAGACGGACGTTGCTTATACCGCTTAGAGTTACATCAATGTCCTTTATCGCTGCAGGATCAGCTCCAACAAGAGCCCCTTTTACAATGAGACGGCGTGTCATCAGCTTAAGAGCCATATTTTTTGTAATACTGTTATTGTATTGCACATTTAGTTCCTCTTGCGCTGCTTCGAAAATAGGTAATGAAGAGAGTTTATTGTCACTTCTAGAAGGCTCCATTACAAGACCTGCCGATGTTACCGACATTCCCTCAGGCAACAAAGAGCCGGAAGGTATCTTAACAGCTGTAACTGTATAAGTCCCGGCTTCTATATTGGTTGCAACAGACGGAGTTACCGCATAACTTTTGTTATCAGCTGATGTAAGTATCACTGTTGTTTTTGCATCGGCATCGGTTATGGTACTGCCTTTGAGGTTTATAGTAAACATTCCTGGATTTTGAGACGCCGTCCCATCCGGATTGTAAATAGATTTATAGTCGTCATTGCCGCACGAAGTAACAACAGCGAGTAACAACCCGCATATTAATGATATGCGAAAGCTGCCTGTTCTGTTTTTATTCATTAATTCCATGTATTATTACATTGATAGGATTAATATCTTATGACTCTTATTTAAGATCAAAGTGGTATGCTACTGACAGTTCCAACTGAGTAATGCCGAAAGAATTCTTAATTTTTCTTCCTGTAAAGCGGCTTTCACTGGTAGGTGCATAGTACTCGTAACGTTCAAAGTCGGTATGCACATATCCCAGACCTAACCCAAGGTCTAGACTGAAGTTACTAAACAGTGGAAATGTATAACCACCTGTAACTCCGGCAGTGTAGTGCCAACCATCACGTCCAAGAGTACTTAGTAATTGGTCATTGTACTTCATATAACGGGTGCTTACACCAATATATGGCCCGGAAAGCATATCGTCAGAGGTGGCAGCATTGAAATAGCGGCGTCCTTCGGCTCCAACTCCCGAGATCTGCAAATAATCACCCTCCTTGTTCAGCAAAGAGACATGACCATCAATGCTAGCCTGCCAGCGACCGGCTATCTGTATGTCTGCTCCTAATGAAGGAGAAAGCATTCTGAGTGGCACCAGATTTGTACGCATACCTATATATTCTATTTGTGCATTTACAGATGTAAATAGTGATCCTGCCACCATAAAAGCGACTACGGCAAACATTCTTATTTTGTTCATTTGTTTTTTCATTGCAAAAATCATTTTAATCGTTATTAATTAATTTGTTATTTTATTCTTCTCTTTTCTTATCTGTTACTCTCCGTTGTATCCCCAATATATTGGTGGAGCCTGAGAGATGGTTGCACCTTCGGATACTCTCCAGATGCCGGTGGCATTCCATGTACGATAAGCGATAGAAAGTGAGCCTGATGATGAAAGAACTACGGTTTCAATATTGGTAAATGAAGCAGAAGTTGCTGCTACCAACGAACTATAATCGGTGGCTCCCAGAGGTACGTAGCTATATCTTTCCAATACGTCCTTGCATATAGCAGCTTTAGCTTCACTACCGCTTGCATTGGTGGCATAGCATGAGGCCAGATTTCCATAAGATGTATAGTTTTTAGAAATATAGCCTATAAGAGCACCATTACTGAAATCCGAGCCGGTAGTACAAACATTGGTTGCGTAACAGCCTAAAACGTATGCACCTTCCATTGCGGCCATTAATCCGCCAACACTTCCTGAGTTAGTATCATTAGGATCGGCAGGAGTTTTAAGTGTACAGCCATCTGTGTAGCAAGCTAAAACTTTGGTATTAAAACTTAGTGAGCCTACTAAGCCCCCTAGATTATATCCATAGTAACTTGTTTCCATATTCATATTGGACACACGGCAGTGAACTACACTTGCATCACCAGGATTTATAGATCCTATAAGACCACCACCCCAGCCATTTAATCCTGATGTAGTATTATCGGTTAAGCTACCATTTATTACACTGCAGTTGGATACAAAACCTTTGTCAAGCCCTCCCGCAAGTGTTCCGTTATATCCTCCATGAGATGTTTGAAGGGTACAATTGCTGAAATGCAGATTATAAACAATACCTCTTTTTATAACTCCAAAAAAGCCTAAATATCCACCTGTTTCCGAAGAGACAAGCTTCATCCCTATTATTTTGTGCCCGTTCCCGTTAAACTTGCCGGTAAATGCTTCTGCATTGGTTTTACCCAGCGGTGCCCAATTACTTTTACTTAAATCTATATCATTCATCAAAATGTAGTTTCCACCCAAGTTAGAGGCAATGGCTTCCAAGTCTTCACGAGTATAAATGGGAGTTGGTGCTCCGGTTTCGCCGGTTTGCCAACCAGGAACGGTGAAGTTAGCATCCGGAGTGGCGGTGCAACTTCCAGGACTTAAGTTGAGGCGGTAAACGTATGCATCTCCTCCCTTATCGGCCATCTGGCGGCCAATGCCATCGAAAGATCCACTTGAATTGGGTACGGTCACTGTAATTTTTCTTCCGTCGGTAAGAGTTACTAAAAACGATTGCAAGTATACAGTATAGGTGCTATATAGCTGCGCTTTCCATGGTGTAGTTCCCGAAGGCTGTGTACCTGCTACCTCACTTGATGAGGGGAACAGACTGACTGTTGCATAATCAGTCGGCGTACCGGTTGTAGTGCTTACCACTTTGGCTGTGATGGATGCTACTGATGCTCCGCTACCCAAGGCAGACAGGTCACACGCTGTTACAGCTATGCGTCTCGAGCCATGCTTCATTGTAATGCTAAAGACACCATCTGTAGGGTTGGCTGTAACAGAATATTCGCTTTCGGTGGTGTTCCAGGTACCATCTGTGCATCTTCCTTCTGCTAGAAGAATATCGCTATAGGTGGTAATACCTGTGGTGGCATCAGCTGTTTTATACATTTGGGCAAGGTATACCCCACTCATTCTGCTAACAGCAGTTCCTTCGGCCCATGCAGTACCATATATATTCTTAGCAATGTTATCAGGGTTTTGTGTAGGATCATTAAAATCCACACCATTATATTTTTTCCCTAAATAAGCGAAATCTATGATGCATCTTCCGCTTGCGGGAATGGTTATATCGCCATTAAGCAACCATGAGCCATCTGACTGCATAGTGGCGTAACGGTAAATTTCAATGTCGGTTACTGAGCTTATAGTGATTCCTATGTGCAGGCGATCGCCTTCTGCCCATGAGGTTTTCTCGTCCACTGCTTCAGTGATTTCTCCAGCACGGGTGACTATGGCACGAGTAGCAGCTGTGAAACCACCAGGGAGTGCCACAGACGACAATCGATGAATAGTGATGCTTCCGTCAGCATTTTTCATTATATCACGATTGGCAACGGTAAGGTCCTCGTCGGACGAGCAGGATGCCATGAGCAGTGACAACAGCACAATGCTCATAAGTGAAGAACAGAATGAAAGGAGTGAAAAGCCATTCTTTCCACGTACTCCATAACTGCTCTGCTTGTTTTTGTTTATTATTGTCTTCATTTTTTTAGTTATTAATAATTTCTTCTCTGTTTCCCATCATCCACTATGCATGAAGGATATCAGGATATGTATCCGTAGGTTCTTGTATGCTGCATGGATGATTTGCTACTTGTATTGTATAGCTTTCCATTTTTGTCCAAACCATGTAAGACCATCGGTTCCTACTTGTGGATATATGCTTCCACCCGTCTTGTCTGCGTTAAGAGTAAGTGTACAGAGCCCAAAATAGCTAAAGTTACTTAAGGTACCTGAATCAAGAGTAAAGGCACCTGTAGCCGTAAGATTTAGCGTGGTAAGAGGTGTGCCGGCAAAAACTATCTCGCCAAAACTTGTAGCAGACGGCAAGTCCACACTGGATAGTGCCAAACAAGCATAAAAAACACCTCTTCCAATACTTTTTGCAGCAGGAAGGCTAATATTTTTTAGTGCCATACAGAATGAAAAAGAATCATCTGCAATACTTTCAGCAAGCGGTAAATCCACATTAGCAAGTATATCACAACCATAAAAACTATCTCTACCAATTGTTATTGCTTTGGGTAGACTGACACTAACAAGCGCTTTGCAATTTCGTAAAGAATAGTTTCCTGTGCTTTGTAACATAGGAAAATTTACACTAGAAAGCGAAGTGCAATCAGAAAATGCAAAGTTTCCAATGCTTGTTGTAACAGGCAGACTTATGCTGGAAAGTTTGGTACAAGAATCGAAAGCATTATCCGGTAGTGTTTCAATACCCGTAAGTGTCATATTCACTGCTGTTGTGCGGAGATTTGCAATTGCTTTAATAAAACTAACAGCTGTATTTTTGTCGCTTTCAGCTGAAAGGTCAATAATCCATTCTTTATATTTATCAATATTTATAATGCCAATGCCATTGTTATAAAACTGCGCGTAAGTACCTCTCCATATTGAGTATTGCCCACCATCTTCATCACCTGCTCCCTGCTGCACTAAGAGCATCAGTGAATTTATGCTATACAAACGGCCAGCCTCTGCGTGGAATGTTGGTTTCACCACCCCACTCACTCCGTCCGCAGTTACTGTGGTAACAGCAGTTGTGTTAGCAGGGTCGTCTACCGGTTGGTGCAAATAGACTGTAGAAGTAAGTGCAGCATTGGCTGGCTGAGTAGGATTGGCAGTTTGTACTGTTGGGCAACTTACGGTAGTAGCTATTCCACTAGCAGAAGTAACCGTTGCTCCTTGTCCAAGGGCAAGGCCGGTTAGGCGAACTAACGCTGTTTGTCTATGCCACTTGTCGGCGGCAGGAGCAATAGCAATACCTGTTTTGGTAATGTCATCCGGTATTAAAACTGTGCTTTGTCCTGTTATTTGTTCTGTGCCTCTATTAATAACCATACTGGTAGTGGTTGCATCAACAGGCGAATCATCAGCTGAAGAGTAAGTACGGCTATAAGCATAAACCGCCTTTACAGAATATGTGCCAACAGGCAAGCGCAACGAGGTAGGCATTGCCATCCAAGAAGTGCCATCATAAGTAAGCGTTTGGATGTTTCCAGTTGCCATTTGGGAAGCTGCTATCTCTGTTGTTGCTCCGGCATCACTATAACAATGAAAGGTAACATTCACCAAGTCTCCTTTTTGCCATGAAGCTGTGTAACTTCCACCAGTAGCAACATCGCTGGCTGTGGTTCGTGAAGAAGGTAATGTCGCATCACTGCCTGAAACTACCTCTGAAATAGTAGCTGCAGGCTTACCCACACCTTGCATGGTGGCAGTAACCGTCATCGGCGCACCGGTGCGTGTCATTGCCTCCTCATCCATAGACTGCGAGCACGAAGTTCCAATGCCGACAAGCAGGGCAAACGCCACTCCACTAGTCAGTAAAGAGCGAACTACTTTACCACTTTTGTTCTTATTTATATTAATAATTATCATAACGATTCATTTACTTTGGTTACATGTTATCAATCTTTTATAACTCCTATTCCACATACTGAATAGCTTTCCATATTCGTCCATACCATGAGATGCCATCAGAATCAGTTAGTGGCCATCCCGTACCTCCAGGCTTCTTATCTACATTAAGATATAGTGTACAGTTCTCAGAATTAGAAAATTGTTCAAATATTTGGGAACTAATATTGAGGCTACCTGCAGCTGTAATCTTAAGGGTATTAAGTACGTTACAATTAATAAAATTAGATAGACCTAAAGTTGAAGCAACAGGCAAATCTACATAGTTGAGCGATGAACAACTTGCAAAGACACCACCAACAAGATTTTTTGCAGACGGCAGTGTTATACTTTTAATTGAAGTACAACTACCTAAAGCAAAGTTTTTTACCTCTTCTGCAACCGGTAAATCAACACTAACAAGAGAGGAACAACCATAAATCGCATATTCCTGAAGAGTTATTGCAGATGGTAAGCTCAAATTGGTAATTGCTGAGCATCTAAAAAAAGCACTATATCCAATATCATTTGCCAAAGGAAGATTAACATTGGTAAGTGCTGTGCAGTCACAAAAAGCCAATTTACCAATGGTTGTAGCTTTAGGAATACTTACACTGGTAAGAGCTTTACAATAGCGAACAGCATTCTCCTCAACAATTGTCACTGTAGGCAAGTATAAACTTTCAAGTTTATCACATTCTAGAAAAGCTCCAGAAGGCAGTACTTCTATACCAGTTAGGGTTATATTCAATTTCTTATTGCAAGCTTTAGC
Organism: Phocaeicola paurosaccharolyticus JCM 15092; assembly: GCF_000613805.1. Taxonomy (GTDB): domain Bacteria; phylum Bacteroidota; class Bacteroidia; order Bacteroidales; family Bacteroidaceae; genus Phocaeicola; species Phocaeicola paurosaccharolyticus. The sequence goes on along the minus strand of NZ_BAJR01000019.1, from coordinate 31,899 downwards.
TTTATCATTAATAAAGGTTAGAGCTGCAGGTTTATCGGCTTCGCTTACAGCTGAAAGATCTATTATCCAACTTGTACAATAGTTAATGTTTGGATCACCGGTTCCATTGTTATAGAAATTGGCATAAGTATTATTCCATTTTTGTCCACTGTCTTCGTAGTCTGTGAGAAACAACACAGGAACATGAATACTATACATACGGCCCGCCTCGGTATTGAAAATGGGTTTCACAAGTCCATTAATAGCATTAGCGCTTACTGTAACAGAATTATTTATCGGCCAATGATAATAAACTGTCGCCGTTAGTGCTTCGTTGACATATTGTGTAGGATCAGCAGTCTGCACTGTTGGACAATATAAATAATAATCTCTATATTTTGCATTAATACATACAGACTTCCCCAAAGGTAGGCCTGTGAGGCGCACTAACGCTGTTTGTCTCTGCCATTTGTCGGTGGCTGGGGCAATGGCAATACCTGTTTCGGTAATGTCATCCGGTATTAAAACTGTGCTTTGTCCTGCTATTTGTTCTGTGCCCCTATTAATAATCATACTGGTAGTGGTTGCATCAACAGGCGAATCATCAGCTGAAGAGTAAGTACGACTGTAAGCATAAACCGCCTTTACAGAATATGTGCCAACAGGCAAGCGCAACGAGGCGGGCGTTGCCGTCCATGCCGTGCCATCATAAGTAAGCGTTTGGATGTTTCCTGTTGCCATTTGGGAAGCTGCTATCTCTGTTGTTGCTCCGGCATCACTATAACAGTAAAAGGTAACATTCACCACGTCTCCTTTTTGCCATGCAGCGGTGTAACTTACGCCGGTAGCAACATCGCTGGCAGTAGTTCGTGAGGAAGGTAATATTGCATCACTGCCTGAAACTACATCTGAGACAGTAACGGCAGGCTTACCCACACCTTGCATGGTGGCAGTAACCGTCATCGGCGCACCAGTGCGTGTCATTGCCTCTTCGTCCATAGACTGCGAGCATGAAGTTCCAATGCCAGCAAGCAGCGCAAACGCTGCCCCCCGGGTCAGTAAAGAGCGAACGACTCTGCTACTTTTGCTATTCGTTTTATTATTATCTATCATGATTATTTTTTTCTATTTTTGATTACCCGGTTACTAGTTACTCGTACTGTATAGCTTTCCATGTAACTCCACCCCATGTAAGGCCATCGGCTTCTACTAGTGGTGTTACGCTTCCAGTTCCGTTCTGCTTATCGGCGTTGAGATATAGCGTGCAATTAGCAAAGTTTGTAAAGCTTCTGAAAACATCTGTAGAAAGAGTTATTGATTCCACGGATGTAAGTTTTATCGTGGTAAGTGCAGAACATTTTTCAAAAGTATTATTTCCTATTGTTGTTGCAGCAGGCAGGCTTACACTGGTAAGGTATGTGCATTCAAAAAAAGTACCTCCGGTTATTTTTTTAGCCTTAGGCAACTCCACATTGATAAGTGATGTGCAGTAAGCAAAAGCAGATTCTCCGATGGATAATGCTTCAGGCAGGTTTACGCTGGATAGTGATGTGCAGTAACCAAAAGAGTTAACTCCAATTTGTGTTGCCGCAGGCAAATCCACTTTGGTAAGCGCATAGCAATTTATAAAAACACCTTCTCCAAGTTGTGTTACTGCAGGCGAGTTTACATTAGTGAGCAATTTGCAGTTCTCGAAAGCAACAGACTTAATGTATGTTACCTTTGGAAAACTTACACCGGTAAGTGAAGTACAGCCATTAAAAGCCAATTGCCCCACGGTTAATGCAGTAGGAAGAGTTACAGTTCCTAACTGCTTACAATCCTTAAATGCTTCATCAGGCAGAGCTCCCAGATTATTAAGCGTAAGCGCCACAATTCCATCGCTGGTGCCGCCCGGGACTACAATATTCGCCATCCGACTTTTTATTTGAGTAATCTGAGCAGCGATTTGGTCGGTGGTCATTCTGGCAAAATCATACGTCCAGTTCAGCTTCCCGTCACCTCCCTGTATAATGTCCTCGCCATTACCATTACCATTAGCAGTGGTAAACGAAGCTATTTGCACAGTCTGAGCTGTTAATGCTTCCTTGCGGTCTACCGTTACATTATAGGTGTAAAGCTTACCTGCTTCCGGAGTAGCTATACCTGCAATTGGAAGGGTGATGCGCAACTTGCGTTCCTCGGTTATTCCTTCTGTAACATTGGTAAACTTTACGGTAAGAATACCAGCCGTTGCTCCTCCGCTAACAGCAACATTTGTGTTCACAGCACCCATCACTGCACACGAAGTAGCAGCGAGTGATGCCCTGCGATCTGCTTGTAAAGTGGGATCTTCAGTATCACCCATCATTGGGGTAAAATCAATAAACTGAGCTGTGTAACCTGCCAGTTTCAAATCATCTGCCAACTTAAACTGAAAACGCATACCTGCAAAAAGTAGCTTTATCTGCAATGTGTATGGAGCTTTGCGAGTAGCAGAGTTGGCTGTGATAGCAGGATTTTGTATACTGCTTCCAATTATTGAATAGAAGGGGACATCATAATTACCCGAATTACCATCAGTGCGAGGCTGCGAAATAGAGAATTTATTTGCTGCGTAAGATCTTAATGTATAATCTTTACCGCGGGTATAGTCAATAATGTCTTTGTATCCGTCGCTCAAGTTCAAAGCATAACTCACAGCTCCACTACCATCAACTTGCCTGGTAGTAGTATATAGTGCATATTGCCTGCTAACTCCACTAATTCCTTCGGCTGTTTTATAATAATGGATAGTCAACGTTGTTCCGTCAGGAATGTTCATAGCCACACTTCCTTCTTCACCGGCACGAGTTAGTTCGCCACTTCCCTGCCCACCGGCAAGTGTTGCACTTAAATTAAGTGGCAGCGGTTGACCGTTGTCTGCACAGGCAATATCTTCGTTCTGGCAAGATGTAGCCAAACCGGTAAGCATTGCCATGCCTGCTAGTGCAACAAGTTTATTTATTATTTTCATTATATATGTTCTTAGATTAATAGGTTAATTGTAAATCGTAGTTTCTAACTGCCTGTGGCAATCCGTCGGTACTTGTCTGGAATATGTAACGGACAGGATCATTTAACCACGAAGGATTATACACTCCAATGACAGCATTGAGTGTTTTGGCATCAGCCCAGCTGGTATAACTAGTGCTGTAAGTACCTACAACGGAATTGAAATCTGTACCTGTAATGTTGATTAAATTCGATATATTACCTGCAGTGGAGGTACCCACAACCAAAATGGTAGCCGAGTTACCAATGCAAGTGAACACATTCCCCATGTTAAGTCCCACTATACTACCAGTGTAGCGGACAGATCCTGTTAATGTACTCACATTGGCATAACAAGCGAAGACATATCCCTCGGTACCTGTGTTTACACCTACTATACCACCAGTAGCAGATTCATCAAGCGAAACTCCGGTAATAGATGTAGTACCTATAACTCGACACACTGCAATGCAGCCACCATTATTACTACCAACTATACCACCAATGTTTCCGACATTAGTGCCGTCACCCTGAAGAGCAATAGTAGGGTTAGAAACTGTGCAAGCAATAAACTTACATATTCCTCCCAGACCAATAAGTGCACCAACATTTCCAGTTATTGCTTTTACTACAGGTTTATCGAGTGTTACATTTTCAATATAGGCTCCTTCTGCAAAACCAAAGAGACCATAATTTCCATTATCAGCCAAAGTTTGATTGATATACATATTTTTAATGGTGTGCCCTAATCCGTTGAATCCACAGGTAAAAGGCATTGTGGAAGTACCTATCGGTGTCCAGCTTTTTGCTAGAGACTCACTACAAACTGACTGTAGGTCGATATCATTTGCCAGTACCACGGGGTTAGCAGCTGTAGGTGCACCACCTGAAAGTGTCCAGTTGGAGTAATTGCCTGCTGCACCATTGGTATTCCACTCATCACGGAAGGCAACAAGATCTGCTGCTGTGCGTATGCCTGGGTGTGATATGGAAGAGTTGCCGCCATCTACACTTGTCCAACTATCTATTGCAGCGCCAAGGGTAAGTGTGGCACGATCGTCCACTGTAAGTGTGGCTGTACGACTATAACCTCTTGTGGTTGCAAAAGCTGTACCTGCCTTTTCGAGGTCTGCTGTGTAGTTCCATTCAGAGCCATTGGCAAGTTGTCCTTTTACTTTGATTGAAGTAAGGAAAAATTCAAACAGATCGGTATAGGGAGGTAATATAACATGCCACTGCGGTGCATTTATACCATCTGTAGTAGCAGTAGCCCCTGTAGAAGTAGCCTCTATGTCATAATATTCATATACGCCACTACCATTTTTAACTCTTACTGTACATGTTACTGATGTAACCTCAGAAAGGGTGCTTTCGGCAGTCTTAGCCACATTGAGCGTTAAAAGATAATTTAGGTGAGTGAAAGCATATGTCAGTTTGCATGTACGCTTATTGCCATCAGTAACAATTGATGTGCTACCTGTGCTATGAAGAGCATCATAACAGACCAATGTACCATGAGTGCTACCACTTGGGGCAGCAGTGTAATAACAACCTTCTACAATGTTAGTACTAAAGCCTGCTGTAAGCTCTGTCTGCCCTGCAGGCAAAGTACCTGTGAATCCTTGGTATTCAGCAGGATAAGAAGTACTCTCACTTTGCGCATCTAGATAAACCGTATGAGGAGTTGTTCCTTCATAGTCACTATATGTATTCCAAGAACCGTCTGCCTGCTTTTTTACATAAGCAGTGGGTTCATTTTCTACGCTATTGCGATATTCAAAATAGAACACATCTCCCTCTTCAAAATCTGTAATTACTTTGTTTGGTTGGGGAATGGCGTCTGCACGGCTTGCTACACTTCTTGCAGCTACCCCATCAATACAGTCACCCTGTATGCTTACACCCGCAACCTGCGCTGCGAGTATGCGTCCTCCGTTAACAGCGTCGTCAATTGCTGTGCTATCGTCTGCACAAGCCGTCATTATGCCGGCAAGCAGCGCAACACACGCCACATTGGCAAATGAAGTGCACTTTTTTATATTATTCTTTATTGTATTCATTCTATTTCTAATTTATAATTTAGTTTCTCACTAACTAGCTGTACCTATATAGTTACCATCCATTTCTCCACCGTTTACGGTAGTCCAGTTACCAATAGTGACACCATGCGTAGAAAGTCCTGCGATGTTATCGTAAGTAATGGTTATGGTTAGGCGCTTACCTTGCATTATGCCGCTTGTGGCATCCGAGGTTAAGTTGTATGTAGCAGTAAGATCTGCACCTGTTACATGTGTTAACTTCAAGATCTGTGCATTGGTCAGTGTACCGTTGATGTAACTATATGTTACGCCAGCTATCGTAGTGGTTTGAGTACCGCAACTAGCAGTTCCTTTATGGAAATAACTTACAGGGATATGTGCACGGTAAACAGCTTCATCACCATTTTTGTATGAGCAGAAAGGAGTAACAGCGTACTGATCATAGCTTGTTGGTATTTTAGGCACAGCCTTGTCTGTAATATGGGTAAGGAAAGCTGTGCGAGCATCCTCTTCTGTACTGCCCCAGCCTATACCACGTTTTACAATGATGGCTACATCTACACTCTAGTGAAGCAGCGTAGCAGTAAGTGCATGGTCTGCTCCCAGCGTTGCAGTGCCAAAAAGGTAATCCGTACCCTGATAACGGGTCTTTGTGCTTTGATCTGTATAGAACGGAGCATCTGAAAAACCTTCTTCTTCTCCAAGCGTACTTTTGGCAGTACCTCCATAGCTATTGATTGTGAATTTGTAATCTCCTCCGTCTATATCCTGGGTATAAATGGCTTCGGGGTAGGTGTTAGGACCGTTGTCGTCAAATCTGAGAGTGGAACCGGGTTTCACCACCCAGCTACCATCACCACCCAGCATGTAGGTAGATGAATAGGAAATACGCTCCGTTCCATTAATAGCTTTCACTATAATTTCCTCGCCTTCCCCCCATTGCCATGCGGTATAACTATCGCCGTTGTAGGCACGAGTACCTACATTAGCGTCATTACATGTTCCCTGTACATTCAACTTACCTATGACTAGCGGTGTGCCTCCCGTAGCGGGCGCAGTTGCATCGTCATTCTGGCAGGAAGTTGCCAGTATTGCCAGTATGGCAACGGCTGCTAGTGAAGAACAGCATGAAAAGCGTAAAAAGCTTTTCTTTCGGCTTACCGAAGTATTAAACTTATTATATGTTGCTTTCATATATATATTCTTTTATTTATTTTTTACTCTTCACATTTTACTTTTTATTACCACCGGTTACATCTCCGTTGAGGTCAATGTTATAATCTCCTTCGCTAGTAAATCCACTAACTGTAACACTCTCTATAACTGCCTTGCTCTCTGTAAGACGGATAGTGTAAGTGTAAATGTGACCTGCCCAAAAGGTAATTCCGCCTGTGGGTACTACAATATTGTAGGTTTTACCATTGTAAGCATCTGTCTTCTGCCCCCTAAAGGTAAAAAGCGTTTGTCCTTCTTTAAAGCTGGCACCGTTGGCAGCTATGCTCTCTTTGTTTGCCTGAGAAACGAATAAGCCGTAAATCACCCTGTTTTCTGTATTAGTCCATGAAATATTGTCTACAAATTCTTTCAGAAACCATGGAGATTGAAAAGCAGATGTACTGGCAGTTTGAAGAATACTACACCATTTTGGATCAGGATATTTAACCAAAGAAGAAGATACAAAGAACTCGTCACTAGCCAAATATGGCTGTGCAGCTGTGGCCTCTCCATAAGCACCGATAACATTGAAGTTTACCCTTGCATAAGGATAGCGCAACAGGATAGCACCATTGGCCGGTGCTGCTCCATCGGCAGCAGCAAGGTCGGCTGTAGCAATAAGGCTTGCGCCGTTCATTTTTGCCTTTCCCGTCCAGAAGGTATAAAGATCAGCACTATCATATTCAGTACCTTGCAACAGAGCATTCATGTTTGCTGGAAGAGCACCGTTAAACTCCATTGGTAAACCATGAATACGCATGTTAAACTCACCAGAAGCCGGCACAAACAGCGAACCGTCAGACTTTGTTCCCACAGGGGTAATGCCCACGGTGGCAAGATCGGCTACGGATATGGGCGACAAATTCAAGTCGGTAATAGTACCTTTACCTACAGATAAATCTGTAAGTGTGGCTAAACTCGTTTCAACTAAAGTGCGGTAATATCCCACGGAAATGGGCTTATCAGTAGTACTGCCATCATGCCCATCAAAGCTGACTTCTACCATGTAGTAACTATAAATAGGAGCCAATGCACGTGTTGTTACTGACTTGGTGCTTGCCGCTGGGGTAGTACTGACAGAGGTCTTTAAATTGATGGAGCCAAGAACAGTGAGAGTGCTCTGCCCTTCACTATTTGTAAGCTCGCTGTCGTTAGTGCAACCCGTAGGCAGCACCAGCAACACAGCTACAGCCAGCATAGTAAATATGCTACGTGCTGCAACCGGATATTTTGATTTTATATGAATGTTCATATCTTATTTCTATTTTATATTCTATGCGTGCATTACAAATTAGTATTGGAAACTGCCCGTAGAGGAGCCACCTTCCCCCCAATCGTTCACATTAACAGTACCAATCTTCACTACCGACTTGTTTACAGAGGCAGTAAGTGTATGGATGCTTCCTGTAGCAAGAGCAATGTTTGTGGTTAAATTGAAGGTTTTTCCTGCTATTACCAGTTTAATGCCGGTAATGCTCTGCGGACACACAATGGCAGTGTAAGTACCCAAAGCATCTGCTGTACCGCTGGCATTGCTCATGGTGATGGTGCGGGAAGCGTTTTCATAAGTAAGTTCCGCATCGGAATACCCATATACATATTTAGCCGAAGTGAAAGTTAGTGTAGCTGCTTTCAGCTGATCTGCAGTATAAGTACCGTCACTCTGTAACTTCACTACGAGTTTACCCATAGCATGTTTCAATGTAAATGAAGGAGTTATACCCCAAGGAGTAGCAGCTGTAGCTCCTTCTGTTTGCAGGTAATCCCTATCCTGGTTGCCTGACACACTGTTTGCTGGGACAAAAAGTGCTTTATAAGAGTAACTGTTTAAAGTAGCTCCAGCAGAGTACTGTGGCATTTCATCCCAAAGTATAGGGGTATAATTAGTCGAAGCTGTATTTACACTTGCTACACCACTTGTATAAACAATTGGGTAAAGACCTGTAAGATAACCACTCTCGCCATTAATAACAGAGACAGCTAAGCCTCCATCTTCAGAAATACCGTTCAGTGTTTCAGCAGAAATGGTTACACCATCAAGAGTTGCATCAGCTGCTGCATCGGCACCTGTACCCCAGTCGGCCACTGTTACGGCTGCTATCTTTGCTGCAGTTGGGTTAACTGTCAGTGTAAGGGCATTGTTTTGTGCTGAATTCAAATTTACTTCGTTATCAAGTGTAGCAGTGTAAGCATTGCCATTAGCAAGAGTAACAGTAAACTTACTTCCGGCAACAAGTTTTTGGGGAACAACAATAGCAGTAAGCTCGGCCTGACTCTTTGCAGCATCATAAGTTGTAACAAGGTTATATGGTGAAGCAGTACCACTTGCAACTAATGAAAGGCTACCGTCGGCATTGTACAAAGCAGTTGATGCATTTTGAATCATACTTGGAGTAGTGATTTTAGCTCCGATAAGTGAAATAGACACAGGTAAAGAACTTCCTGCTTTTACAACTACTGTAAGCTGTGCAAAGGCATGATGGAACTCTAAGTTAAGTGCCCCACCGGTGGTATGGCTCACAGAAGCAGGTCTGGCAATCAAGCCATCTAAAAGATTGGTTTGTGCATCAGATATTGGATTTCCGTTAACATCTCTATTTACTGCTGATGCATAGAACTGGTCGGAAGCCACAACGTCATCTAAATAAAAAGGTGCTTTACCGCTATTGCTTGCAGCATCAAAAGCCCACACTCCTGCTGCCTTTTTATATATAAGAGCATTTTGCTTATCGCTTTCAACTGAACTTCCACGTTTCCATATACTCATATCAGTAAAAAGAGTAGCATCTGTTCCACTGTTAGTGCCGGCAATGTTGATAGCAAGAGCTGCATCGCCAAGGTTGTTTTCCACCCAGTTGGTTACACTTACTGCGCCAAGAGATATACCTGTCTTCGCTACATTGAGTGTTTGCACGGTGTTTTCTCCGGCATTGATGGCGTGATTTATATTAATAGTATAAGGTTTGCCATCAATATTTATTTGCACGTTGCCCAATGTTTGACCGGCAGGTACAATAGCACGGTAAATAAGGCCAGTTGATGCAGATGCATTTGCAGCATCAGGACAGAGGGTAATGTCTGTTAGTTTATCGGCAGCTGTACCGGATGTTATGCTGGCAGTAGCTCCCCATGTTGCTGTATAATCTGCATGCAAAGACTTTGCCGCAACTGTTGCACCATGAAGTTGATCAGCAGTAAAAGCAGCATTAGCATCTGTTGAATTATTCAACACTACAGTGAACTGTGCCATGAGATGCTTCAAATTAAAACTTAATGTTTGGTTGCGCTTTGTGCTTTCTGCATATGCTGCAAGCAAATCGGCTTTGGCATAACCATCGTTTGCACTTTGATCGGCAGCAACAACTCCATCGGTGGCTCCTTCATTCAATGTAGAGTGGTTTGCTGTAGCATAGAAAGTATAAAGTCCACTACCGTCTGAAGACAAATTATCCCAGAAAAGTGGAGGATTTGCACTCCATGTATTGTTGCTGTATGTATAATCCGCACTTACACCACCTTTTACAGAACCGTTCCAAAGAGTAAGTGTTCCTGTATAAGGAGTACTTTCTACAGAACGTGTTTTGGTGTCATATTCAACAGATGCGCTGAATTGTACACAGTTACTATTATCACCATTTACTGTTTCATCGTTGCTGCATGAGGCACAAAGGCTAATCATTGTTGTGACAACAAATAGTTTTATAATTGATTTCATTATTTATATAATTATTATAGTATTCATTTATTCTTAATCATCAATACCAACACTTGCATTGCCAAGCTCTGTGTTGCTCCAGCCTGCTAATGTTACATCTAATCCAGTTGTACTTTTCAAAATATTCAATGTTAGTGTATTGGTATTTCCGGCTTTGAGTTCAAGGTCTTTCTTAAATGTATAAGTCTTCCCACCAAGGGTAATAACCAAGGATGTTATTGTTTGTGGAGCTATCATACATCTGAATTTAATCTGAGAAGCATCATTAAGAGGTAATGTAATGGTGCGTACAGGTACTGAAGCAACAAAAGACAAACTTCCTTTATTGCTATCAAACTTGCTTTCCATTGAAGAAACGAATGTTACGGTCGCTGCTTTCAGTTCTGCTTCTGTAAATAGATTTGAGGTTGTAACATCACCTTCAGCATTCTTTGAAGTCAGCATGATAGCAAAATCGGCCATGGCATGTTTCATTTCAAACTTCACCATTCCACCAAAAGAAACATTGTTAGCAATAGAAATGAGATAATCCTTTTCGAAATTGCTTCCTGCAACTACTGGTACAGTAGGAACGAATGTTGCACCAAATGTGTGTGCAGCTTCAGACAGTTGCTCCCAATAGATTGGGGTTGTCGCTGATAATGTTGTTTTATTCCAGTTGTAAAGGCCTAAATTGGCTCCATCAACGGTATATACATAAAATTGACCTTCTGTATCAGCAGGCAATACCACGTTCCCTCCTGAAACTACATCAAGTGTTGATGTGCCACCTGTTTCTACACCTGTTTGCCATGGAGTAATGGTAGCTGTTATAGCAGCTGAATAACGATGAAGCGTCATTGTATATGTATTTACAGTTCCTGCAACAAGTGCAAGAGAAGGATCGAGCGAAGCAGTAAAAGCCGACCCATTTTTTGTTGTAAGTGTAATAGATACCCCACTTCCGGCATCAGTTGGTAATACAATAGCTGTAGATTGGGTACCATCAGGCGTCATAGACAATGCAATATCAGCAGCATCTCCAGACTGGCTCAGTTCGGCATTAGCAAGATTCCATGAAGCTTTTGTCTTTGTTCCTTTAATTACTGCTGTAGCATTTGAAAGGTCAACATCTGCTGAGCTATCATCTTTCTGAACTTTCAATACCAATTTGCAAAGTTTATGACTAAATGATAGAGATGCTGTACTGTTTTGTGCAGTCAGTCCTGTAACTTTATCAGCTACCATCAAGTCTATTGCAGGCAAATTAGTCTGTGTAGTAACATCTACAGGTACGATAAGATTGTTTGGAGTTACAGCAGATGTCTGTGGATAATAAGCCAAAAGGTCTGTAGATTTACTACCAGTAGGCAAATATGCTTTGCTGGCATCATCTTTCGCATTAAATGTACCGCTACCATCTGCGGTCACATAGCAGTAGTTAACCTTGCCATCGCAAGGATTTGTTGTACCAGCATCAAATAGTACAAGGCCAATAGCATCATTCTGCTGCCAATCATTGTTGACAGCACGCGAACGAGGAATATTAGCCGTAATTTTTAACGGATTACGATTTTCGAACGCACTTGGTTCGTTTTCGTTGTTGGAACATGCGGTGAGTAGTGCTGTTATTGCAAACACCGCGGAGATACTTCTACAATTTTTCATTTGTTTCTATATTTAAATGACTTAGTTATCACAGGCTTATTTATTATTTCTGAATTCAACTTATAATCTCTTCTTTATCAGAAACACATGATGTAAATGTTTCCTTGATAATAGCCAACAGCAGAAAATGTGAGGCCATAAATTTCATTGAAAGCGTATAGATTTGTCATGTTTCTCTTTGGGTGATTTATTGTATTAGTGATAGAGCATGGCGGAGTAATACTTTAGTTTTTTCTTTCTCTTTGTTGATTAAGAATTTTACAGAACTTTGAGAAAGATCATCTAACAAATGTTTATGAGCTGCTGCATCAAAGGCTACATTAAAAACACGTAAATACACTATCATCTCACCTGACTTTAAATCAGACCAACTCTTTCTAAAATCGGTTGATAAGCCAATTTTAAGATCACCCTCTTTGGTTTCGAAAATATACACCCAATGCAACATCTGTATGCGTCCTTTTTTTTATTAGGCAAACGTACTTTTTTTAAAAAACAGGACTGTCTCATACATGATAAAGGTTGTCCCAACGGCGCAACTCACTGATTTGCAGTAGAATATATTTACAATATAATTTATTAAAAGGGAGCTTTGTGGAATTAAAAAATAGTCAATAACGTCTTAACATGACTATCGAAATACAAGAGAAATAAATGTGATGATAAAATAATATGAAGTTATTCTTTAATGAAGAAGTGATTATTATAGAAGAAAATAGACAAAAAGCAATTCTTATTTAAATAGTCTTGGTTTTAAGACAGGATAAGATTGTCTTAAATATGCAATAAATAATATTATCTTTTTTCATGCAAAGAAAAGAGAGGATCAACTGTTTTCATTGTTCATAAAATGAATCATGACAAACTGTTCAACCGATCATGATTCATTGGTTAACCGATCATGATCGGTTAATAAACCTATCACGACAGATTTTGCGACGCAGATAATGACAGTAACTGAGCTATTACTTTCTACACTTTTAGAAACATTTTTAGGATACAAAAATGCCCTCGCAATCTGCAAGGGCATTAAGTGTTTGGTGGAAACCTTCCTGTATAATGCAAGAAGGGATTGAATCAAGTATAATTTATTCCTGCATTGAGCAGGGTCGTTTTTTTATCTATAATAGCTACTTAACTTTTTTCTCTTTAGATATTGCTCTATATTCCGAAGGAGACATACCGTAAAAATCACGGAACAAACGGTTAAATGTGCTACGAGAATTGAAACCAGAAACATCCCCTATCTCATTTATTGGTATGTCTTGATCTTCACTAAGCAATGTAGCAGCATGACGCAGACGATAACGGTTCAAAAATTCCATAAAAGTAAGTCCTTCTGTAAATTGCTTTATTGCATCAGCAAGATATGTACGATTGGTACCAAGTTTTACAGCTAAATCCTCCCTCTTTATCTGAGAGTCTTTGAAAAGTTCTTCTGTCTGTATAAGCTTGCATAACTTACGGTAAAGTTTTTCTTCATTACTCAACTGATCTTCAGAAACTTGTTCGTGAGAAATGTAAAGATCATCCTGCATTTTTTGTGATTGTACGATAGTATCATACAATACCCTATTCTTTTTACGCAACCTGTGGGTATAGACAAAATATATAAAAACAGCAACAGACAACAGCATAATACATACAATTGCGGCATAGAGTCGATTTGTTGACAACTTGTTTTGTAACGTCAACTCATTCAACTGAAATTTCTTCGTAAGTTCATTAAGTTGGCTGTTTGTTGACTGAACATTAGCCGAATCATTATCAATACAATATTGACGGTAGCTTTCCATAGCTCCTATATAATCGCCCTGTTCACGCTGTATATCGGCTAGTTCGTACCTATATCTAGCAACTTTAAGATAGTCTTTTTCCTCCAAAAAGCGATTAACAAGAGAATTCAAGCCGGCATAAGCTTCTTTGTAATTGCCTCTCTGCTCTTCGAAACATACAATAGCATATTGAATGATCTCCTGTTGAGCCGGATCCTTATGCATATTATTATAGTAAAACATAGTATCACGCTGAGCTTCTGCCTCTTCAAAGCGTCCGGACTGGAAAAGTAAACGGAAACGATATAGAGCCTGCTTCATTAATGTTACCGGATTTACTTCTGCACCTTCGGCCTGCCACTGTTTCAGTAATTTTGCATTATCATCACTGATAAGCAAACCTTTCTCTGGTGCATTCAGGTTCATCTGTACTGCCATCAGGTTGAATCCAGCTCTTAATGCGCGATCGTATTCTTTCTTATTAAGTAGTCCTTTATAAGCTAACCTGTAATATTTATCTGCTTCAGCAGGTTGACGATTATCCAGGTACACTTGACCAAAACAGAAATTAACAATAGCCATTCCTAATTCATGACGATGTTTCTGAGCATAATCTGCCATCTGATGAATTACAGCTATTGCCTGGTCATGATCGCCCCATATCTGCAATCGGTCAAATTTAGTAGCCCATGCGTCATAAAGATATTTCTCGCTTTTTTCTCCTTACCTTCTTTATAATGTTTTATTAATTTGTCACATTCACTAAGAAAGTTCTCCTTATCTTCCAAAACATAATAATGAGAAATAATTGCACGTCGAAAAGTATTATAGTAAAATTCATTTTTTGTACTGACAGCTCGTTTCAGTCCCTCCTCCTGCATCTTAAAAAAAGATGGAGATTGGAGGCTATCATACACCTGTTTATTCAGTTCAAAAAGTACTTTATCACCATGAAATGGGTCTTCCTTCTCCGCTTTTGCCGTCGTAGATAGTCCCATTATTACTAATAATAAGATAAAAAAACGATTCATTGTATTCTATTTTTAATAAATATTGTTACAAAGGTAATGATTTATCATTATATTCCTTATTATTAGTTTTCGTAAAACTAGAGGCCTATTGATATCTTTGTAAGTCCTGCAACCAATAAAATCATAAATACAAGTTCATAAATTACTGATAAAAGACCAATTATCTCGAAATATATTCTCAGAGATTGTTCCTAACCTCGATGTCAACTGATCATGTGGTTGCTCTTTGAAAAAATATCTCAATGATTCTTCAACAACTACTCCTGAGGATATGACTACAGAAATTTGGGTCCCAATTAGGTAATATCCTAGGAACCACAATCAATCAAAAATCACAATCACACATGAGGATATATTCAGATATGTGATGTATGGAGGATGCAAAAAGGCTTGCTTGATTTCAGTGATTATACATTGGAGGTGGTTTCTATAAAATATATCAATCTGTATGCTACTATCAAGGAGGATATAGATTTTTCAGTCAACTTAAGCAGAATGATATATTATAAAATATCATAGGTATTCGCTGGCAAAACTCAACTTTTACGAATGTTAGTCTATATATAATATAAAAAGAGTACATATTTTATGTACTCTTTAAATTTTTATTCTGTCAACTTCTTCCTGTAGGAATTGTAAGAATCTGCAAGCCTGCTCACCATCCATCTGTACATGATGAAACTGAAAAGAAAGTTTCAAATATTTGCGGAACCAATGACTGCGATATTTCCCCCATGCCATGAAAGGATTATTCCATGAGTTGTTATATTGATTAACTACACCATCGAATTCAAATTCTGAAAGATTGGAAGTCCCAATAATCATTAAATCAAAGTCATTGATATATTCACCCTCTTCAGAAGCTCTTTTTGTCAAGTTGATATAGCTTTGTTTGAATTCATTTATATCATCATCAAAAGGAATATCGCACCAGTTAATTCCACCTTGAGCCTTTGGTACAATTACATTGATGCCTATTTTGTCGTATTTCATCAACTTACATTTTTCTGGAAGAACCAGAAATTCTGGAATGCGATTAGCCGCCTTTCCTATGCAATAACACATCAACATATTGAACTTGAATCCTGTTTTATGGCTCAGCTTCACAATACGAGTTATATCAATAGTCTTAAATACAGTCACCATCGGCTGTTGTGAACTCATCCACATTTCAAATGCAGTTGCTCTGGATGTATCTGAAGGATTTATTTCTCTTTTCATGCTACAATGTAGTAAATATTAATAAAATAGAATTACGAAGTTAAATGTTATCCATTGAAATACATATTTTTTATGAATTGTTTTTTTATCCATCAATAAGTAATGCAAATCTGATACTAATAAACTATAATAACACTTATCAAATTTGGCTTTTTCATTTGTTTTTGTTATTTTGCTGTGAAAGTAATTGCACTCTGTTCTTTGTGAACAACTTCTTACTGCATTAATTCTCAATGATTTGCAGTAAATGTCACTTGGTTATAGTACTATTTTACAACATCTGCTAAGTGACAATCCTTATTAATAATAAAAATTAAATCGCTTATGACGAAAAAGATCATGAGTCAGCATCTGAAGAAGATTATGGCTCACTTCGAAATCAATTTAACAACAATTGTCGAGTTTGCCGCTAAGAGCAGTAATTCCGACGAGTTTAAAACAAAAATCAGTGATTACCTTAAATCGGAAGATCTGACCAATGCTCCAACTCAAGCAAAGGAAAACATATACCGATTGGTAGAATACGACGATCGCGAAGTATTTGAACTATCTACCGGTAAAATAATAAAATCACCGACTTTATCTCGCTTGTGGACTATTCTCCACAACAATGAGGCATGCATAGATGACACAGCTTTCCTTATGGATATTTACCAGCAATTGCTACGTCTCTATAAAGATCCAATAAAAATTCCTACTGAAGAAAAAGTGAAGCAATGGGCATCACGATGGAAAAGCGGACTTGACAAAGAGGTTATTGCTATAAGAGAGGCCAACAAACATCGCATTATATCACACCTTATTCATCGTATAGAACAAAGACATTCTCCTAAAAGCAGATTTCTATTTGCTGAAGGAATGACAATGGAGGATAAACATCAAAGAGTGGAAGAATGGTGGAAAGATTCAAAATTCCATTTAGCATTGGCTGCACGTTCACCAAAAGCCCTTAACGATATGCTCGGAGGTTCTCTCTCTGCAGAAAAGATAGACATATATCGTCGTGCACAACAAAAAGGTATACCAATATTCGTCACACCATATTATCTATCACTACTTGACATAACAGGTAACGGTTATGACGACCAGACAATACGCCAGCAAATAATGTACACCAATAATCTGGTGGAAACATTCGGGAACATCAAGGCTTGGGAGAAGGAAGATAGCGTGGAGGACGGCAAACCTAATGCAGCCGGTTGGCTGCTACCGGAAGGTAATAACATTCATCGCCGCTATCCTGATGTAGCAATACTTATCCCCGATTCTATGGGACGCGCTTGTGGTGGACTATGTTCTTATTGTCAGCGTATGTACGACTTCCAAAGTGGACGACTCAACTTCGACTTCGATAAGCTTAAGCCCAACGAAAAATGGGAGCATAAGTTGCGTCGTCTGATGAAATATTTCGAAGAGGACACCCAACTGCGTGACATACTCATAACCGGTAGCGACGCCTTGATGAGCAGTAATACCACACTTAGAAATATATTACAGGCAGTTATAGTTATGGCACGCAATAAGAAACATGCTAATATGAAGCGTCATGAAGGTAAAAAATATGCAGAAATACAGCGAGTTCGACTCGGCACACGACTACCTGTATATCTACCTATGCGTATTGATGACGAACTAATTGATATTCTTACTAACTTCCGTATTCATGCCATGTCTGTTGGTGTGAAACAGTTTTTCATACAGACACATTTTCAAAGTCCACTGGAAATAACGCCAGAGGTAAGTAAGGCTATCAAACAAATACATGCCACGGGATGGACAGTGACAAACCAACTTGTATTCAACGTAGGAGCATCACGTCGTGGACATACAACTAAACTCCGCAAAGTGCTCAACTCGCTAGGTGTGAAACCTTACTACACATTTTCGGTGAAGGGATTTCAAGAAAATCATGACGTGTTCACGCCAAACTGTCGAAGTATGCAAGAAAGTAATGAAGAAAAAGTCTATATCTCTAAAATCGCCAGCGACCGTAATGTACTGAATCTTCCAGGCATTGGGAAAAGTATGACATTCAAAATGGTAGGTATAATGCCTGATGGATGTCGACTTTTGGAATTCAAACATGACCAAAAGCGTAAACATTCACCTATTATCAATAATAATGATAAGGTCTATATTAAAGAGAATAAGTCACTATATGAATATATGATTCAATTACAGGACATAGGTGAAGATCCAAAGATATATGGATCTATATGGGAATATACTGAAGGAGAGACAGAAAGCCGTAATCCTTTTTTCCTCTATCCTGAATTGGACTATAATATGACTAAAAAATACAATAACATAATAATAGAAAAATAGGTATGAAGTTAATTATAGTTGCAAACCGTTTGCCTATTAAAGTCTCTGAAAATAATGGGAAATTAGAATTTGAGACTAGCGAGGGTGGATTAGCAACAGGGCTAAATTCACTCGATACAATATATGAAAAGCATTGGATAGGATGGCCTGGAGTATGCCCCAAAGATAAGACAACTAAAAAAAATATCACAATGGAGATGGTAAAAATGAAAATGCATCCAGTATTTTTATCATCCTCCCAATACCATGACTATTATGAAGGCTATTCCAATAGCACATTATGGCCTCTTTGTCACTATTTCTACGGATATTCCGCTTTCCAAAGAAATCAATGGCAAGCTTATAAAGAAGTAAATCAGATTTTCTGCAATAAAGTAATGGAACAGGTAGATGACGATAGCATAGTTTGGGTGCAAGATTACCAACTAATGTTACTACCAAACCTACTTAGAGAGAAATGTCCTAACCTACGTATTGCATACTTTCATCATATCCCATTCCCCTCATTCGAACTATTTAGCGTTATGCCTAACAGTTCAGAACTACTGAAAGGCTTATTAGGGGCTGAATTTATTGCATTCCATACCCTTGACTACATGCGTCATTTCACTAAATCGGTTGAAAGGATTTTAGGATTTGAGTTTAAGCTTAATGAGGTTATGGTGGATGGGCGAGCTGTATGGGTTGATGCACTACCAATGGGTATTAATTATGAACTTTATAGTCAGGCTCCATCAACAGAAGCTGTTAAGGACTCTGTCTATAAACTTAAAGAACAGTTTGGTGGTAACAAAGTCATTATCTCCGTGGACCGCCTTGACTATAGCAAAGGAATAGTACACCGTCTTGTAGGATTTGAAACTTTTCTAGATCAACATCCTGAATACCATGGAAAAGTATCATTGGGAATGATTATTGTCCCATCCAGAGATAAAGTTATTAAGTATGCAGAGATGAAGAAACACATTGATGAGAAGATAGGTAATATAAATGGGAAATTTTCTAAAGTTGGATGGACTCCCGTAAACTATTTCTATCATAGTTTCAAATTCAATGATTTAGTAGCTATGTATAAGGTTGCTGATATAGCACTTATATCACCTTTAAGAGATGGAATGAATCTTGTTGCAAAGGAATATATTGCAGCAAAACAAGATAGTCCTGGTGTATTGATTCTAAGCAAGATGGCAGGAGCTTCAATAGAACTGACAGATGCTATTCTTATAAACCCCAATGATACTGATGAAATAGCATTAGCCATCCAGCAAGCATTAGAGATGCCAGAGATAGAGCAGAAAAGAAGAATGAAAAGATTGCAGGAGCGTGTTTCTAAATACGATGTAAATAGATGGGCGTCAGATTTTTTCAAAGAGTGGAAAGAAGTTATAGATCGTAATCTACAAATTAATAATAAGACACTCACCAAAGAGGGCTTAGCAGAACTTTTCAATCGATATAGCAATAGTAACAAACGTCTGCTTGTATTCGACTATGACGGTACGCTCGTTGGATTCCATAATAATCCCAAAGATGCCTACCCTACCCAAGAAGTAAAATCATTGCTTACAACATTGTGTCAGGATGATAAAAACAGCGTAGTAATAAATAGCGGCAGAGATTGTAATACACTGGACTCATGGCTTGGAGATATAAAAGGCTTAAAGTTAGCAGCAGAACATGGAGCCTACTATAAGGATAATGAAGGATGGCATAAAAAATCTGGTACACAAAAATGGGATCCTAAACTTCTTGAAATAATGCGAAAATTCACATGCAAGACTGTTAATTCCCACATAGAAGTTAAGGAAACAGCCATTGTATGGCACTACAGAGAGGTAGTAAATGAAATGGGACAATTCAGAGCACGTCAAATGATGCGCGAACTCATACCTATATGTTCAGCTCAAAACTTTCAGATTATAAATGGGAATAAAGTAGTAGAGATTAAACCCAACCAATATTCTAAAGGAACCGAGATACGAAGACTAATTGATGAAGACAATTTCGACTTCATTTTTGCCATAGGAGACGATACAACAGATGAGGATATGTTCCGTGAGATGCCGTACGATAGTTTTAGCATTAAAGTTGGTAATACATGTGATGATGCCCGTTATACACTTACTAGGCAAAAAGACGTAATCAATTTACTCTACGGCTTGTGTGTACGATAGAGAGTCATAAATAACAGTATAAAGTAATAATCAAAATCAATAATATTATGCAAAATCTAAACTACGGAGTAATTGGCAATTGTACAACAGCTGCTCTTGTTTCTGAACGCGGAAGTATAGACTGGTTATGTTTTCCTAGATTTGACTCATCCTCTGTATTTGCCCGATTACTGGATAAAGAAAAAGGTGGATCTTTTGGATTCAAAGTTCCTGATGATTATAAAATTACACAAAAATACATTCCACATACAAATCTCCTGGCAACGACTTTTGAGTCAGACGAAGGAACTTTTGTCGTTACCGACTTTATGCCGAGATATAAAAAGAAGGATGGATATGGATACTATAGAGCATCAGAAATCTATAGGTATATACACTTAATACGTGGTAATCCAAAAATAAAAGTAATATACCAACCAAGGCCAGACTATGCCCGAGGAAGAACTTTATATAATATTACTGAAGAGTATATAGAGACTATGTCATCATCTAATATACGCGACAGGCAATATCTATACTCCTCTCTTACACTCCAATATATAGCCGAAGGAATAGAGTTCACATTAAAAAAAGATGAATTTATGCTTCTTTCTTACAATCAGAAAGTAATAAAAGTTGATTTAGACAGAGAGAAGCTTGACTATTGCCGGACATTAGTTTACTGGCTTGACTGGAGTGAGAACGCACGTAAGTACCAAATATACGGCGAAACAATTGAGCGCAGCATGCTTACTTTAAAGATGATGTCGTTTACAAATGGCGCTATGTTGGCAGCAATTACTACCAGTATACCAGAAGTTGTTGGTGAAGTTAGGAATTGGGATTATAGGTTTTGTTGGCTCCGTGATGCTTCAATGTCAATAAATACACTTATCAATATGGGGCATCCAAATGCTGCAAGGAGTTTTATAAACTTTATTAAATCTACATTCATTGGGAACCATAGTGATTTCCAAATTATGTATGGTATAAATGGGGAACGAACTCTTAAGGAGAAAACACTTGACCACCTCACCGGTTATAGGGACTCCAAACCTGTAAGAATAGGTAATGATGCATACAGACAAAAACAGAATGACTCATTTGGTTATTTAATGGACCTTATTTATCAATATTTCTGCTTCATCTCTGGCTCTCTTGATGAAATAGAGGATGCATGGGATATGGTAAAAAATATTATGCGTATTGTAATGACAGAATGGCACAAACCCGATAAAGGTATTTGGGAAATTAGAGGCGAAGAACAACATTTCATCTCATCAAAAGTGATGTGTTGGGTGGCTCTAGACAGGGGTTCGAAGATTGCTGCGAAATTGGGATGTCATATTAATGAACAACGATGGAGAAAAGAAGCAGATATTATTCGCCAAGAGGTCTTCAACCTTGGTTGGAAAGAGAACATAAATAGCTTCTCACAAACTTATGATAACGAAGTCTCGACGCTTCACTATTATTAATGGAGCCTTATGGATTCACAGATGCAAATGATATACGATATCAAAATACAGTGAAGGCTGTGAAAGAAAACTTGATGTACAACGGATTGATGTTTCGTTATAAATCATCAGACGATTTCGGAATACCCAAATCATCATTCACGATATGTAACTTCTGGCTCATTCATGCACTATTCGTTATAGGTAATAAAGAAGAAGCACGTTGCCTGTTCGAAAATATGATAAGTTATTCAAACCATCTGGGACTATTAAGTGAAGACATTGACTTTGAAAGTAAAGAACAGTTAGGCAATTTTCCACAGGCATATTCCCATTTAGCTCTGATAGACACTGCTATACTGTTCTCAGAAGAGGAGAAAAAATATGGTTTAAACATTGATAATTGTAAACATTAAATATATTTATATAAGCTAAAACATAAAGGTTGGATATGTGCTTTCGCAATCTATCCAACCTTTTAATATTTAGTATAAACTAACTATCTCATATTCATTTATTATAGTGAATCTAGCATTATAGCAGCAATATCATCTTCCGATAGAGGAGCCCAACAGCCATCAAGCGGTTGAGTTGTTGCAACATGATGTGCCATCTCCTTTATGCGTGTTTCATCTATGCCAACCTCACGCAGATGCATTGGAATTCCTATACTTTTGTAGAAGTCAAACATCATATCAATACTCTTCTTAGCTATTTCAAAAGGCTTTAGCGATGGATCAATACCAAGAACATTAACTCCAAATTTTGCAAACCTAGGAACAGTTTTTTCGCTAAGTACATGTTTCATCCAACGCGGAGTTATTATCGCAAGTCCTATACCATGAGTGATATCATAGTAAGCAGAAAGAGCATGTTCGATAGCATGCATAGGCCATCCAGATGATGCTATTCCTAGAGAATAAATACCATTACAACCATAAGCACAAGCAAGAGATATATTAGCACGTGCCTCATAATCTTCTGGATTTTCCAGTACGATATGTACATTCTTCATTAGAGTTTTGAAACCTGCCTCACAGAACCCATCTGACAATTCATTAGCTGGAGATGCAAAATACTGCTCCATGATGTGATCTATAGCATCAGCAACACCAGCTACAGTTTGAATAGGAGGAACAGTGAAAGTATATGTTGGATCTACAAATGAGCAAACCGGCCATAAAAGTTCATCCATATATCCAATCTTATCATTTGTATCAGTACGTGAAATCACTCCGCCTGCATCATACTCACTTCCTGTAGCGGCCATAGTCATAATGTCAACAATAGGCAGAGCTGACTGCGCCTTAACCTTATACGAAATAAGGTCCCATGGGTCTCCATCATATTTTGCACCTGCAGCGATTGCCTTGGAACAGTCAAGCACACTTCCACCACCGACTGAAAGTATCACTTCAATATCGTTCTCCTTGCATAGACGAACACCATCCAATACACTTGGATCATACTTTGGGTTAGGTTCAATACCGCTAAGTTCAGTAATTTCAAAATCCTTCAACAGACTCTTTACCTTGTCATAAAGTCCGCTTCTTTTAATACTTCCTCCACCATAAGTAAGAAGGACTCTCTTGCCAATAGGTTTCATAACCTCGGCTAACTGTTCAACAACTCCTTTGCCGAAGATAAGGCGTGTAGGAGAATAATAATCAAAGTTTACCATATAATTAAAATTACATTAGATTTCATCAATAAATTAAATAAACAGACTTATCATTTAATTGTTAAAAGAAAACCATTAGAATAACTTATTTATACTATTAGTCTAACATCAATCCCGCTAATATATGCAAATCTGTTCCCATTTAGTACCAAGTTTAAAGTTAATTATTAATTCATTTCTCACTGTTCAAATATTTCTATTTTTTGTAGATGACATTGTAATTGTTATGAAATATATCTATTTGAGTGAGTATGCAAGCTTCAATAAAAGCAGAGTAATAATAAAAAACATTTTATACATTTGCCAATACAAATTCAATACTATCATGCAAGAATTAATAAAAGAGATTACTCTAGACACTATAAAGAGTCGTCATTCCGTGAGACGTTATACGGAAGAACCTCTTTCTGAGGAACATAATAATATCTTAAAAGAGATAGTCGATAAGTGTAATGCAAGTGGAAATTTTAACATGCAACTTATTACAGATGAGCCAAATGCTTTCGGTAAATCGTTCTTCGCTCGTTACGGTAAGTTCTATAATGTGCGCAATTATATCTGCCTCATTGGTCCTAAAGCAAAAGAGACTGAGGAGAGACTCGGATATTATGGTGAAATAGTTGTACTAAAGGCTCAACAGTTGGGTATTAATAGTTGTTGGTGTGGCCTATCATATAGTAAGAGCAATGCTATCTTCAAAATTAATGATGGTGAGAAGCTCTATGCACTTATAGCACTAGGTTATGGAGAGAATCAAGGAGTACAACATAAAAGCAAATCACCTGACAAAATAAGTAGCGACATCGCATCATCTCCTGAATGGTACCTGGAAGGAATAGAGGCAGCCCTACTAGGACCAAGTGCTGTTAATCAGCAGAAGTTCCATTTCAGATATATCAATGATAATCGTGTTGCTGTTTCAACAGATTGGGGATTCTATAACAAAACAGATATAGGGATAGCCAAACTTCATTTTGAGATTGGGTCACAAAAAGAGATATCATGGATTTAATTCCATGATATCAGTCATTATCAAACATCTCTGAACTCCACTTTAGTTCCTGATAAGTATCTTTTATATCTGTGCGGTCAATTTCAAAAGCTTTATCCACTATCTTAGGGTTATCACCTAAAGAGTGAGAGAAGAGCCAGTCGTATGTCTTCTGCAAATAGAAAAGCCGTGCATAGACACCATGATCACCACCTTGCATCCAGTCATAACGCAACAGCTTATCATTGCCGGATTTCTGCAGATAGTCTACCACACTCTTTGACTGCTTTATCGATACAGCTCTATCTGCAGTACCATGCATTATCCAAAGAGGCAGTTGTCCAAGTCCATCCATTTTCTTGAGTGAGCAACCACCACAAAAAGCCATGGCAGCTGCTATCTTATGAGGATAAGTCCCTACATAATCCATGGTACCATATCCCCCAAGACTCATACCCAATACATATACCCTACTCTTGTCAATAGAATAATGTTCTTCTGTCCACTCTAGCAGTTCGTCAATCTTTTTTGGACTCCATGCCCCTCCACCATTCTGAGGAGCCAATACAACAGCAGGTATCACCTTACCCTTCTCAATGGCATCAAGTACCCCATATGTACGAACTCTGTTCAGGTTGTTTCCACAAAGGCTTGCGCATGAAGGAATATAACAAGAGGCATAGGATGTCCACCTGGCTCATAATCCGAAGGGGTGTAAATCCAGAAGTTATAGCTACCGGCTACAACATTCTTCTTTGCCTCGAAATTACCATTCGAACTACCGCTGGCTGTTACCAACGATAAAACAAATAACATTAATATAGTAATCTTTACTCTTAGCATAAATAATATCAGAACACATTAGGTCAAGAATATCCTATTCTTTATTGTTCTACTGTAATTAATGAAAAATCAAGTTAAAGTACAGTTTTTATATAATATGAGCAATAGATTAAGTAAAAAATTAGCGTCCACATGCTTGATTATACTCCAACAGACGAATATGATATTGTGTAATGTTATCAGTCAGCTTATCATTAGATTTCTGAAGAAGTGTCTGAGCTTCAAGCAGATCACTCATTGTACATGTTCCGGCATTATAATAATCACGCTGCAGACGAAGATTCTCCTGAGCCTGTGCTATTGAGCTCTGAGAGACATTAATCTGATTAATAATCTCCTCAACACTATTTCTCTTATTTATAATATTTACTTTGAGCAGCACAGCATTATCTTCAAGTTGTATACGCGCATTCTCTACAGCGATCTTCTGTTTCTTAACCGAATGTGAACCTCCCCACCAATCAGAAATTGGGATAGAGACTGTTGCCATACCTATCATATGATTCTTCATATCTCGTCCATTATTTCCTAAAGGCATAGAGGAGAGATTCTCGGAAGCAAAAGCACCTCCAATAGATACAGTAGGTAACATTTTTCCTAAAGCTATCTTTTTCTGCAATTTCTGTGCTTCAACATTCTTTTGCAACAACATATATTCGTTGGTGTTTCGTTCTATTCCCTCTTGCGTAACCAAATCAGTATACATATTTTCCGGAACTTGTAATGAGGTTAAATTTACATCAACAGGCTCACTTCCCATTCCTATATATTGTGCCAAAAGCAACTTAAGAATGCCAATACCATTATTTATCTGCAAACGTGAAGAGGTCATCTCATTCTGCTTCAGCTGCACTTTTAGCATATCATTTCGAGTAGATATCCCAGCATCAACTGCCGCCTTGACATCTTTCATTATCGAAGCTAATTGCGCATCAACCGCATCTATAGTACGTAAATTTTCTTTTAACTGAACTATATTCCAGTAAAACTTGCTCGTCTGCAATCTTACTTCATTCTCTGATTGTTGTAATTGAATCTGTGAAACCTCCTCTCCTAACTTGGCTAGTTTATTGCCATTGACAATCTGTCCTCCAACAAAAACAGGCTGAACAGCACTTACAGATGCAGTCATTCCATTCTTCAAGGCACCAACTGATGATGGCAAACCTGCAGCTGCTTCGCCGATAATACTACCCAGGAACTGCTGATCAAGTTCAATATTCAAAAGACTCTTATCTGCTATAAACCCAAAGCCCATAGCCGAGAGTTGAGGGAAATATTTGGTAAATGCCTCTTTACGTGTCTCATTACTCATAAGAACATTATTACGTGATGTACGCAATTTTGCATTGTTCTCAATGGCTAATGATGTACACTCCTGAAGTGTTAGTTTGCTCTGCGAATGTGCATTAAATGTAAAAAGGCAAAACAATAAAGATAATGGTATATATTTTTTCATAATTCTATTCATTTTCAAATTTCTGTTGCATAATACGTTTCTTACTGCTACCCCTTTGTACATACCAATACATTACCGGTAACACAGTAAGAATAAATAACATTGTAATGAGCGTTCCCCAGAATATTACAGCACCCATAGGCTTCCACAATCCACTTCCTCCTATAATCATAGGGATAACACCCATTGATGCTGCTGCTGAGGTTAGGAATATTGGTCGCATACGGCGTTTGGCTGATGTATATATAGCATCACGAACGATTGATCTTTTTCTATCATTATATAACGGCATGGTTTCATATTCACTCCTTAGCTCTTCAGCATAGTCAAACATGATTATGGCATTTCTTACAAGGATACCTATAAGCGATATAATGCCCAGGAAGCATGTAGCTCCAAAATCAAGACCCTGTATCAATCCTCCCAATACTGCACCGAAAATACATAACGACATACTGGCAAAAATAAGTAGGGTTTCACTCAGTCTACGGAAATGCCAAATAAGTATTATAATTATTATTGCTATGGCAATACACAATCCACTGACCAACATACCTGACATCTCATCACCTTTCTCCTTATCTCCTCCAAAAACAATATTCGATGATAAATTAGATATATTCTTTTCCAACGCTTTATGTACTGTCTCTGTAACTGCAATAGAATTCAATCCTCTTTGAATATCAGCTACAACACTCATTGTCGGAACACCGTTGCGGGTACATATCTGTCCGTCAGTCCAAGTTGGTTCAACAGAAGCTACCTGACGTAATGGAACATATCCTACCCCACCTAATAGAGGAATTTTCTCATCCTTAACAGTCTCTATTGATGAAGAGTCTGCTCTATTTGACTTAATCACCACAGGTATATTATAGTTGCCTTCCCAAACATTACTTAATGGTAATCCTGAAGAGTATCTCATTGCCAGTGCCATCTCTATTGCCATGTTATCAACCTGAAGGCGTTGTGCCTCTTCCTCCTTTATCTTAACTTTAACAGTAGGTTGTGCCTCTAAGAAGTCGGTCCTCACCTGTTTCAACTCAGGCAGAGTCATCAACAAATCCTTAACTTTGGCAACATCACTTCTTAGTGAGTCCATATTTGAGTTTGATAGACGTACCTCAATAGGATAAACTGCTTCACTATAAGATAACTGCTTAAAACGTACACGTGCTTTCGAATAATGGTCACTGTACTTAGGCGCATACTCGTCCAGAACCTCTATTGTAGCCTTTGGACTGATAGTATTTACTATAAATTGAGCAAAATTACTTCCTGCTATCTGTGGAGCATATGCATTCATAAATCTTGGTGATGAACATCCTTTAAATGCAGTAATACTCAATATCCTTTCATCTTGCTTTAATATATTCTCCAATGAATCAGAGATGGCTGACGTCTCTTCTATAGTAGAACCTAAAGGAAGAGTTATCTCTACGGCAAATTGGTTACGATCGGCGGTAGGCATCATTGATTGTGGAATGAATTTAAACAACACCACTCCTATGACTACAGATGCAAAACCTATGAAAAGAGTTGTCTTTGGCCAAGCAAAAACTAGATCAAGTAATTTGTTGTATAGTCCTTGAACAAGATTCATAAAGTTAAAACCTTTCTTTTCATTACTCTTCAAAGGCTCCTTAATAAAGTAATATTGCATTATAGGAACCAATGTAGCAGCCACAGCTAACGATACCATTAATACTATGGTAACTCCCCATGGGAACATCATCAGAAAATCATGAAGCATGCCGGTAGTAACGAATAAGAATGGGAAGAATGTTACTGAAATAGCAAGCGTAGCCGAGAATATTGATTTGAAAAAATGTGTAGCCGAATCAATACTCGCCTGCCAGCGTGGTTTCCCTTCACTTATTTGTTCCAGATAATTATCAATGATTACAATTGAATTGTCAACAATCATACCCAAGACGACAATCAAAGCTGCCAAGGTCACAGTATTCAGTTCAATCCCTATCAATCTAAATATACCCATTGATATGAATACAGTAATAGGTATAGTAGATGCTGCCACAAGTGCTACTTTAATAGGCAGTAAAAGCATAACAACTATTACAACAGCAACGATAGCAATTAAAAGTTCTCCCAAGAAACTTGTAACAGATTCTTTCACCAATTCACTCTGATCGGTTATGCGATAAAAATTCACATCCGACGGAACCGTTTGTTGATATTCCTCTAACACTTTATCAACTTCACGCCCCATTGCTACTATATTGTTGCCCGGCTTCATCTCCAATGAAAGCAGTATACATTTCTTAGACTTACCGGTACCTCCATTAGCTTTTGTTATTGTATTGCTTATACTGCTATCGGAAATAGGATACTCCTTTTTTACTTCAGCTATATCCTTTAGACGTAGCACATTTCCATTAGTATCACTCCACACAATCTGCTCCTGCACATCTTTCAATGAATTTATGGAGTGAGAAACATAAATAGGCATATTCACTCCATTAAGTTTCAATGTACCTCCTGTTGTCTGGAATCCTTTTTGCAATAAGTTCATTGCAATAAGTTTGTCATTAAGTCCATAATGAGCAAGACGATTATTATCTAGTACAACACTTATCTGTTCTCTCTTTTCTCCGTTTACTACAAGTCGGCCAACACTCTCTATTTTCCGTAGACGTGAAGTAAGTTCATCCATATAATCATTGAGTTCACGATATGTCTTATCTTCACTCTCCATTGTTATAAGCAGTGCAGATGAATCACCAAAATCATCCATTGTCACTATAGCCAACACATTTCTGGGTAATGATGATTTGAACGAATCTACTCCATGTTTGAATTTAGACCAGAATTCATCTTTATCTTTGACATCATCATTTAGCTCTACTTGAATGTATACAATACCATCGCGACACTTTGTAGTAGTCTTATTCTTATTTACTTCCTTATATGTATAGATATAATCCTCCAAAGGTTTAGCTACCTGATCAAGAACCTCTTGAGAGTTCAATCCAGGAGCTGCAGCGACAACCATTCCCTGTCGGATAGTAAAATCGGGGAACTCATTTTTATTGAGCTTGTCAATGCTATATATTCCAAAAGCTACAAAACATGATACCAGCAAAATAACGATTTTGCGATAATGCATGCAGCTCTCTACTATGTTACGTTTCTTCTTCATTGTTACCTATTTATTTCTTTACAGTCAACTTTGTCCCATTGCACACTTTTTGCTGTCCCTCACAAATTATTCTATCATCTGATGATATGCCACTGACAATCTCTATATCATCACCTAGAAAACCTCCTACTTTGACAATCCTCTTCTCAGCCTTGCCATTTACATCAAGCCATACAAAAGAGTTGTTCTCTTCATCAATTTGTACAATCTTTACCGGAAGAATCAGTTTATCTTGTTCGTTTGCTGCTGTACTTAATACCACCCTGCAAATCATGCCTGGCATTAGCTTAGCATCCGAAGATTCTATTCTCATTTTTACATCGTAAGAACGAGTGAACTTGTTGGCAACTACATTTTTCTCACTCACAATAGCTGTAAATGTTTTCCCCTGTAATGCGTCAACAGATATATTAGCTTTTTGCCCTAGATTAATCTTCGCTATCTCCTGTTCTGGAACACTTATCTTAACATTCAGTTTATTTATACCAACAATTTTCGCTATAGGAATACCTGGAGCTACATTCTGACCAACCTCAACAGATTTCCCACTAATAACTCCCGAACATGGAGCAAATAGTTTAGTATCATCAAGCGCCTTCCTTGCTATCTGCTCTGCCGACTCCGCCTGCTTTAGTTTTGACTCCGAATCTATCCACTGTATTTCAGGTAATGAGCCCTTGTCGTGCAACTGCTTCATACGCGCATGTGCATCATTCATCTGAACAAGCATTGCCTTTGCACTTGAATAAGCACTTTTAAATGATGTATCGTCAATAACTCCAATTAACTGACCTTTACTTATATGTTGACCATCATGAATATATAGCGACTTTATCGTACCCATTGTTGAAAAACTTAGTGCTGTAGAATTGTCTTCCTCTATTGTACCCGAATAGTTCTGTAAAATAGTCGCCTGAGTGTTGATAATTGGGTTAATAACCTTGACTTCAACCGAAGATTGGTCTCTATCATCATTAGATTGCTTACAACCGGTAAATGCAATAACACTTAATGTTATAAATAAAAATAGACTCTTTGATTTCATATATTTCTCTTTCCTTAAAATTATGGGAGCAAAATAAGTAGGTTTATGCGAGCTTTAGAACAATATTATCTCCTATTATTTGTTCTAAAACTCCTACCTTGAAAAGCCATATTACAGATAGAACAATATTTATGCGATCAAGAACACACACTTTCTATTTATGTTTATTAGATTTGCAATATGAAAACAGTAAATATCCAAGAAATAGAACAGAATATTGTAGCATTATCCTATAATAAAGATTTTGCTATAATTGATAATATTACTGAGATAGCAAAACAATTCGATGATGTATTTGCCATAGAAGGATATATAGCAGTGATTGTGCATAAAGGGACATGTAATATTAAAATTAAAGAGCAACTATTTGAACTAAGTGCCAGAGATATTTTTATCTGTAATCCTCGTAATATATTAGAAGGAGCTATGTTTAGCCTTGACTTTGAGTTTGTAGGTTTATTTCTATCACCCAATTATGTAGACCATTTGATAGAACAAACAAATCTGACTGTCAGTCTACGCATGATTACCATGAAACATGAGATTCTACATACCACTGAAGAAGAGATGCAACGTATCGTGGAATATATGAAGCTGTTACGCAGTAAATTATCATCTACAGGGTCTTATAAGGAACAAGTAATAGATAGGTTGATGCAAATAATGGTTTACGAAATAATAGGACTTATGGAAGATAGTGAAAAAGAATTTTTAATGAAAAGAGAATATATATCGGCTGAAAATATAATGCAGAAGTTCCTTTCACTAATTCAGAATGAGTCTATAGCCTATCTTAATGTGACAGAATATGCTAATTTATTACATATATCTCCAAAGTATTTTAGTAGTGTATGCAAGAAACTAACCGGTAAAACCGCCAGTGAAATTATTAATGATGAGATAATAAAACAATCCTCTTTCCTTCTTCGAAACAATCAGCTATCAATAAAACAGATTTCTTCCAGACTGGGCTTTGTTAATCAAAGTCACTTTGGAACATTTTTCCGCAGGCATACAGGGTTATCTCCACAGCAATATCGTGAGCAATAACTCATAAAGCTATGAAGTTTCATTGTCATTTAAGCAACAATATCAATAACACCATTATAATAATCTTCCCCACTATAGCCTAAATCCATTCTGTTTCTCAA
>NZ_BAJR01000020.1 GCF_000613805.1 Phocaeicola paurosaccharolyticus JCM 15092 | reverse complement strand
ATGGATTATATATTGATACAAAGTTTGAAATTCCACTCGGCGATGCTATTTTTTCTTTATTGCACAGGAATTCTACATTAGGATATATGTAAGTGTATTCTTTTAGCATCTGTTTCATTTTTCTGATGCTAAAAGATGACATATATTCTTCAATACGAAAAGACACCCTCACTTCTTCTTTTTTTATTGAATGAATCTGCTTATCTATTATCAATTTGCGATTCTGAAATTCTAATTGTCTTCCATCAGAAATAATCTCAAATATATAACTCAAAGAATTTACACCGACAAGACCACAGTGACGAAGTTCTACTTTTTTATGATCATATATTCTTTCAAGAATTGTAACACTGTCTAGCAATTTATCATTAACAAATGATTTACAAAAAACTTTTACAGTGATTTTTTGAGTTGAATCGACGTTAATTTCAATTGTCTGTTTCGATGATATTGAGGTATCTATCATTACCTCTAATATAGCTTGAATCAATTCATATTGGACTGTATTCAACCAAAAGCTATTAAAAATCGACCATGAACTATCAAGATGATACTTGTTGTTATTATAGAAATCTTCTAGTGTTTGATATGTTTGTTCCATATATTATTTTTATTGACAAGATAGATGATAAGATATGCCAAAATATGACATAGATATTAAAAAGCAAGAAGTATATTAGATACAAATACATGATAGCAGATGTTCAACGGAAACGAAAGGGAGTCTGAAAATTATTACTACCTTTGCAGCAACATGCTCACCACGCTTCCCATAAGATCAGCGCGCTCAGGGTGAGCGTTTTTTTATCAAAACATAAAACTCAGTATAATCATTTCAGTATTTGAAATTCTTGTATAAAGCCTTTCTATGTTAAAAATCGAACTTTAAAAGCGTCATTCGGTGAATAGTCTCTAAAAACAAGCATAATACTCAGCAAAAATGTGTATCTTTGCAACGCTAATAATGTCAATATAAACAAGGTCAATTATGAATAAGAATGAGATAACAAACAAGATAGAATATGTGGTTTGTTGTGTTGGTGCATTCGCTGCTAAGTTCAGCTTAACCAATGCGCAAGCTTATGCCTATTTGCGTCGTTTCAGCGGAATTGATTTTCTAATTGATTATTATGCTGCTGAGCATACTTTGTCTATTGACGATGCCGTCAATGACTTGACAGCTGTCTGTTCAAAGAAAGGAGGGAAATTAGCATGATTACTTTATATCATGGTTCCAATGTTGATATTCAGGAAATAGATCTTTGCCGCTCTAAACGAGGCAAAGATTTTGGATGTGGCTTCTATCTGAATGCTAACAAGCAACAAGCTTTCGATATGGCTTTGCGTACTACACGAATGTTAATGAAAGGCGAACCGATTATCAATACCTACCTATTTGATGATACTATTCTTCAGAGTAATACCGATTTGAATATAAAAGTATTTGACGACTATAGCCCTGAGTGGGCAGAGTTTGTGTTGATGAATCGTAACAATAATACAGATAC
The DNA here is from genome assembly GCF_000613805.1 of Phocaeicola paurosaccharolyticus JCM 15092. Lineage (GTDB taxonomy): Bacteria > Bacteroidota > Bacteroidia > Bacteroidales > Bacteroidaceae > Phocaeicola > Phocaeicola paurosaccharolyticus. Next base: position 63,539 of record NZ_BAJR01000020.1, on the reverse strand, counting down.
GCCGACTCATCCATACGATATTGTAATTGGGCCAATTGCTGACGATACCGTTGGTGTCCAAATTCGGCGTTTCGTTAATGGCTATATTCCAATGAATACGCTTATCGAGGAACTTCGATTTCGTGGCAATCATGCAATACAATATTTTTTCGGTACAGAAAGAGCAATACAATTTCTTAAGAAACAATAACCATGAGCAACGACGTACAATTTTTAGTAGAATGTCTCTCCACAGAACTTGTTTCCATGCTAATGGATACCTATGGTTGGGATATGAAGCGTGCACTTGACGAGTTGTATGCTTCTGAAACATACAAGAAGCTCTCAGACCCCGAATGTGGTTTGTACTATCAAGGTGCTGTATATGTATTTTCTTTTCTTAAGAATGAAATCGAAAATGGTATTATAAAATAGAGCAAATAACGGTATTAAAGCCGATATTATTCAATTATCGGTAAAGACCAAAGATAAATGTGAGATACAAAATTAAACCGTTCGATTGTGGTGATGCCAATCTGGACGGTTTTTTGTTGACTGTTACCACTTACCTGCAAATTCAGCCAGTTTAGACCTTCCCTTTCGGATGATATATTCAAACTGAATATGATGCAATTCATAATTGATTTAATTCGTATAAAACTCTGGTTATCAGCTATGATAGTTATGAATTTATTTGACTATATCGTTGAAAATGAGTATATTTGTATTAGAATTAACGATATTATTATGGACGGACTAATACTTATCATACTTGGAATCTACATCTTTTCTAAGATGTTTGGTGGTGGCGATAAAAAGAAAAAGAGAAGTAAAAGAAAATCGACCTTTTGGGGTGACACTTCTACGTACTCTGATTATGACGCATGGAACAGATCACATGGGTCGGACAATAAATTGTTCTGATTGCACTACACCACAATCGACTTCAACTGTGCCAAACATTCAGCTTGTGTCTCTTTTACGTAATCCAGCAAAATAGAAGGATTGACGTACTTTCCTTTATACTTGCAGGTCAGATGAAGGTGCTCTCCAGTACTACGCCCTGTAGAACCTGATATACCGACAACATCACCTGCATTCACACTGTCACCTTTCTGAACCAATGCTTTGGAGAGATGGCAATAAGAAACTGTATAGTTACCGTATTCAAGCACCACATAGTTCCCTGAACGCTTATCTCTGCCGACCTTTTTCACTCTTCCCTGCATCATGCTATAGACTTCATCGTCTTTTGCTTGTAAGTCAATTCCATTATGCATGGTTGGCTTTCCTGTAAATGGGTCTTTTCGAACACCATAGTTGGAATTCAAACGTATATTCTTCAAAGGATAGGACACACTGATGTACTGAGCTATAAGCTGCTCACGAACTTCATCCTTATCAGACACAGCATTACAAACTTCCCTCTCATTAGAGGGTTCAATAATAGCAGTAGCCAATTTACCACTAGGTACTTCGGCTACTGTTTCTATTTTATAAAGGTTTGAGCCATTGCTCACCGTATGGAACTGAGCCTTACAAAGTGAACATTGTAAGGCCAGTATAAAAAAGAATTCTTTCGCTTTCATACTTGCAAAAGTACATCCTCTTTGCAATCCAATCTTGAAAACGTAACAATATCATCAAGAATCAGCCAGAATTAAACACATATTAAACCATCAAATTCAGATTTCATACTCAAAGCAGTATTATCCATCAAAAGATAATCTTTATCTAGGTTGAAAAACAACACTTTGATAGTATAACCATTCAGAGGACATCTACAAACAACTGTTTTGAGTATGATTACAAAGTATAATAATTTCATTTCGATTAATTATTCTGAAAACAAAGGCTGTTCTGTCTCACTAAATCGTTCACAACACTTTACCAATATAATTTTGTGCCCAGATTACAACGTAAACACAAAAATATATGAGTGAAACAACATTTTCAGAACAGGAGATGCCTTATGAGATTCTCCAACAATTTGGTTTAACCGAAGAAATGATTACCGACCTGCCCGAACATGCTTTGAAGGGAATCTTTGCAGGCAGACGTTCACCGGTATTGCCAGTAAAAGTGACCAATGAACAAGGTGAAGTCATCACTTGCCGTACTCGCTTCTGTCTGATGAGAAACGAAGAGGATAAAGTGGATGTCATCTTCATTCCTCAGTTAATCGAAACCGACTTAACCCAGTTTCCAGAAGACAAGCAGAAACTTTTGGAAGCTGGTCATGCCATTATAGAGCCGATGACCACCTCAGAAGGTCGTGAAGTGATGGCTTTCCATCAAATTGATTTTGAAACAGGACAGGTTCTCTCTGTTCCTACCCCAGTCATTGGACGAAACCTACAGCTCATCTGCGACCATTTCCACTTGAGTAATGCCGAACTTTCATGCCTTAGCAATGGAAAACCACTCACAGTAAGCATTGACGATGAACCAGTAACAATGGGAATCGACTTGGATGTCCTTACAGGTATCCGTGTTTCCAAGGGAGACGAACAGCAATGGCGTTCACAACCCAAGAAGGAATGGGAGAAATACAACTTCGGTATCTATGGATGCTGGACTATGGACGAGAATGGCAATCTGGACTATACTCCAGAGGAAGAATATACCGATGAGATGTGGAACGAGCTCAACAAAAAAAGCGAGACACGCAAACAACAAGCGATACACAAAATGTAACAACACATGGCAAAAGAGAAATTCTACACAGAAGAAGAGCTCGTCGAGAAAATGCAAAACGGCGAGTATGGTTGGCTGGATTATGTCAACCACCATTCAAAGGAATGGAAAGAAGATTATAAACACTATTGTGAAAGCCGTGGCAAAGCCATCAACCATGACAGTGCAGCCGAGTTCGTAGAATTCAAGCAAGCACAACTGGAGACAGCAATGGAAGACGGTGATGCCTAATCATTCCCAAAACTATGTCAATTAGAAAAAATACAAACCCTCGCTCGTTAGATCTGCAACCAGAACTACAAGACATCCTACTGAGAAATGGTATGCAGGCACATATCCATGCCAGTAGTAATGGCTTTCAGTTGGTAGTACAGGGACATGATTCCCCTGTACTCAACTATCCCATCAGTGAGAGACAGTTACAAGCACTAACCGATTGGGGCACTAATTCAGCCAATAAGAAAGCCTATAACACTTTCACAAATCTGGTAGCCAACGACTTTGACATGCCCAAGAACTTTGTTCATGCACGTAATACCAATGGTCGAGTGGCTATGGGATTGCACGGCTATCGTATTGGTGTAGGTGAATATGGTCGTAACCCAGCACCATCTTTACGACAAGGTTGGAGAGCTATGGGAATGCACGGTCCAGTGCCGTTCTTGGGATGGACACCTCGTCAACAAGACGGTTATCATCTGAGACGCATCAATGGAGGGCTTTATTACCCAGCAGGTGCACCTATTGTTCCTAATCGTCCCGATGGACGCATGAAGCCCGGAGAACTTCAAAATGGAGGTTATGGCTTCTACTATAAAGGTCAACCGTCACCGGTAAAACAAGATGTTCTACAAGATTTACAAGCAGTTATTCAACCGATACAAGCTCGTCCAAGAACAACTCAGCCAGCAGAACCCTACAAAGAGGTCATCACTTCACCCGTGTATTTCACCAATGAGAAGTGGCAAGAGGTATTGGCTTCTCATGGTCTGATTATCGACCCAACTACCAAGACACTGACCGTTCAGTCAGCCAGTTCACCTGCTGACCTGCAATACGACTTAAAACCCGAAGAACTAAAGATACTTACCAGCAATTCGTTGAAGGAAATACCGCTTGAGCAGAGATTGGGAACGCTCAATGGCATCATAAAAGAAGACTTTGCAGGAAGCTTTACGATGGATGTACTCAACAGCAAAGAAAGCATCAATATACCATTGACCGATAAAGCGAAGGCCGAAATCGATCAACAGTTGTGTATTGGACAAGAGCAACAACAAGGACAAGTGATAGATGACGGACAGAATCAGTTCATCAATCAAGAACAACAGCAAAACATTCATCCTGAATTAGCCCCTTTACAGGAAGGCAGTGTGCAGATGAATGGAAACGACTTACAGTATATAGATGAAAACAAAGGATGGTATCGTGAAGGCCGGCATGGTCGTGAAGTATCAGTGGATGAAATTCGTGTCGAGCCTATTACCAATAGACCCGCCGAGCAAACCGCAAATAAAGAAAAGGAAGGCCAACAGACCGAGGGGAAATATCGCATGACCGCCATCATCGATGGAAAGGTAGTCAGCCACGAGATAACACAAAAGCAATATGATAAGTTTATGGCTATCGATGACTACCACCGCATGAAACTCTTCTCCAAAGTCTTTCCCGAAGTCGAAATGAAAGGTCGTGGAGATGGTGTTGGTTTGGGAGTAAAAATCGGAGCCGCTTTGCTTGCCGGAGCTACTGTGTTGGGCGAATTAGGAAGAGGATTACATCACCATGGGCCACCTGAAATCTATATGGAACATCATCATGGGCCGGAGCCAAGAGCCTACTTTAAGCCTGGCGTTGATACGCCCATGGATGTGGCAGCTCGTAATTTTGAAGCAGCAGCAAACACTGAAATGATGCATAGAGAACTGCATCATGGCATGTAATAACAAATGTAATAAACAGATATTAAGCAGATACTACTTTAATAGTATTACTACATATAGCGAATACATTTCATAGTATCTGCGTAATTACACCAAAACTAAAATAGAACATGAGAGCAAAAACAGCTTATTGGTTTGAGGTGACAGTATGCTATCTCAAACAGATGGAAGACGGCACCGAGAAGAAAGCCAATGAAATATATACCACAGATGCCATGAGTTTTGGAGAGGCTGAAAGCAGAGCTTTGAAAGAACTAAAGACACGAGTGCGTGGTGGAATCGAAATCAAGAATATCAATCCTGCACCCTATAAAGAAGTATTCTTTAGCGATGATGAAGATGATGACAAATGGTTCAAAGTAAAACTATCCTTTATCACCTTGGATGAAGAGACAGGTTCTGAGAAACGCACGAATGTAACCTATCTGGTACAGGCTGCCAACTTGGAAGTAGCCCTTAGCAATGTGAATGATGTGATGGACAAAAGCATGGAGGAATTTACCATGGCCAACATTGCTGAAACCAAGGTTATGGAAGTATTCGAACACTAAACACAAAAGCTTATGGCAGAATTAACCTACGACGATTTTAAGAACCGTATCAACATACAGGATTTACTGGTAGATGCAGGCTATCAGCTCAACAGACGTGACGGCTTGCGCTACCCATCGTATGTTCGTATGGATAGCAACGGGAAACGTGTCCGTGGTGATAAGTTTATCGTCACAGGCAATGGGCTATGCTGCTTTCAACCGCCAGAAGTCAAGAACTATAATGTAATCAGCTTCATCAAGGAGCATCCCCATTTGTTCAGTGAGTATACCCCTGGCATGAATGCAGACAGACTGGTCAATTTGGTATGCAATAGACTTCTGAATAATCCGATACCCGAACGTCCATCCATCGTTGCTGATAGAGAACGAGCACAACGAGTCTTCGATATCAACGACTATGACAGGTTGAATTTCCGACTGAACGATTGGGATTCTCAGAAAGCATTCTATCCCTATTTTAAATCCAGAGGTATCAAACTTGATACCCAACGAGATTTTCACAATAATTTCTTCATCGCCATACGAGAAGGAAAGAATGGGAAACAGTATGCCAACCTCTCTTTCCCGATGCAAAAGCCCAGCAATTTAGGCACATACGTCGGTTTGGAAGAACGCAGTCGTGCCAATGCCGAGGGGAAAACGCTCTATAAAGGTATGGCCGCAGGAACCAATGCAACCGAGGGCATGTGGATAGCCAATCTATCGGGTGAACCTTTGGATCAAGCCAAACATGTTTATTGGTTTGAAAGTGCATTTGATGCAATGGCATATTATCAGATTCAGAAAGAACAGTTGGTTGATACCATTGGGGGCTATGAGGACATGCAGAGCGAAGGCTCGTACAAAGGAGCCGAAGAAATTCGCGAATTTAAACAAGAACTCTATGATTTGGAGAATGCCGTCTTTGTAAGTACAGGAGGCAATCCAAGTATTCATCAGTTCAAGGGGATGTTTGCAGAGACCAATCATGCCAAGCATTATATCGGCTTTGACAGAGACCTTGCCGGCAGAACCTTTGCCATCAATTTCGCTTTGACAAGAGCCGATAAATCCTTTTACTCACATATCGGTGAGAATGGGAAATTGGTTGTGGTGGATGCACAGAACAGCAAGAATAACCAAGAGATAGATTTGCATGATTTTCGTTTTGAAGATGCTTTAAAGAAACTCGGCATTGAATCTGTTGGAGAGCGTCCAGCCATAACTGACTACATGAAAACGTTACGTAATCCAGATGATATTTTCTCTGGAGATACCGACTATCTTCCTTATTCCATCTCATCCATCTATGGCAAATATGAGACCCTTTCAGAAGAGTATCATGTAGCTACGACAAGTGGCTATAGGTTGTGCGAAGAAGACTTGAAAACTATCAAGGAGAATGCACAAAGTCAGTTCGATAAATATCGTGAGGAATTGACCAAAGCCGCCAATGAATATCGTGAAAGACCTGGTCAGATAGTCTATAGTCCCTGTGATGAAAGCTATAAAGACTGGAATGACCAACTGTTGGATAAAAAGATGTACACCAACGAGGACATCATTGAGACAGCCATTGACGGGACTGATGGTGAATACAGAGAGATAAAAGATGACTTCGAAGACAATCAGAAGAAAGAAAAATCCGAAGAAGACAGCGAAGAACATAAACATCACTTCAGAAGATAGACCATGACACAACCACCGATACAACGATACAGAACCATCATTCTGCAACCACACTGGATGCAGTTTGTCATCAATGAATTGCCCATGCTCATCATCACCTCGGTAGCTTTCATTGCCGGTGGTATGGATGAAATGCCATTGGCAAATCTATGTCTGATAATTGCAGGGTTGTTAGCCGTCCGATTGCTCTACACCTTTATCTATCTCAGACGGATTGAATGTAGAATCAACGAGGAGCAGCTCATCATGAATCATGGAGTGTTTACCCGTAAGAGTGACTATCTGGAGTTGTATCGTATTGTCGATTTCAATGAGCATAGAACACTCATGCAGCAAATCTGTGGATTGAAAACAGTAACCATCTATTCTGGAGACCGCAGTACCCCCAAGTTAGACATCATCGGTGTGAAGAATGATTTGGACTTGGTGTCATTGGTCAGAGAAAGAGTAGAACTAAACCGTAGAAGAAAGGGAATCTATGAAATTGCGAATCGATAAAAGAATATTGGCAGTGGGACTTTTATGCTTGTCTGTACTACCTATCAGAGCTGAATGGGTGGTGATGAATCCAGGAGAATGGTTGGCATTGGCAGAAGGTAACGAACTTATCAATAAACAGATCCAAAACCAAACCAAAGGACAGACCAATACCGCTATCCTGCAAAACACCATGGCAGCCGAGTATAACAAGATAAAGGAATGGGAAGGCAAATACAGTGGTTATCTAAAAACAGTAAACGGCTATGCTTCAACCCTCAAGGCAGGAACATCGCTTTACCATGATGGTGTTCATATCTTCATCACCCTGGGTCAAATGAAGAAGGCCATTGAAAATAATCCGCAAGGACTTGTGGCTTCCATGTCTATGAACAACCTGTATATAGAAACGGCCTCTGAACTGATTTCTGTTTTTACCTTACTACGTGAAGGTATCTCAACGGGTGGAGAGATGAATATGCTGACCGGGGCTGAACGTTCTCAGATGCTATGGGCATTGGAAGACAGACTATCCTCTTTCAATAAAAAGCTACGAAAGCTCTATCTCAGTGTTCGTTATTACACCATGACTGATGTCTGGAATAATGCAACGGCAGGCATGATTGACCGAGACAATAGTGAAGTGGCAGCAATGGCTATCGAACGTTGGCGCAGGTCTGCAAGAGTTGTTTCACAATACTATGAATGAGTATGAAGAAACTAATGATGTTCCTATTCATATGTACACTGGGAATAAAATCCCATGCTCAGGTTGACCCCACTCTGACTGGGATGATTTATGCCTATACTCAAAAAGCAGAGGATGAACTGAAATCCCAAAAGAGAGCGATGCTGTTGGAGACAACCGGTCATTTATGGCTCAAAGAGGAAGTTAAAGGAACAACGGACATTCAAAAGAAGTTCAATAACTACCTCAATAGCTTCCGTTCCATAGTCACCTATGCCGCAGAAATCTATGGTTTCTATCATGAGATTGACCGCATGGCAGTGAACCTCGGCGAGTTTTCCGTTCAGTTAAGCAATGCACCGAGCAACGCACTGGCGGTTGCCCTTTCTTCGAGACGGAATGCCATCTATCGGGAATTGATTCTGAACAGTGTAGAGATTGTCAATGATATTCGGCTCGTCTGTTTAAGTAATAATAAGATGACAGAGAAGGAACGGATGGAGATCGTATTTGCTATCCGTCCCAAACTAAAGACCATGAATAAGAAGCTCAAACAGCTAACCAGATCCGTCAAATATACCTCCATGACGGATATATGGGACGATATTTATGATGGAGCAAGAGACCCTGCCGATAAAAAGAAAATAGTAAGAGAAGCGATGGAACGTTGGAAACGCAATGGACACCGTGGATTTTAATGTAACACAAAAACAGATAATAATATGGGAATATGGAGTTCAATAGCATCAGCAGCCAAGAACCAAGCAGTCAGAAAAGTCGGACGTTTCGTTACCTATCCGATTGTCCACCCTGGAAGAACTTTGCAAGGTGCAGGAGCAGCAACTAAAACTGCTGTTGTGGGTGGCGGTATGGGATACCTTGCCTGGGAAAGCATTGCAAATGATAAACCAGTGGTGAAAACTGCCACAGAAGTATTGGTTGGCGAAGAAACGGCTGAAAAGGTGGGCAATGTCGTTGGAGCAACCGTGGATGGTATAGAGAAAACAGTCCATTCAGCAGGTCAAGTCATAGAGAGCACAGGTAATATGTTGTCAGGAGCCAATAATTCAACAGGCGGCCTTGGTAATTTCTTTCAAGGGCTATTCAGTGGTAACGGATTGGGTATGATTGGTGATTTCTTCAAGAACATCGGCAATGGTAAAGTCTCAGGACTGGGCTTAGCAGGATTGATTGGTGCAGCTTCTTATGCTTCGGCAGGTTCGGTTGGCTGGGTAAGATAGCCGGTGCCATCTTAGGTATGATGGTCATCGGAAACAACTTCAATATGAATAAGATAATGGGCGGTCAGACACAGCAGAACGAGAATACAGAAGGACGTTCCACTGCTCAACAGTCGGAACAAAATCCCGTTGCACAAACCGAAGAAGCATCCAACCCGACAGTTCGTCGAGGCAGATAATTACTAAAAAGAGTAGAATATGAACTATACACAAGACATGAACCTGCTATCCACCAGTGGATACTGTATGCCTTTTGAAGAAAAAGACAGAGATGTACAGCTGACCCTTCGATATGGAAAGCAGAAACATCCAAAGACCGGAGAATCATTTTTTCATCATGGAATTGACTTTAAGACCAACAACTACTTTTTGGCTGCCGTAGCAGACGGAGTGGTTTCTGGAATCGGTATCGACAGAAAGCAGTATGGACTCTATGTTGTCATCAAATACAGCAAATATGAAGTAACCTATTCTCACATGAGCAATGTGTTCATGCAGTTTGGGCAACAGGTCAAAGCAGGACTGGCCGTAGGTGTCAGTTCGGATCTTCTTCACATGGAAGTGAAATACGATGGCGAAGAGATTGACCCGGTAGAGTTTATTACCATGCTCTATGGTAATGCAAAGACATGGTCGGAGAAAGGAAAGGCACAACCAGAGTTTGTCGCTATCGATATGGATGTAAATACCGATTACGACAACGATAAAGATGAGATTGAGAAACTGATGATGCGCTTCTTTGCCAACTATATGAATGACCTGCATGAAGGTCTATACAGTTGTCCGCAACGCACCGAGCAATCCTTGCGCCATTTGTTCTCAGCAGCAGCCATGAAGGACTACTTCTACGAATCCATGCCCTCGATGGTCAATCCATTGGGCATTGGAAGAAGATCTGTTCCTCTAGTGAGTAAGGTTCAGAATCTGCTTATCGGCGATTTTCTGAACTACATGGCTCTTCGTCATCAGATATTTCTGTCAACAATGACTTCGCTCGAAAAAAAAAGCTGAAGAGCAAGCCTTATCCGACGGAATACTGATTGACCCTTTGGCTGGATTAGACATCGACATTCAGAGTTTTGATATACCCAGAATCGTAAGTGTCTATCCCGACCAGGCAGGATTGAGATGGTGGACAAAAAGTTGGTTTAACAACAGTGAGAACGGAGAAGCCGCTATCGAGATTGAACGAGAACAGGCTATCCGTTTCCTCTTGAATCAGATAGACAAAGAAGAATGGTTGGAAGAATACTTTCCCAAGCAGATGGAGATGTATCACAATGCCATTGACCAAACCAAAGAACAACTACTACAACAAAGCATCTAACGTATGGCTATAAAGAATTCAAAACGATTTGCAGAAGTGGAATACTGCTTACAACGGTATTTCGATACTTCGTTTGCCCCTGTAATGCGCAATGTTCAATCGGACTTGAGCAACAAACAGGTAAAGGAATATGCAGATTATCAAATGGGCTTTGGTGGAATCTTGCGTTCAATGGCCAATAGCATGAATAACATGCCCGATGATTCCATGCAGTATGTAAAACTCACCGGCAAATGGAACAGCAAGACCACAGAAGACTACCTTGAGATGTGTCAAAAGCAGATAGCAGGGAATAAAGACTTTCAGAATGACTTGTTGAAACTATCCTCTGAATGGCGCAATGCAGTCGTAAAAGAATTAGGCCGAGAAAGATATGATACCATGAGCGAGAAACTGGGTATGGATATGGCCTACGCCTATGTGGATTACAGAGTGCAGCAGATGATGATAGACAAACTGGTCAAAGACCGTATGCCCAAATCATCCATGGAGTACATTGTTCGGAAAGCAGGAGAAGGTAGCCTGTTCGGCATATCAACCATTCTGTCAAGGTCAGCACTAGATCATCACATCGCTGAACGTGGAGAGAAGGCCTATAACCCAAGTATTCTTGAAAAAGGAACAGCAAAGGTCAGCTCCATTGGCATTGATGCACTAACAACTGGCAGTGTTGGTTCTTGGGCCAACTTAGGACGGTTTGTCGGGTTTGAAGTAGCATTCAGCGGTATTGATTATTTAAGCAGTAAAAACAATAAAAGTGCAAAGACCATCACAGTAGAAGACTGTATCAGCCAAGGTCTATTTGGAAGTAAAGCCAATGTCTTTACAGACTTTCGCAAGAAAGGCAGTCAAATCAAGTCCTGGGAGAATCCGTATGTATTATCCGTCAATCAAACACTTAACAAGAAAATGGGAATAGCTACAGAAAAACCTTTCTACGAAGACCTCTTCAAACCAGCTACCAAACAACCTTGGGAGTTGGACTTATCTACTGTAACGAATCAACGTAAGAAAGAATATGCCAATGTCCCGATGGTGGTAGCTCCGGGACATGAAGAAGAATACTTGGCAGCACAACGTGAGGTAAAAGCCAATCAAGAAGCAGCCAAGAAAGAAAAAACGCAAAGTAATGCGACGGTGGATGTTGAACCAGCATCGGCAAAAGAAGCCTATGAGCAAAAGCAACAAGAAAGTCAAGCGACAACTACACCGACAACTGGCAATACAGACGGTTGGTCAGGATTGTTGAGCAACATTGGATTAGATGGCATTGGAGATGTAACGCATAATCTGGGCTATGTTATCTCTATGCTACCAGATGTTTTGCTAGGACTGTTTACAGGAAAAACAGAAACATTTGGAAAGAAAGATACCCTCTTACCCATCGCCAGCATTCTGGCAGGTATGTTTATGAAGAACCCAATTCTGAAAATGACGTTGATAGGTCTTGGTGGTGCTAACCTAATCAACAAAGCAGGAAAGGAAGCCTTAACAGGACACAGAGATTATGGCGATAACGTAACGAAATCAGTTTATAAAACCTATACCGATGAAGCATTGAATCCAAGAATTCAAAATCCAACATTACAAGGAAGCTGTCTGATTGCCAATATTGACAAAGTGCCTTGTACCATTCAATTACCTCAGAACGTAGTAGCCGCTTATCAAGCAGGAGCATTACCACTGAATACACTGGCCAATGCCATTCTAGCCAAGAATGACCAGATGACGCAGATGGCTCAAAATAATTATCGTACTGTGGAAGGACAGAGCGAAGACAGAGACCGCATGGTCACACTCAAATAGAATATATATATAAACACAGCATATACATGAAAGAAAAGACTATAGCTGAACAGAACGCAGCTAACCGACAGGTTGAGTTGCTGACAAATGCACTGGAAGCGGCAAAGACCAACGATGGCTATTGGCTGAATACCGGTCAGCGAATGGCTCCCAGATTTTATCCGAAAGGTGTATCTGTCAGCGCATTCAATTCCCTCACATTGGGATTGCATAGTGAACAAGGCGGTTATAAAAGTGCTTTATACACCACCTTTAACGAAGCCAAGAATCGTGGCGCAGCCGTATTGGCAAAACAACAATCTGCACCATTTCATTGGTATAATTGGAAAGAGTATGTGAACCATAACAATCCTGACGATATCATCACTCGTGAACAGTATAAACAATTGTCTACTAAAGATAAGGAACTGTACAAAGGTATTCATAACCGAGAAATTATGAACCTGTTCAATTTGGATCAGACCACCTTGCCCATGGTAGATAAAGAACGCTACCAAAGATTGTTGGAGAAAGATGGTGATAATGAATCCCGTCTGCATACCAGGAATGAAGAAACCAAACTGCATATTGCCGTCAATGACTTCGCCTTGCAGATACGTGATAATTTAGTCAATATCCGTAGAGATCCAAGTGGAATGCCTCGTTACGATTCAGCCAAGGACTGTATCTATATGCCCGACCAAAAACACTTTATGCACTATACCGACTATGTACAGGAGTTGATGCGTCAAGTGGTAACGGCTACCGGTCACCAGCAACGACTGGCTCGTGAAGGCATGGTGATGAAAGGGGCTCAATCACCCTCCGAAAATGCAGAGAAGTACGAAAGTCTGATATCCGAACTAGCCGCTGGTGTGAAGATGCAGGAATTGGGATTACCAGCCAAGTTATCTTACGATAGCATGAAGAATATCGAATTCTGGCAGAGAGAACTGGCTGAGAACAAATGTTTGATTGATGCCATTGAAAGTGATGTCAACACCGCTATTGACACCATTCATAAAGCAGAGAGAGGTGAAGCCGTGAGATATCGTACCGATGAGAATCAAGATATCATTATGGAAGAGCGAACCAAGCAACTTCCAAGAGTTGATTCACGAGAATGCGCCATTATGATTGACATCATTCGTCAGGGCGGTATGCGCATAGATGACCGAAATTTTGCCACACCCGAAGAACGTTCGATTTTCAAGCAAAAGTTCGACTTGGACTATTATGAGAAAGAATTGAATTATGGCTTATCCAAAACCGATAGTGATGACCCAGAAATTGTGGAAGTAGCCTATACCAAAGCTGTAGGTGAAGGCACTCGAATTGCCAGTGTGCTTTCTGAATATATGCCTTCGGAGTGGAATGTCAGAAATGGGAATTATGTGATAGCAGAAGCTCTCCATGATATACCTGATAAGAAGACCAAAGAGATTGTGGTAGTCAAAGACACACAGACAGGGATAACAGATGTTGTGTTGCCTGCTTGCGCCGCTACAGGTGGTGTTGTTCAATTAACAAACGGAGAGAAACGCTCGTTCTACTTAACGCCTGATGAAGTGATGTCAGAAGCTGAGCGCAACCAGAGGAATGCCAAAGTTATCAAGAATGACTTGCCGGGTTTCAGTAAAGAACGCATAGAAAATGCGTTGCTTAAACGAGGTAGTACGTATGTCCGCTTTTTCAATAATGATGGAGCACTAGGCTATAAGCCCGACGATACCTATTTTGAGAATAAGCAAGTAACCATTGAGAAGCTCAAAGGTTGGGACTTGAAGGAGGAATCTAAAATAGATGTTTCAGAAGCGGTAAGCCGTTCCTTGTCACCCATCTTCGAACATATTCAGATGATGAAGGATGATCAGAACCGATGGGCTATGTACCTCAAGCCACAGAACGAAGATGGTTTCTGCATATATCCAGAGAAGACCGACTTAAATCAATTCTTCGCAACAATCAAGCAAAACCAGATTGAAGAAAGCCAACAACTCAGGCAGGAGGTGGCTATGAAGTATTATGTAAAGTCTCAGAATAAACCAGACTTGAAGTTTGACCTATTTGACAATGGTGTCAGCAAAGAAGATACCGATAAGATTGTGCATGTGAGCATCTTCCGAACTCGTGATGATAAATTGCTTTGCCTGCCTACCATTGAAGGAACTGAAAAGTTGAAACCTCGTGAAATTACCCAACAGCAATGGCAACGTATGTGGATAGCCCAGGATATGTCATTGTACAAAAATCGGTTGGCTGCCAAGCTCTTTGCAGATGTGCTTCACCCTGAACTAAAACAAGAGAATGCCGTCAAGGAACAAGTAGAATCCAAAATGATTTCAATCCCTAACCTCAAGCAATATGAAGAACTCAAAGCCAAGCATCCTGATGCCGTGCTGTTATTCAGAGTTGGAGATACTTATCAGAGCTATGCCGAAGATGCCAAACTTGTTTCAAAAGTTTTAGACTTACCAAGGATGAAAGGCGAAGATTCCAAAAACCAGAAGCAGGCAGACGTAACCTCTTTCCGCTATGGACAACTTGATACATATCTACCCAAGTTGATTCGTGATGGAAATAGAGTGGCTATCTGTGATATGTTGGAGGCTCCGAGACAATCCGTGCAAGAAGAACCAAAACAAGAAATAAAACAGGAGGCCAAGCCTGATGAGAAAGAGGAAATGCGAATGGGCCGCCACATGTAAATGGAATAATCATGAGTAAAAATCAACAATACGTAGAACAGTACAAAGAAGCGGCTATGGAGCAAATGCGTCGCTATGGCATACCCGCTTCCGTAACACTAGCCCAGGGAATCTTGGAGAGTAGTAATGGACAAAGTCAGTTGGCTCGAAATGAGAACAACCACTTTGGCATCAAAGCTACTTCTTCCTGGATTGCCAATGGAGGAAAATACGGACTGTACACAGATGACAAACCAAATGAGAAATTCTGTAGTTATGCCAGTGTGGGTGATTCGTATGAACACCATAGTCAATTCTTGAGAAACAACAAACGCTATGCAGCTTGTTTCAGTCTTTCTCCCGACAACTACAAAGGATGGGCACAGGGGTTAGACCGAGCAGGATATGCTACGGCTGGAACGTATGCTCCGAACCTGATTAAAATCATTGAACGTAACGACCTCGCTAAATACGACCTCATGGTTTTGGAGGAAATGAAAGCCCAAGGAAAGCAGATTGGTGTGGAACAGAATCCACGAACTACTGATAGTAGTATAGCTAATACTAATGATAGTAATCATTCAGTATCAATGAATACTACTGATAGTAATTACTCCTTTCCTCTAAAACGTAATGAATTCATATTGGTTACTTCACCTTTTGGAATGCGTAGTGATCCAACAGATTCTTCCAAGCAACAGATGCACAAAGGCATTGATATCCGAACCAAACAGGACGATATCTTGGCAACAGAAGATAAGGGAAAAGTAGTGGCTGTAAATCAAAATGCCAACACTGCAGGAGGCAAATCGGTAACGGTGGAATATCAGCGTGAGAATGGTGATAAAGTTCAGCTCAGCTATCTGCATTTGAGTAGTCTTAACGTAAAAGCCGGTGATGAAGTGAACGCAGGACAAAGGTTGGGAGTAACTGGTAATACAGGTACACACACCACTGGGGAACATCTTCATTTGAGCGTAAAACAAATCGCTGCAGATGGAACGACAAGAGATTTAGATCCGGCTGCATACTTGGCTGAGATTGCCGAAAAGGGAAACATCCAGTTGAAAGCCTTATACAATGGTGAAGACCTGTTGGCAAAATACAAAACCAATAATACTCCTGAGATAGACACTACTCTATCACCGGATGATTGGATGAAGAAAATCCTCTCGTCAGAAGATTCAGGTGAACATATGAGTATGGGTGACCCAATTGTAGAAATGGCAATGACCCTGTTTACCTCGCTTATGGCATTGGCTGTACAGATAGATAACAAATCTGAGAGTGAGAAGATGCAGACTGCCACTGATGCGGCACTTAATAAGCGTATCGACTTGTCCTCCTTATTGCCCGGCATGAAAGGAAGTGCCTTGGTCTTAAAAGAAGATGGTAAAACAGTATTGGAAATCAATAATGGCAAACAGCAATTCTCGCATGAACTGACACCTTCTGAACTAAATAGGTTATCACAAGTGCTGAATAATGCAGAACTGAGTGATGACGTGAAACGCCAAAGACTATCAGGTATCGTAAACTCAATCGTGGTGGCAGGGCAAGTATCACAGAACTATGAGCAACAACAGAATCAAACAGAAAACCAGAATGAAGTAATTCGAAGATAACACAAAAACAATATGACACACAAAACAAGAAAGTTAGCAAGTATTTCGGCATTGGCAACAGCAGTGTTCCTTTGGGACTTTGGAGTCTATCTTCTCTTTAATGAGTTCGTGGCTAAGCTATTCTTAGTCATTATCCTCATATCAGGAACATGGACATACTACGAACTAAGAAGAGCAATAGAAATGCCACCTGATTATAACTCAGGTGAAGAAGATGAAAAACAACATACAAACAACAATAAAATAGACAAACTATGATTAAAGCAGAAGCAACAGTAAATGGTATCATCAGTCGCTCAGCGATGATGAAGACAGGTAAAGATGGGAAACCCTTCACAGCCATGACAGTGAAAGTAGATGTAACAGACCGTAATGGTAGTGGTATCTCAGTAGAAATTAGTGTAGGTAAAGACGGCTATGACACAAACGAAGCAGCCAAGTTGACCATCGGCCAGCGTGTTGAAATTGTGGGCACGATGAATTTCAAGAAACGCACAGAACACTTGTACGTAAATCTCAGTGCTAAACAGATTACATTGAATCCAGCCTCACAGACCGATTCGGTAACTGGTGATTTGGAGTTCAAGGGAACTATAGGCAAGCAGATTGACCGTAAAACCGATAAGAATGGTGGAAACTACCAAATCTTCTCAGGTTTCAGTACAGAGAAAGTGGCAGAGACCTTTGAGTTCACATGGGTGCGTTTTGTTAGATTCTCGAATGATGAGTGCAAAGCTCTTGTTCCCAGTGGAAAGGTAGAAATTAAGGGAGAATTGGAACTAGGCTGTTATCAGGAGAAACTCAACCTCTCTTGCCGTGTGAATGAAATCTCGGAGTGGGTCAAACAGCAAATTCCTAATATGAACCAAAACGCATAACTATGGCCGGAAAGAAATTCTATAATAGCGATGGTCCAAGTGCTGAAGACAGAGCATTGGAACGTTTCGCCGATATGCTCATTGAGAAGATGGAAACACTACAAAGTGACTGGAAGAAGCCTTGGTTTACCGAGGGCTCAATGATATGGCCGAAGAATATGAATGGGCGTGAGTATAATGGGATGAACGCCTTGATGTTGATGCTTCAATGTGAGAAGAATGGCTATAAAATACCTGTATTCTGTACCTTCGACCGTGTAGCTGCCCTTAATTTCGATAAGAATAAACAAGGAGATCGCAAGCCAATGGTAGATGAGAATGGTGACAAGCTACCATTGGTCTCTATCAATAAAGGTGAGAAGAGTTTTCCTGTTTTCATCACGACATTTACCTGCATCGATAAGAATAGTCATGAGAAGATTAAGTACGACGACTATAAGCAAATGTCCAACGAGGAAAAGAAAAACATAGCCGTTTATCCTAAATTACAAATCTATAATGTATTCAATGTCGCTCAAACCAATTTGCAGGAGGCTCGTCCAGAGCTTTATGCTAAGCTTGAAGAAGCTAATAAAGTCGCTACTGTAGAGATGAAAGGTGATGGCAAGATGATAGATTTCCCTGCTATTGATGCCATGATTGAGAAAAATGGTTGGGTATGTCCAATCTATCCGAAACATCAGGATAATGCCTACTTTTCCATCAGTAAAGATGAGATTGTTGTACCAGAAAAGTCACAATTTATCAATGGTGAAAGCTTCTATAGTAACCTTCTCCATGAAATGACACATAGCACCGGCACGGAAGAACGACTGAATAGATTTAAGCAAGGAAATGGATTTGGATCTGCCGAATATTCTCGCGAAGAGTTAGTTGCAGAGCTTAGTGCCGCCCTGATTGCTAGTCGTTATGGTATGGAGAAAAACGTAAAAGAAGATTCTTGTGCATACCTCAAATCTTGGTTAGGAAGTCTGAAAGAATCGCCAGAGTTTCTCAAAACAACTCTGTTGGATGTAAAACGAGCATCTTCTATGATTACTCAACGCATTGATGCCATCAATGAACGTATTGAACAAGGGTTGGATCCTATTCTACCCAAAGAGGAAGTTAAGGAAAAAAATAAAGAATCTGTCGCTAAAGAGCCTGTATTCTACTCAAGCATTCAATACCTTCAAATGTCTGATGATACTAATCATTTGGATAAAATGGATGCCAATGGAATTTTGCAAGAAGCAAGGGAATATGATAATGGCGATGCAATAGATATGGATAAAACCTATGCCAAAGCCGTTAAATATCCAGGAGATACAGTTATTGCCGAAGATGACCATTATGCTGTTGTCAATAATAACCAAGTAGGTGGTACTTACGATATTATGCGTAAAGTATCTGAAAAGGAAGTACGAGACGCTATCAATCGTTATGGTTTGCCCAGTGATGCTACCGAAGATGTAAAGAACGTCGCTAAAGCTATGGTGGCAGAGGAATTCAGCAAAATGGCAACCAATCGTATGCCCATCTTTGAAATGAATAATGGCAGTGTGCTATATGTTCAATACAGTCAAGAAAAGGATACCATGGATGTCGGTACTGCAACAAATGTTGGAATGTCGGTACTCCATCAATTCCCATACGACCATGATTTTAACTTGGATGCTAATCTTGAAGGAGTAAATGAAAAGTTAACGGAAATGACGGTCTATCAAGCAGAAATCGATAGTGAACAAGAAACCGAGAATGTAGCTGAAGAGCAACATTACCATCGAGGTAGATAATCCATAACTAAACACATGGCGGCAAGATTGAGTACAATTAGTCTTGCCGTCTTTATTATAAGCACATGACAAACAAAACTAAGCAATACATAATCCTATTAATTCTATTCATAGCAAGCTTTATGACGATAAAGGCTCAGATGCTGCATCAACCACATTCATCATCCATTTATAGCTTGTCTGATTTTGATAAAGCAGTCGCCTGCATAAAATTCTATGAGGGACTTCACACAAAGAAAGACTACCCATACATAGGCTATGGCCATTGCATACAACCTGGAGAAAAACTAAACTGGAGTCTTACAAAGAAACAGGCTGATGCCTTATTGCGCTCAGATTTGAAGAAGCTTTGTGTCATATTCCGTAGATATGGTGCGGATTCTTTATTATTGGCCACACTATCTTATAATGTAGGTTGCGGTCATATATTGGGAAATGGTAAATACCCTAAAAGTCAACTGCTTCTAAAGATAGAGGCTGGCGACCGTAAGTTCCACAAAGAATACTTAGAATTCTGCAAGTATAGAGGAAAAAGAATAGCCTCAATTCAACGTAGAAGATACACTGAACTGAGGCTATTATATAACATGTAGTTGCTATCACTTCTCCATAGAAAATCTATTTAAACAAACGGTCTGATTGATAATCTCTATAACACAACAGAACAAGGATACATAGATATATCAACGACTGGTAATTTACTTCCTTTAGAAATGACTTGTTGTATAAACACATCACATTCCTGTTTAGTCATTACCTTACGAGTATAAGCATAATATAAAAAATCAAGCGTGGTAAGATATGTGATTTGATGAGATTCACAATAGTCTTTTATATCTCTAAGGTTACTACTGCCAAGAACATCTTGGTTGTCGAAACAATATATCATGCAGGCACTTTCACCTTTTCCGAGTGTTCGTAATAGAAGAGCATATTCCTTCATCATAGCTCCAGTAGGTATGAAATCAACCATCTTGATTTTTGAAGCCATAAACCTAGATATATTATCTATATAGGTTTTGGTTTGCGGGTTTTTTGATAATTCAGAATAAACAACATCCAAAATAAGATATTGGTATTCGGGGAAAATATCAAATAGTAAAGGAAAACAATCACCTTTCATGAAATGGATGACAACATCCGAATCAAGTACAATCTTCGTCTTATTCATTGCCATCGTAATCCAGTTTATTCAAGAGCTCAATGTAATGTCCTTCTGATATTTTGCCTGCATCGAAAAGGATACGGGCTTTTTCTCCAAAGTCTCCGATAATCAGATTATTATTACCTGGTTTGTATAACGATGTATCATAGCCATATTCACGTGCTGATTGGGCTACTTGGATTTTTAATAATAGTTCTTTACTAGTCTTATTTATAAAGGACAAATCACTTAATCTGTTAAGAAGGGCTTGGCGTGACACTGAGTAATAATGTTCAATTCTTAGAACAGAGGCCAATGAAACCTCTCCTTTTTCAATTTCATTTTTTGAAAGCAATTGTAGAATTCCGTCTTCTGGCATTAATAAAATGGAAGCGAACATATCAGCTTGTTGCTCAACTGGATTTTTAATACCATTGCCCAACATACATTTGTGAGGTCTTGGATTCTCTTCAATGAAAAGGTGGAACAATTCATGAGCGATAGTGAAGTGCTGTCTTCCTTTTGATTGATTGGAGTTTATTAGCATGAAACGATGTGAGGATGAATCTCTTAAACTCATTCCACAGAAATCATCAGACAATGGACGAAAGATACTTACAACTTTCAATTTAAGGAGTAAACTCTTAATGTTGATAGCTTCGTTTCCTCCCAAACCCGCATCCTGACGGAATTTAACAACCATTTGTTCGATTACTCTTATTTGGCTAGTTCTCATAAAGCTGTTGCTAATTGATCCATTTTAATGTACGATTTCACTATATCTTTGAAATGGATAATCTCTTGCAAGTCGTTGCCGTTGAGATTATCAATACGGAATGCTGTGGCAAGAAGCATGTCTTCAGAAAGATTTTCTTCAAAGAATACATATAGTTCACAGCCAAATAAATCGGCGGCTTTTTCCAACAAGTCGATAGGCATTTCTCGTTCTCCGCTCTCATAATTACTATAAGCGGAACGGTTAATACCGAGTGCAATGGCTACATCTTCTTGAGTAAAAGAAGAAATAGTTCTAATCTTCTTGAGATTATTTCCAATTATCTTGTTCATGATTTGATGTTGTTTATTACTCCATTATTCTGTGGCAAAGTTACGATAATATTTTTGTTTATGTTGTTTTTGCCACACAATTCATATTGATTTAACATTTATATGGGGAGTTTTACCCAAAAACTAGTTATCTTATAGCAATAATGCCACAGCAAACGCAAAATGAAGCCCCAATCCGATATCATTCGAACTGAGGCTATATAGCATTTTGAATATGGATTTCTTACTTGCTGACAATCTTCTTTCTCTTAAAGGTATAGCATAAACAATTAGTATAAGCGTTTCCTGAAGATAGATTTGAAGCTATTAGAGGAACAACAGCAACGAGTTCCCAACCTTGTTTGCCATACTTATCCAGTGTCTTATCCGGGTTTTCGTATGTTATCTCACCTTGCTTGGCAAACGTATGCGTGTTTCTGATGAATATCGATTTATATTCCCACTGTTCTGTGGCAACATAAGTTGAATCACTGTTACTCTGTGTTTGAGCGAAAGAGGATGCCGAGCAAAGAGCCAACATAAGGACGAATAGATACTTCTTCATCTGTCTGATATTTAGTTATTTATTACATACAAATATACGATTTTTTCGGCAAATAACCAAGAAAACAAGGAGCTAATCACCTGAATAACAGCACATATAATACATTTCTTTCAAAGATATTGTTACCTACCCATATTTGACAAAATAGGCCGATCTTCACAGGCCAGCCTACAAAACAAGAATTATTGAAACAATATATATCTATTTTGGTTCAAAGAATAATTCTATCCTTGTGAACCGATTGCCATCGTTGGGAGAAAGTTCGCTAACCCCACCCATGGATACTTTGGCAATATATTTTTCGTTCAGACCACGCGCTACCAACTGTTCACAAATATATCGAGCACGATTACGGCTCAACTCACTGTTGCGCTCTTTACTGCCAGTAGCACTATCTGCTGCACCCGTCACACGGATACGAAGGTCATATTTCTTGGCCACACGAGCAATCTCATCGAGATTGATCAGCTGTCTATGGTCACTCAACTGGTGTGTATCAATCTTGAAAAAGAAGTAAACAGGAGCACCTATGCAAGAACGGTTATTGCTCATATCGAGCAGATAAGCATTCCAAGCCTGCTCATCGGAGGGTGATGTATGTGCGCTATCACCTGCCAACATCATTGCCATCATCGACTGCCTAGTAGATTCACTTAGGGAATCACTTGGAAATCCGTCCTTACCGGTATTCATATTCCACTTACCTTTTCTCAATCGCTCCATCAACGAATTGAGCCCACTGTAGTCATTCTTAGGATAGAGTGAAACCGCCTGTGAGGTTCCCTCGTCCGAAGAAAGGCTTTCCAGCTTGTCGCCATATTTTTTCAATAGCCCTTCTATCTCCAGAATCTTGCGCATCTCTGCGAGAGCTCTTGAGTCTGATTTGTGCCGAGCGTCCAACAGTCTGTTTTTGTTTGCCATCGATAACGAGTATCCAAGCAACCAATCATTCTGCTGAATGTTGGGTTTGGCATCCACCACTTTTTTCCATCCACTCTTACCAAGGGTTACAGACAAACCTGCGGTCAGGCTCACCAGATTGTCACCAAATTCACGGGAAGCACCACAGCCATCAAAGTCCTTAAATGTAGTAGTACCGTTCACCTCCATTGTGAGATGCAATCTGTGAGAAAGACGATATCGTCCCATCACGCCATAAGAGAATGCAAAAGGACAGTTCCCATTGTCCTCGTTGTGGATCAACCCCAAACCTGCATAGGGAACAATGTCCCAGCGTGGCTCATCACGAGCCTTATTAAAATACGAAGCCACATTCACCAGCAGGTCTGCGTGCATCAGCTTGAAGTGAGTGTCCTGTAGTTCCGAGTTTTTCAACTCAAAGCCACGGAACGATACCCGTGTACCGATAGCTGGTGTAAACCATTTGCCCACCTGCAGGTGAAGCGTAGGCTTGATGCGACCAAACAAATCCTCACAACCGAGTGGTGTACCGGCAAAAGCAGCTGCACCGCCACCGATACCGATGAACCAGTTGTCCTTCCAACCCGACGAGAGTGTTACATTTCTCAGATAAGTCGGCTCCAATGGCCGAAGCATCGTCTCACTGATGGAAGTCTGCCGACTCACCAGAGAATCCTCCACGAGAGGTTCCTCATTAGCCGCCTGTGCAGTGAGAGCCAAGCAGACAGCCGATAGTACTAAAAATTTCTTCAACATGCGATTCTATTTTGTGTTCATGTTATGTTCTGTATGAAAGAATGGACATCAAGCATGACGTAGAGGAACTGGTGAAAAAAAACGTCACCATACCTGAAAATTGAGAAAGAACATGGTGAAAAAAACACCAGCCAACCTCTGCTACTGACCATCCGTCCATCCTTAAAAATTATCTCTTCATTCGTTTACCTCCTGACGGTTTCATCATACGATGCGCCTGCATCATGCAACGATAAGCCCATGCACGGTCATCCTCATCTTCCT
The DNA here is from genome assembly GCF_000613805.1 of Phocaeicola paurosaccharolyticus JCM 15092. GTDB lineage: Bacteria > Bacteroidota > Bacteroidia > Bacteroidales > Bacteroidaceae > Phocaeicola > Phocaeicola paurosaccharolyticus. Next base: position 39,521 of record NZ_BAJR01000020.1, on the reverse strand, counting down.
TGCGACCCCATGGCAAATCACTTCCTCCTCCACCGCCACCATGACCTTTGGCGAAGTTGGTTGCATTGTCCAGCATACCCGTATAGAGATATAAGGCACAAGTCATTATCTCTTCACCATTGGCAGCCATATCTGCCAGCAATGTATTGTTAAATGCTTCCATGTCACGGAAGGTCATCTGTGGCAATGCCGAACGGAAGTCAGAAAGCACTGAATCCGCAAAGGCATCCTTCAATCGGAAACGTATCTGGTCTTCCATTTCACCGGCAGCTGCATAAACCTGACGGCGAAGCTCATCCCGGTTAGTTTTGAGCTGTTCCACATCGGACAGAACCTTGTCCCGTTGCTGAACAGCATCGTCCAACTTCGCTTTTTTGTCTGCCAATCCATCGATGACCGATTGAAGCTGTACATCCAGCTTTCTAATCTGTTCACGAATCGCATCCGCATTACCTCGGCCATGAACAAGTTCATCAGTAAGACGTTTCTGTTCAGCTTCGATGGAAGTCTTCTTCCCTTCTAGATTCTGTACCATCGTAGTAAGCCCCTTGACACGACGTTCAGCCATGACAATCTCCTGGTTAAGCAAACGAAGACGCTCGGTATTCATAGCCAGTTCCTTCTCCAAAGCCGTACACTGACTGCTGAGCGAACGCCTGTATTCTTCAGTAGAACGATGACGAGCACCTGTAAGCACGATATTGTCACCACGGTCAAGTCCCCACTTGGCATTCACTTTTGCTAGTGCATCATGAATGGCGGTCGTGCGAGCCTTGAACTCATACTTATCCTTGCCGGCAAACAACTTCTTGAAAGCAAACTTCTGATTCTTGTCTATTGGCAAAAGCGTGAGATGACAATGCGGATTTTGCTCATCGAGATGCACATAAAAGGCCACGATGTTTTCCTCACCCCATCTATCGGCAGCAAAGCGATACATATCTGAAGCCCATTGCTCAATATCCTTGCAGCGAGTGATGCCACTGTTGTCCGCACCACGCTCAAAGTTCACTTTCTGGTCACCGAAAGCCAGCTCACGCATACGCTCACGACCACCACCCATAATCACATTTACCACCGTTCGGTAGTATGGCTCTTTCATCCCTTCATTCGGATCTTTGATACCACGAGCCTTTAGGTTCATGGCCATCAATTCAGGAATAGAGTGGCTCTTGTCAATAGGCTGAACCTTGCCACCACGCACTACTTCAAAGTTGAGAGCAGACCGTGTGCGGTCATAGTTCCAGAGTGTGTGGCAGACTGCCATCCTTTCTCCGTCCAACGACGCTGATGTTCATTGCTCTGAGCCACAGTGAAGCCCTTTCCCGGTCTAAAATCAAATACCTGTTTTGCCATTATCTTCTAATGTTATATCTATCTCACAGCTTGCTGTCTTGCTGGTCAGTCTCCCATAGTGGCTTGCCACCATGGGGTATTAGGCTACCAACTCTGATACATTCCTGAACAATCGGGCGAGCCCGACCAGCCTGACCTGGGGTCTATCGTAAACGCTCTTGTTAAGCGATATGCCACCTAAACTAAGGGAGAATGATGTGACCCGTCATCCTGTATCAACAACGCCACTGCGAGCGTGATTATGCGTTTATTTGTTACTCATTACCCTCCTTCAGAAATTCTGTGCCGAAACGAATGAAGTACGACTCGACCTTGTCCGCTGTCGTGCGCATCGTTTCATTGCCATAAATCGTCAAGCTGAGCGTATTGTCCTTCGGCATACGACCAAGGTATTCTTGCCAACGCTTACGGTCTGCGCCACAGAGATTGTAGTAGGCCCTGAAGAGCGCATGTTCCACCTTGGGAGTATATGCCCATTCTCTGATGGTTGCGCTCATGTCAGCGAATATTTCCTCATAGAGTTCGCGACAAACCATGCGTTGTGATTTTTCCAGCTCAGAGATAGCATCATCATTCATCTGACTCTTTTCATTACCAGTAACAGAACCATCAGCATCGCCACCTTCAGCATCTGTTGGAAATAAGCCAGTCTCTTTAGCTGATGAGTGATCTTTGGCATTCTTCTTATCCGATTGTTTCAGCAGTTCAATCGTAGCTTCCTCTTTAACCAGTTCCTCCTGAAGCCATCGAAACTTCAATGCCTCGAAGGTAATGGTCATTGTTTTGTAAGAATCAGCCTTGCCAACTGACCGATAGCGGATAATTCACTCAGAAAGTCACGGACAGTAGCCCGTTGCCAAGCCCAGTCACCAGCCAGTTCTGTTACCGTGGTGTCAAATTCACCCAGTAGCTCTGCTGATGCAGCCTTGGGCAATACTGATAATGGCTTTTTGACCATGGCTCTACTCAGTAGGTCGAAATACGCCTCCAGTCGAGTAAAGCGTCCCTTGGGCTTTTGCTTGAGGAATTCAATCAAGCGTGGAGTGATCACGACATGACTGACCTCATAAGATAAGTTGTTGTTCATCTTCAATTGTTTTGGATGTTAATACTACTTGTTTGCGCTGACCCAAGGGAACCGGGAAGTTATGGTCAACTTGTTTTAATTCAAATGTTGTTTATATAAAGTTTTGTGTTGCTCAATAATAGTTGGCGACAAGTTGCCCCGGTATGGAAGTAAGAGAGAATATCTCATCGGGACTTTCCACCATGCTTCTAATCCTACGAGATGGATAGAATATGGAAGCCACCAGTAAAATTCCGAGTGCTACAGCCATAGAGAAGCAGTGAGGAATAAAGAGACCAACCAACACCAACGAACAGACCGATACCATTATCATACGTTTCTTTAGAGCGTATAATACCAACTCTGCCATGGAAAAGCGAATCAGCAGAGCCGTGATCAATAACGGTATAAAAGTATCGATGGCTGATATATGCGTCTGAATCTGTATGAACTGGAACAGGATAAGCAGAAGCATGACCAACTGCACATATAACCTTCTGGCAACATCATGAAAACACATTCTGCTATAAAAGGCATTCATCCACTTGCCATCCTTCTTGTAACAACGCAAAGCTGCCACGAGAATAAGGATAGGGAAAATCAATAGTAAACTATTCCAAATCATCTTTTAATGGTTGTTTATTGGTTCTTAAATTTTTATCATATACTTCTAACTCCAACTGAACGTAGCCCCACGATGCTTCCAAAACGATTGCTTCCACATCTTCGGGAGTTGGCTCCAGACACCGAATCCGACGGGCAAAACCAGTATCAGCATTACTCAACTTTCGGATGGCACGATTCATTTCATATTCAGAAATGCCAATCACCTGTCCACGGACCTTATTTCCTCTCGGCCACTTCACAATCAAATTGAATACCGGATTGGCATACCTTTTCAAAAGTCCACCAGATACAAACAGAAACCAATCATCCGATAAATACCTTGAACAGTAATCCATGTACGGTAACGGTCAATTAGGATAGCCATCTTCTTCCAAAGCACCCTGTTCATATCAAAAGAAATCGCCCATGACACTGGCCTCAGACTTCTCATAGAGATACTTGCCAATCGTCCGTTTGTTATGCAACTCTTTCAAAATCTCACCATACATATCGTCCAAAGAATCATAGATGGTCACATATACCTGCTCACAAAGACCATCCACATTGGTGGCAGCATTGATCTTGAACATGTGACCATACTTCGGATTGGAATAAGCACAACAGCTCAATCCAAACTTCATATCTTCTAACGCTCTGTGATAGTACAACAGAATGAATTCCATCTGGTCTTCCAGATAGTTGAGCATATCCTCAAACTCTATGGGACGAGGAAGCTCATACATCAGAATACCTTCATCCTCATGAATCTCCACGTCCTGTAGATTACTCATGGCAAATACTTCTGGCACCATCAATGGCGCAGAGATCTTGAACAATTCAATTCCATCTTCTATCAACATATTATATCTATGCATTAGTATGATTATTATTACGCTGTCATTCCGAATAATTGGCATAATTGAACTTACGAGCAATTTTCTGATGAATTACATCGCTTCATCGGTCATAATTTGCCATTAAAGTCTGTTCATGTCTCAAAGAACAACGCTGCAAAGTTAAGTGCAAAATTCCATCAAAACCAACTCTAACAAATTGTTATAGAGTTATTTAACCTTCATACTCAAAAGTATGAAAACGCTTTTTTAAGTCGTAACTTGCTGATAATTATCGAGTACGATAAAAGGATATTTGCAGATGTTATCCAAACCATTTTCAGCCCAATCGAAAAAAACAGCCGTTTAAGCGAAAATAGAACACGTACAAAAGCAACTAATCCGTTTGGAAATGCCATCTGAAGCTGATTTATCTGTCGGCAGAACCATAAAAACGAGGTAAAAATCGCTGAATTAAATATCTTTAGTGCCAAGTATGATTTTCAACGAGAAATATCCAGTAAATTTGCAAGCAATAAATAATACTCTGCGTATGGCACGAATAGGATACCTGTGGAATACTCCACACTATAAGTATTTAGAAGAAGACAAACAGTGGATGTTGGACAATGGTTGTGAACAGATCATTGAAGAACAGAATATCCATGAGAAGCTTCGTCCTGAATGGCAACGACTCATCGAAGCATTGACCACCAGTGACGAATTGGTCGTTGGTAAATTCAGCAATGCCGTAAGAGGAGCCAGGGAACTATCCATTCTCCTGGAGTTTTGCCGCAAGAACATGGTGCGAGTGATATCCATCCGTGACAGGATAGATTCAACAGGAGAAATGTTTAAAGATACCCGTTCCTCGGATATCCTTAATATGATGGCAACCTTACCACAAGAAGCCTTGGCGATGCGTAGAGCCAACAGCAGTACAAGCAAGCTGAAAAAGCCAATCAAGGCACACACTTCAGCAACCTTGCTTAAACTGGAACGCAACAAGATGGTGGTCAACATGTACAAGAGTGGTCATACCATCGATGACATCTGGCAACGAAGCGGATTCAAAAGTAGAAGTTCCCTGTTCCGCATCTTGAATGTGGCAGGTGTAGATTTGAATCGAGGCCATACAAAAGGACCATTGAAGAAACGTTCCAACTCAAAAGAAGACGACAATGAAAAGGATTAAGATTACAGTAATCAGGAGAGTGTATCATACAGACCTTTCAGCAAAATACGAGAACCCGATTGAACATACCTGCGATATGCAAGAAGGACAAACGTTTATATCCATCGATGCTCAGAAGCCGGAGGGTCTTTGCGAAAGTGCCTGGCAATCCATGCAGTCTTTCGTGATGACATTGGCACATGGTGGTGAGAACTTCTACGATGGTTGGATGAAGAACCCAAAATCAGCTATGATATCCTGCAACGATGGCTTTCGTCCTGTTAGTTTTTACATTGAAACAATAGAACAATAAAACAATGAGTACAATAGAAAAGATAATCATTAGCTATGTGATAATCATCAACGTCATTACCTTGATAATGTATGGCATCGACAAATGGAAAGCCCAACATAGCAAATGGCGAATTCCCGAAGCTACTTTGCTTATCATGGCAGGAATTGGTGGAAGTATCGGAGCTTTAAGTGGTATGTATCTTTTTCACCATAAAACGATGCATAAGAAATTCTACATCGGTGTTCCGACAATGTTACTGCTACAAATAAGTATAACGATTTATATACTAACATTATGACAATAGAAGAATTTAAAGAATACATACGTATCAATGGACGTATTGAAGGAGGTTCCGAAGCACACCTGCTGATGCATTCCATGTCACAAGACGCTTTACGCATCACTATGGAAATCAATAACAAATACCATACTCACGAGGAACTTTTGGCTCTTATATCAGAGCTGACTGGTACAGAGATAGATGAATCATTCGGTATGTTTCCTCCATTCACAACAGACTGCGGAAAGAATATGACATTTGGCAAGAATGTCTTTATCAATGCAGGATGTAAGTTCCAAGACCAAGGTGGAATTACAATTGGGGATGGAGTTCTTATCGGTCATAACGTGGTATTGGCTACCATCAATCATTATGAGCGACCATCACATCGAGGAAGCATGACTTTCAAACCTATCATTATAGGTAATAATGTCTGGATTGGAGCGAATGCTGTAATTACTCAAGGGGTAACTATTGGTGATGGTGCTATCGTTGCAGCCGGAGCAGTAGTAACACGTGATGTTGAGCCTATGACTGTCGTGGGTGGTGTTCCTGCCAAGTTCATCAAGAATATTCAGGAGGATTAGCAAATGACCTCCAAAGAATCAGCACTACTCGCACAGATGCAAGACCTTGGCTATAGCAACGGCATGATAGTTACAGCCATGCGTATTCTTGTCCAGTCAAAGGCTGCTCAAGATGATGCACTACTCTATCTTTATGACGAGCAACCATCAGAAAATCAGTTTATCGACTATATCGCTTCACTATGTGCAGGTACAAATCAAATTGAATTACCTTAAAATCAAAGACCTATGAAATTTGGAATGAGAACGCCATCTCTCAAAAAGAGTATAAGCGCACGTACAACAGGCAGGCTGAACAGAGCCGTCAAGAAAGCTATCATCCAGGATATGGAAGAAAGGGAATGGGAATATTGCATCCCAAGAAGGCTCTGTATAATCAAGTCTATAGAAGAACCACCTTCAGTATCTTCGACTTGGCTAAAGCTGCCTCAGGTAATAAAAGAGGAAGTGCCGGCAATAGCGGATGTTGCTTGACTATTCTGTTTTGTATAGCAATAGCAAGCCTAACATTCATCATATAAATGTACCGCCATGAATATCGAAGACGCAAGAAGCTATGCACTAAGCCTCGATTGTACCACAGAGGATTTGTTTGCCGAGAACTGGTTATCCTTTCGAGTAAAGGGCAAATGGTTCATGCTGCTGCAACTCGATGCCCCCGAACCAAGAGTGGCCGTAAAATTACCGCCAAAGGAAGGAGAAATGCTTCGGGAACATTATGAAGGAGTAACGGCTGCCTATCACATGAATAAGGTTCATTGGAATGACTTGTATCTGCAAAAGTTGCCAAATGAATTTATAAAAGAGCAAATATTGAATTCTTATAATACAGTTGTTAAACACTTGCCCAAAGTTTTAAGACAAGAAATCGAAAATCAGCAAAAAAATCATGATTAATCCAGTTGCCATCCGTCTTTTGAACCAGCAGCTCATCAGTCCGCAGTTCAATAATCCCACAGAAATTGTATCTCATTTGGGTGCCATGCAAGCCCAGGACTACCGCATGATGCGATGGGCAGTGGCAATGCGCACCAAGAAACCATCGGAAGAGGCTTTTCGAGAAGCCTATAACAGTGGTGAAATTATCCGAATGCATCTGCTACGCTGTACTTGGCAATTAATAACTGCAAAGGATTATGGATGGATGCTCGAACTGTGTGCTCCAAAAAGTCTATCGACACTGAACGGTTGGATGAAATCCAATAAAATCAACATACCTGAAGAGGAACTTCTTACCATGAAAAGAATCATCATCGATACTGTTGCAGACAGAAAGGATATAACCAAGGAGGATATCACAGAAGCATTCGTTCAGCATGGATTCTTAATGGACGACCATCGTATATCCTATCATATTCGTTTGGCCGAGCTTAACGGATGCCTGGTCAGTGGCAACCTTCATCCTAGTAAAGCCACTTATTGCCTTGCCGAAAACAAGATACATTCAACCACAAAGCTAAGTAGAGATGAAGCATTGTCTCTGCTTACTACCAAATATTTCCAGAGCCGTAGTCCTGCCACTTTGGAAGATTACGTGTGGTGGTCAGGATTGAATGCAGGAGATTGTAAAAGAGGCATTCAACTGCTAGGCAGCAGATTGTTCACTGAAACTTGGAAGGAGAGGATGTTCTATATATTGGATACCTGTCGCACCAAAGGCTTCCGTAAAGGCTGCACCCATCTTCTGCCCCCTTTTGATGAATATCTAATTGGATATAAGAGTCGAGATGTGGTTCTTGCTACCGAGCATCGTCATCATGCGCACAACAATAATGGCGTTTTGTATCCCATCATAGCGAAGGATGGAGAGATTTGTGGCAATTGGTATCCGTATAAAAGTACCTTGCAGACAAAAATGTTTGATCTAGACATCGTCATTGACTTGGAAAAAGACTGGCAAGCATACCAGAAACAACGAATCAAATGGAAATAACAATATATGATGAATAAAATATTAGACCAACCAATATGTGGCAACAAATAGAATTCAGTTTAAAAGAACATCGTCGTGGTTTTCATGTCGTTACAGGTGAAATTATTGGCAAATTGCCAACACTGCCCAAGGTAGGGCTGCTACATCTGTTTATCAAACATACCAGCTGTGCGCTTTCCATCAATGAGAATGCAGATCCTGATGTGCGCATAGACATGGAGGGCATCTTCAATCACCTGATAAAAGAGGGAGAACCCTATTATCAGCATACGTTGGAAGGTTTGGATGATATGCCGGCTCATGCTAAATGTAGCATCATAGGACCAAGCCTGACCATCCCCATATCAAATGGCAAATTGAATTTGGGAACTTGGCAAGGCATTTACTTGTGTGAGTTTAGAGATTATGGTGGGGCTAGAAAAATCGTTGCCACTATCTCTGGTGAATAAGGATAAACCAAGGACTTAGTACCCTTATCACTTATATTCTTTTCGACGCATCTTATTATCAAAGCGTTTACGATTAGCTTCTTGCTCTTCAAGGAGCTGTCGTTTACGCTCTTCTTCAGGAATTGCTTGTTATCATCCTAGTTAATGTCTTACTTATTTCTATCCCCATACAGAGTCTTATCTTCGGCAACCATGTCAAAAGAGGAATCTTTTTCTATCTGATAGCTTGGCTTCTCCAAAGGGATTACCTTGCTATCCTTTGCGACAGCCAATAAAGGATTAAGTCGTTCCTTGAGTTTGGTGTTGCGTTTCAGAACAGTCATGTTGTGAATGGCATAAGCCAATGCCTTGGTTGAACCTATCAGCACACAGATTTTCTTAGCACGAGTAATGCCCGTATAAATGAGATTACGTTGAAGCATTACATAGTGATTCATCAACACAGGCATCACGACAATGGGATATTCTGAACCTTGGGATTTATGAATGGTGGTCGCATATGCTAATGTCAACTCATCCAGCTCGCTCACCTCATACTCTACTAGCGTTCCGTCGAAATCTACCATCAAGGTGCGCTCTTCCATATCCACATCCTGAATATACCCCAAGTCACCATTGAACACATTCTTATCGTAATTGTTGCGAATCTGCATCACACGATCACCTTGACGGAAAGAATAACCGCCACGGTTCAAGCCTATCTTGCTTGGATTGATAGCCTCTTGCAATACGATATTCAAATTCGATGCACCTACCACACCCCGTTGCATGGGAGTCAGCACTTGTATTTTGTTGGTCGGCATACTGTAAGCCTTGGGTAAACGATTCTTTACCAACTGTACAATGTTGGTAGCTACCTGTTCTGCATCATCATTTTTGATGAAAAAGAAATCAGTATCCTTGCCATTGCTCAAATCAGGAAATGCACCCCGATTGATGGCATGGGCACTCATTACAATACGACTGGATTGCGCCTGTCGGAAGATGCGTGTCAGTCGTATAACAGGTATCTTCCGTGAATCAATGATGTCACGAAGCACATTGCCTGCACCCACACTAGGCAACTGGTCAATATCGCCCACAAACACCAAACGCATCCCCAGTGGAATTGCCTTCATGAGGTTGTTCATCAGAATGATGTCAATCATCGAACATTCATCCACTATCAACGCATCACCTTCCAACGGATTCTCATCATTGCGTTTGTAGCCATCGGCAGGATTGAACTCCAACAAACGATGAATCGTCTTGGCTTCCATACCTGTAGCCTCACTCATTCGCTTGGCCGCACGACCTGTTGGAGCAGCCAATAGAATCTGTAATCCGGCAGTTTTCAAAGCTGCTATGATACCTTGTGTAGTGGTTGTTTTTCCTGTACCTGGGCCACCAGTGAGCACCATCACTTTAGAATCTACCGCTTGACGAATAGCAGCTATCTGCACTTCATCATATTCTATGCCGGTTTCTTTTTCAATGGCTTTCAAATTAAATTTGGGATGCTTGCCATTGTCTGATGCATTCATTAGGGCCAAAAGACGTTTTGCTGTACCACATTCAGAGTGATAAAAAGGAGGGAGATAAATAGCCTCTTGTTCCATCATCAACTTCTCTTCCCGAATCATATCAGTCATTGCCTGACGAATATTCTCTTCATCAGCCTCCAGCAACGTAATTGCAGCCTTGACCAATTGTTCTTCCTCGGCATACACATGACCCTCGTTGCTAAGTTGGTTGAGCGTATAAAGCAGTCCGCTGCAACAACGGCGAAGATCATTCTTTTCGTAACCCATTTTATTGGCAATGCCGTCAGCAGTTTTAAAACCGATACCCCAAATATCATCAGCCAATCGATAAGGATTACCTTTTACTTTTTCGATACTTTCCTTGCCATATTGCCGATAAATCTTGGCAGCATAAGCCGTGCTCACGCCATAGCCTTGCAGGAAAAGCATCACATTCTTGATATCCTTCTGTTTCTCCCAGCTCTCACGAATCTTCTCCACACGGACTTTGCCGATACCAGCCACCTCATGCAGTCGCTCAATATCCGTTTCAATCACATCGATGGTCTCCAGTCCGAATTTTGAGACAATCAGTTTGGCAAATTTGGGCCCGATACCTTTTACTAATCCGCTACCCAGATATTTCTCAATGCCAAAGATAGTAGCCGGCATCACCTCTTCGTAAGATTGCACCACAAACTGACTACCGTATTTCTTATCCACTTTCCAATCACCTTCGCATAGCAACACACTTCCTACAGGCACATTCAATAGACTGCCCACAAGGGTAACGAGGTCTTTGTAACCCTTTACATTGACCTTCATAATCGAATAACCATTCTCGGCATTCTGATAAGTAATGTGTTCTACTACACAACGGATTTTTAGCATAAGCAGATGGTTAGAGGATTATCGTTCGTGTTTCTCCAAGTACTCTTCCATGGCCTCGTTCACAATGTCTTTCAAAGACTTGTTCAGGTCGATGGCAAGATACTTCATACGTTTATGAATACTTTTGTTGATGATAAAGTTACAATGTACCGCTGATTCCTTTTCAGGTGCAGCTACCGATTTAGAAGAGGATGTTGATTTCTCTTCCTTTACAGAAGTGGTAGATGAAATCAATCCATTCAATCCACCCTTCATGCTGTCTTTTAATAAATCACCTTTACTCATGATTTTTATTATTTTAGTTTAAGCACTTCCTTAGCCAACTCCATGTAGTCTTTGGCTCCGTTGCTATTCTTGTTATACTCATAGATGTTCTGTCCCTTGATAGGAGCTTCTGCCAAAGCTACATTATCACGAATGAATGTTTTGAACACTTGGTCGCAGAACGAATCCTTGATAAGTTCACTCACGCTCTTGTTCAACGTTTTTCTCTGGTCAAACTGAGTGACGACAATACCACCGACTTTTAGATTAGGATTCAAACGTTCTTGTACAATCTGAATCACATTCATAATCTTAGCCATACCACGCATTGCAAGGAATTGAGCCTGCACCGGAATGATCAGATAATCAGATGCAGTCAAAGCATTCAAGGTAAGCAAACCTAATGAGGGAGGACAATCAATGAGGACATAATCAAACTTGTCGATATTAGGAACCTTGGCTATCAAACCACGTAAAATCATTTCACGTCCGGGCTCATTGATAAGCTCTGATTCTGCTGCTGATAAATCCAGACAAGAAGGAACAAGGGTGATGCCACTCTCTGTTTCTATAAGAGGAAGAGCATATTCTCCTTTAAGTGCTCCATATACAGTTTTCTCTTCTTCAATAGAATAACCGAAAGATTCTGTTAGGTTTGCCTGACCATCTAAGTCGATGACCATAACACGCTTTTTTTTCTGTTGAAAAGCAGCTGCAAGATTGATGGTAGTGGTCGTTTTTCCAACACCACCTTTATGGTTAAGTATGGCTATAATTTTTGTCATTGTATTAAACTTTTAATTGCGTTACAAAGATACGATGAATAATTAGTACATACGTATAATAGTGAATATATCTAAAACTATTTAAATATATTTAGTTCTTACTATGTGTAGTATATGCTCATACACAATAAAATAATAAATTTTAAAATGAATAATTATAAAAGTATTTACTACTTTCCTATCTCCGATAGTAGATAAAATGCTTACCATCGGAGATAAAGAAAAGAGTCAAATCAAGAGAAATTACCGGTAAGAAGTTTCTTCCATTGCTCCTGGCAAAAGGCTTCATACTCGGCAGGATTTTCACCACGCTCCACCGCAATATCGATAAGCCGTCCAAAATCCTCGAAACATACATCGGTTGCAAGATGACGAATGCCATCTTCATTCCTTAGAAAAATCTCATAATAATCTGCACCTTCATTGAGAGCCACCAACACAAAGCCGGTGAACAATCTACCTGACACATGAAACATCAAGGTTGGCATATCCTTGAAATTGGTTGCGATAAACCCCGAAACGCCCCACGACATAATGGTATTGATAGGGGTTGTTCCTAATAACTGACTCTTAATGATTCCTACTACTTCCAACAAATACTCTTTGTCCATATCAGTATATTTTTAATGTGAATAATTTATTAACTATCGAAACAGATTGATTATTGGCATACTGCTTTCACTTGCTTTAAGAATGGTGTAGAAAGTACCGCCTTTGGGTTTACCATCATAGAAGGCAATCAATCCACTTGCATGAGCCAACATATAGTCATTGCGTCTCAACAGACAACCATTGCTATATTTCTCACGCAACACAATCACTTCATCGGCATTCTGCAAAGCGTATTGGTAGCGTTTCTGCTCATACTCACTGAACTTCTCACTTTGATTACGATACGGCACAACGGCAATCAACTTTACATCCGAAAACCTACGTTTCAATGCTATCACGCAGATGCAGCCAATAAATCGAACCCCATTGCCATGCCATTGATAAAATTACGATAACCACTTTGATAGAGTTCTATGAGGGCATTATCAACTGCTACTCTTAACTCTGGTCGCTTGTTACCAATGATGTTGCGATGTCCTGTGAATGCAACAGACTGACTTTTATTCAAAAATAATTTGTCCATACTCATGATACTTTATATGATGTTTTACCTAAAAAGAAACCGCCTAAGACATTGGCTCCAAAAGCTTCTAATTTATTGGCGAATGTTCCAAAACTGATACCTCTTGTTATTACATCGTCAAATACTAAGCAAGACTTGTTAGCAAAGAATGGTTCATCAAAATCTACCACTTGAACCTTGGTGATACTCTTTTCAGTGTTATGCTCATGCACCGCCAAACGTTCGCCTTGCACACTGATATGCGGATAGCCATTAATTGCTTCCGATAGTTCACAAACAATACGAGAAAACTCCTTGTAACGGATTTCATTCTTCTCTGCTGAAGATGCCGGAACACAACAAAACACAATCTCAGTGACCTTCTCACCAAACTGTGACTTTAGTTCGGCTGCCACTCTGACGGCAACCTGCTCAAAGTTCTTACCATCCTTGAAGTCCCAAACCATCTGACGAGCCAACTGCTGCTCAATGCCGATGTTCTTCTTTACCCGTACCGGATAGTATTTGAGGAAACAAACCTTCAATTTCCTAAGCTGCTTCAAAATGCTTTCATCTGTTATTGCCATATTCAAAATGAATTAGTTAAATGATTCATTTCCCTTACATTCAAGCTTTTCAACCTGACGAGGGACTATTTTTCTGCCGGCAAAGTGAGTGGCGGCAATAAGGCAAAACTGAGATAGAAAATACGCTCTATAGCTTTAGCTACAGAGGAAGATTTTTGATCATCAAGCTATGGCGTGTTTTGACGTTTGACAAAGACACTCGATAACTTTGCAGAGAAATACTCCATCGCTCTGGTGAACAAGATGATAGTCTTATCAGCTAAAAATAGGGAATCAAGAAGGATGTAAAAAAGGACAAAGCGAAGCCAAGTATAAAAGCCTATAAGAGGTAGCCTTGCGGATAGCAGTCTAAAGGACAATTATAAAAGTAACCTGCGTCCTGAAAGCAGAAAGCCCCAACTACCTAAGCAATCGTGGTTCTCTGTATATGGATAAGCAAAGGGATTAGAAATCACTCAAAGAAACATATTCAATCTCGTGGATAGCAATCTTCTCATCCAACTCGCAATCTTCAATCAGCTTTTCGGCTTGTTTAAAGTCATAGACGATTTTGCCTGTGAGTTTCTCAAGAATCTCGGCTACTTCGTCAAAGGTGGAATAATAATCCATACCTTCATCGAAATCATCCACAATGTAACGGGATGTGAGGTAACGTCCGTCTTCATCATTGCCTTGGAAAATACCACATCCAAGTTCTTCCACAATGAAGAATATCTGAACGTCATATTTCTCCATCAACGTGAAGAATAATTTTCGGCAGTCTGACCAAGCCGTCTCTGTCATAAGTTGGAAAGATGCAGTATCGTTGGCTTCATCAATGTCCGGTTCCTCTTGTAACCACTCGATTGTACCTCTGCAAGGAATTACTTCCGTTTCTGGGTCAATCTCTAGTATGTCTTTAACAACATATCCAAGCCAACTTGAATTTGGCAAAAAGGTTGTACCATCTTTCTCGTAACTGCGGTCTGTAGCAATCACTTGTTTGAACTTATTGTAGAGATTTTGAACTTCAGTTCTTTTCCCTACGATCTGATAATCTGTAGAAGCCCAATTTGGCATAGCGTAAAAAATATTAAGTTAGACAATAAAAGGTTTAATAAAAAGCCTTCGTTTTACACTGCCACAAAAGGTGCGCTGAAAATTCTCAAGCCAAGGGTTCATCGTTGTTATTTGCCTGAAAGGATCACAAATAACCACCATGGTTCATTGGCAGGAATGTAGCGTACATACCTTTGCAGTGAGAAAACAGAGAGGCTTGATAAACATTTATTGTAATCTAATAGCGCAGTGCCAAATGGTATTCATTAGTAATCATAGAGCCCAGATAGAAAAGGACATCCTCGTAAAGAATATATAACAGTCCAATTCTTTCGGGTGGGCAGGAATATCCGAAATAGTCAAGCCAAACATAAGAGAATGGTCTTTCGTAAAGCAGACTATTGAGGCAGAATAATGACGCAGTCACTATTTCCCCTATAGGCAAAGTGCGAAAGACGATTCTGTTTGGCTCTTTGCAGCATAGTGTCGAAACCATGCAAAAGTGGAGACTCTATGCGCAAACTATTTCAGATATTCCGGTGTGGGTGAAAGTATATAAAAGAATAGAAGCAAAGCAAGTATAACAGTATTCTTCAGAAGAAGACAAGTAGTATAAAAATGGATCCGCCGGGGGCATGAATAATTCAAGCGACCCGAAAGTCGCCTGAATCAAATCTTGATATTTAGAGTCTGCCCTCGTCGGCATAGCTATAGAAACTCTCATCGCTCACAATAACGTGGTCTAACAAACGGATATCACAAGTCTTAAAAGCCTCTTTTAGTTTGTTTGTCATCTTATCATCCTCCATACTAGGGCGTGTGTTTCCGCTTGGATGGTTATGGCAAATGGCTGCACAGGTAGCATTGCAAAGGAAAGCTTCCTTCAAAATCAAACGAACATCAACCACCGTGGATGTCAAACCTCCTTTGCTGAAACGCTGAACTTTAATCGGCTTACCGCCTTGATTGAGGAAAATCACCCAAAACTCTTCGTGAGTCAATCCATACAAATTTGGTTTCATCAATTGATATATAGAATCTGAACACGTAATGGTAGCTGATTCAGATTTGCGTTCTACGTTTCTTCTGAATAGTTCTATTACATTCATTGCAAACTTCTTCTTGGATGGGGCCAGAGAATTGATGAACTCATCAAATGACGTCTGTTCGTTTTCAACCTGCTTGTTAGAGATGTTGTAAATCAACTCATTGTCTGATAGACTGCGTAAGTCATTGTCGTAAATTGTAGTCATAACCATTATTTTTAATTTATTCTTGAATCTGGAGAAGCGAGGTGAGAGCCTTTAACCCTTTATTTCTCGCTGCATGCAGTTTTTTTTATTCCGTCGTCTATCGTCGGAGTATGTTTCGCCTTTATGCTGCATCATCAGGTATCCGAAAGAGAAGTCCACAAAGGTTTTCAACTGAAATACGACCTACACAGGTGGAGATTTCAATTGAAACTGAGCATGACCTTTGTATCTTCGACGGATACATACCTTTGCAGCGAGAAAGGAGAACATCCGATGGTTTTTGGCGCAGGAGATAAAGCTGCATTCAGAGGAAGAGAAATAATCGTCAGAGTAAAACAGGATAACAGAACCTGTAAAACAGGAATTTATAAATAGGCATATCCGTAATATCTACGGCAAATAAAAGAGATAAGCAATATGCGAGCAAGAAAAAAGCGACCCGAAAGCCGCTTTATCTGTGTGAGAAACCAAGAACTATTTCTTGGCCTTTGAAGTCTTAGCTTCCTGTCCGGCAGGATCTTCTTTTTCTTCGGCTGGACCGAACTCGGTAGCTACCATGATGATTCGGTTATGCTTGACACCATCCTTATCAGACCATTCTTCTGGCTTGAAGAATCCACGGCAAGTAACCATCTGACCTTTCTTCAAGAGGTCGAAAGAGGCACTTTCATTTTTGCGCCAGGTCTCAACGGCCATGAAAGCTGATACTCTGGTGGTATCTACACCTGCTTTCTCTGTGCGGCTGACTGCCAAAGAGAATCTTGCAACACTTGCGGTAGTGAACTGACGGATTTCAGCATCCTTACCAACGAAACCTGTAACTGCGAATGAATTTTCAATCTTCTTCATATCTGTAAATTTTTAGAAGTTATACAATCAATTTTTATATTGCCAGAAGATATTGCAGACATAGGGCAGCACCAAGGATAGCGGTGCAATACTCTTTTTATTCCAAGCATCAGAAAAAAATTGCGATTAAGCGAGAGAAGAGAAAACTTGTTTTCTCGTCCGAGTGTGAGCAATTTGGGAACAAAAAGGAAGATTGTGCCTGCTACGCCATTGGTCAGAATGAAATGTCCCGTAACAGCTAAGGCTGTGCTGCATTATAGCTTTGCAATGAGAAAAATGATGTGACTTCGCCCGAAAATTGGATGTGAAGCAGAACAGAAATATTGCAGGTGGTTTTGTCTAGGAGGTTATCCGTCCACAATAGCATGTGAAGCACTCTTGGCAGTAGCATAGAGATAATAGAAAAATAAAGATACCGATGTTAAGCTTTGCCATTGAAATTGCAACAATAGAAGTGCCCGAACTCTCAAAGTAAGGTCAGAACTAGCCGTGTAACAAGAATACACGAAGAACTGATAAGAATGAATCAGTGTCTATCACGGATCTCATAGTAACCTTTTGTGACAATCCGATGATTGAAAAAAAGGAAGGAAACCAAGACCAAAGGCAGAAACACTGTTTCGACTATAAAGTGGCATCGGTCGCAAAATAGCGAGTATAGACAATAAAAGAAATAAAAGGTTGAGATTCCTATATAAGTAGGCATAAAAAAGGATGTTTCGGAGAATAGAATCAAGCCCAGAAAAAATCCGGACTTGATTCATATAAGCAAAGCTAAGCGTAATTATCGAGGAAAATTGTGCTAAAATTGACATTTTCAACAATTTTTTGTTTGAAATATCGTTTTTTTTATTATTTCAGAACGATAATGATGAGAAAAACATTATTTTTGCAGGTAAGAAAACTAAAGATGTATCTTATGGAAAATAAAGATCTGAATCGTCTGAAGGTGGTATTGGCCGAAAAAAAGCGTACCAATAAATGGCTTGCTGAACAACTTGACAAAGATCCAGCTACAATATCCAAATGGTGTACAAACAGTGCCCAACCAACATTGGCGAATATGATACAGATAGCCAGATGTTTGGAGGTTGATGTCAGTGAATTAATCCGAAAATAGAACATCTGAATAAACAGGAGTAATATGTCAATAAATATAAATACATGCATTCGCAACTAAGCACTCGATAAGTGTTTTTGCAATTGTCGTTATCAGTATTATATCGATGACTTAATAGTGAAGTGTAAACTAATTTAAAAATATTACGATTATGATTAATCTTCAAAAAGGCCAACGCATTGAAATAGGCTTATCAAAAGTCGGCGTTGGATTAGGCTGGGATCCAAACGAGAGTACTGGTTTTGACTTTGACTTAGATGCTTCTGCGTTTATGTTAGGTAGCAATAAAAAGTTGCCACAGGATGAGTTTTTTATTTTTTACAACAATCCACTTTCTCCAGACAAAGCTGTTGAATCATCAGGCGATGATACAACTGGAGGTAATAGCGATGGTGGCGATGATGAAACGCTAACTGTTGACTTAACCAAGGTTGATCCTCGTATTCAGGAAATCGTATTCACCGTAACTATACATGAGGCTGCTACTCGTAAACAGAATTTTGGTCAAGTACACAATTCATATATCCGCATTTATGATGCTAATACTGAAACTGACATTGCTCGTTATGATCTTGATGAAGACTTCAGTATCGAGACTGCTGTAGAATTTGGCCGTCTTTATAAGAAAGGTGCTGAATGGAAATTTGAAGCTATGGGCATCGGTTACAAAGGTGGATTGCAGTATTTCGTTGATAAATATGTTGGATAATTATGGCTGTAAATTTAGTTAAAGGCGAGAATAAAGTTCTCAAAGATATGGATATTTTCCATGTAGGATTAGGTTGGGATGTTAATGAAGGTGCTTCTCAGTACCCATTTGACTTGGACGTTGCCGCTTTCATGATTGGTTCCAACAAAAAAACACTAGCTGATGATTATTTGGTTTTCTACAATTCATCTAAGAGAGTTCTTCCATCTAATTTAAAGATTATAGTTCCATCTTCAAATTGGCCAAGTACAGAAGAAGGGAATCAGAAAATGCGTCACGAATCTCGTCCTGTTGATCCAGAACTTTCTGTAATTGGTTCAGTTGATGATGAAGACGGACAAACTTCAGAAGATGGTGATGATGAAACCATGGACATTGACCTTTCTAAAGTTAGATCTGATATTCAAGAAATCATCATTTCCGTTAGTATCTACGAATACGAAAAGAGAAAACAAAACTTTGGTCAGGTTGAACGTGCATATGTGCGTTTATATAAGCCAGGGCATGAAAAAGAAGGTGCAGAAGAATATCGCTATGACCTTACTGAGGACTTCTCTACATGTGCATCAATTGAATTCTGCCGTTTATATCGACACAATGGTGAATGGAAAATACAAGCATTGGGTATTGGACATAAAGGAGGTTTAGAAGAACTTGTCTCAAAATTTATGTAATTATGGCAATTATTCTTGAAAAGAGTGGTGATAAGCACCGCATAAACCTTGATAAAGGAACTTCTTTCTCAGGTGAAATTAAAATCAATCTCGACTGGAGCAAAGGAGGTCTATTAAAAAAAATCTTTGGAGGTGGAGACATTGATTTGGATTTAGGTTGCTTCTATGAACTAAGAGATGGAAAGAAGATGCTGATAGATGGTCTTCAATTCTCTCATGGCCGTGGCGGTGATCGAAATCATCAAACTCGTCAAGGATGCTATACTCAATCCCCATGGATTTGGCATAAAGGAGATGACAGAGGGGGTTCATCAGAATCTGGTGAAACTATATTGGTTAACCCTAATGGCATTTCAAACATCAAACGTATAACAGTATACACTTTTATATTTGAAGGTGCAGCTAAGTGGGCAGATACCAACGCAGTTGTGAAAGTATCTGTTCCTGGCTGTGAAGACATTATTGTTCAGATGGGACAGCAAAGCAACAGCAAACGTTTTTGCGCTATTGCCTCAATTGAATTTGGTGTCGATAATTCAATGGAAGTAAAGAAGCTGGTTACATTCCATGATAATCATTCAAATTGTGATAAATGCTATGGCTGGGGATTTACCTACTCTGCAGGAAGCAAATAAATAGCCTATTGCAATGTTGCAACTTAAATCTGCTACTAAAGTGCCAAATGATGGAAAACGTTTCAACAATTTCTTGAGCGACATATACCTTTGTACATTTGCAGTATCAAATCAATAAAAGAAACACATATGATAAATCTAGAAAAAGGACAAAGAGTTAATGTTGATGTTCAACAATTCTCTATTGGATTGGGATGGGACACTAACCAATCAAACACAGGAGTTGATTTCGATTTGGATGCCTCTGCATTCATTTTGGGAGAGAACAAAAAGCTTCTTTCTGATGAGAACTTTGTATTCTACAACAATCTAAAATCACCTGATGGCTCTGTTATACACACTGGCGACAACCTAACAGGTGAAGGTGAAGGTGATGACGAATCAATTCTTATCGATTTAGCCAAAATAAGCCCTCTAGCAACTGAGATCTGCTTTGTTGTTACAATTCACAAAGCTGACGAACGTAAACAGAACTTCGGACAAGTTCATAACTCTTTCATTAGAGTATGCGATAAAAATGAAGAAATAATGAAATATGAACTTGAAGAAGATTTTAGCATTGAGACTTCTGTTGAATTTGGCCGTCTTTACAAGAAAAATGGTCAGTGGAAATTCGAAGCAATCGGTCTTGGATACAAGCAAGGTCTACAAGAATTCATCAATAAATACAACTAAAACGCTTTTAGAACTATGGCAATTAGACTAGAAAAAGGTCAGAGAATCAACCTTGAAAAATCGAATGGTTCTAAACTAACCAATTTTTGTGTTGGCTGCAACTGGGGTGCTATTACCAAGACACAACGCCAAGAGTTTATTGTGAACGAAGGCTTTCTTGGATTCGGTCGAAAAACAGAATGGAGAAATGTCAGTGTTACAATTGATGTTGACTTGGACCTTAGCTGCTTGATGTTTGATGAGGAAGGCAATATCTGCGACCACATCTACTCTCCACTTTATCAATTTTCAAAACATAACGTTGGTTTACCCGATGGTAAGTTAGATTCTTTGGATAGAGCTCTTCATCATACCGGTGATGACCTTCAAGGAGATCAAGATGGCGACGACGGACTTGATAACGAGATTATCACAGTAGATTTACAAAAAGTAACAAGCAAAGTTAATCAGATTGTTTTCTTTTTGAATATCTATAACAACGATGAATTCAAAGGTGATTTCTCAGAAATACCATACGCTTCCATTCGTATGTTTGAAGGTAAGCCGGACTGCCCTCCAAAGCAGATTTTTGCATCATACGATGTAGCTACAAAATCAAATTGCCAGGGTATGAGAGCTCTAGTTATGGGAAAATTGTATTGTCGCAATGGAGAATGGAAGTTCGCAGCACTTGGAGATGCATTCGAAGATAAATCCATCGTGAATACTATAGTTCGAGTTATTAAAGACTATTCAAAATAGAAAAGACATGGCTATAAGACTAGAAAAAGGTCAAAGAATCAACCTTGAAAAAAATAATGGTTCAAAACTGACCACTGTATGTGTTGGTGTAAACTGGGGAGCAATACAGAAAAAAGGATGGTTTGGGATGACACGTACTGAAGCTGTAGACTTGGATGCAAGTTGTGCTGAATTTGATGCTGAAGGAAACATCATAGACCGTGTATGGTTCCGCCACTTAGGTTCCAACGATGGAGCAATCAAACATAGTGGAGATGACAGAACAGGAGATACTGATGGAGATGACGGTTTGGACAACGAGGTAATTACTGTTGATTTGACTAAGTTAAATCCCAAGACCGATAAAATTGCTTTTGTGCTGAATAGTTTCCAACAACAAGACTTCAAGACAATTCCGTTTGCATCTATTCGTATTTACGAAGGCACTCCTACTGTTGTGAAAGAGGTGTTCGCTACTTACGATGTGGCTAACGACCCAACTTTTGCTGGTAACGTATCAATGGTAATGGGTATCTTCTACAAACGTAATGGTGAGTGGAAATTCAACGCTATTGGCGAACCTACTAAGGATCATGATTTTGAGAGTACTCTCAAAACCGTGAAGCAAAGATATTTGTAATATTATTAACAATATAAAGAATTTATTATGAGAAGATTACCTGTTTATTTACTTCTCGACTGTTCTGGTTCAATGTATGGCGAACCTATTGAAGCAGTTAAGAACGGTGTTCAAGTTTTGGTCTCTACATTACGCCAAGATCCTTATGCATTGGAAACTGCGTACTTGAGTATCATTACTTTCGACAGCTCTGCAAAACAAGTGACACCTATGACTGAGTTATCAGCCTTCCAACAGCCAAACA
Organism: Phocaeicola paurosaccharolyticus JCM 15092; assembly: GCF_000613805.1. GTDB lineage: Bacteria > Bacteroidota > Bacteroidia > Bacteroidales > Bacteroidaceae > Phocaeicola > Phocaeicola paurosaccharolyticus. The sequence continues at coordinate 17,242 of NZ_BAJR01000020.1, read as the reverse complement.
TTGAGGCTAATGGATGTACTGCACTTGGTGAAGCTTTGTCTTTGCTCTCAACAAAAGTTGACCAAGAAGTCACTAAAACCACAGCTGAACAAAAAGGTGATTGGAAACCACTAGTTTTCATCATGACCGATGGTATTCCTACAGATGACATCACTAAAGGTTTAGCTGAATTCAAGAAAAGAAAGTTTGGTATGGTCGTAGCTTGTGCTGCAGGTCAAGGGGCTGACACAAATGTCTTGAAGAAAATCACAGAATGTGTTGTTCAACTTGATACCACGGATAGCGCAACTATCAAATCATTCTTCAAATGGGTTTCTGCATCTGTCAGTGCAGGAAGTATGAAGGTTGAAGATACAGGTGCAGATGTTGGTAGTATGAGTGAACTTCCACCTCCTCCACCAGAAGTAAACATCGTGGTATAACAATAGTATAATTTTAAACTAATCAGATTATGAATTTACAAGAATTTAAGGCTGAACTTCTTGCCGATGGTATAATTGATGCCGAAGAAGTTGCGAAATTGAAGGAAGTCCTTTATGCTGATGGTATCATTGACAAAGAAGAGGCAGATTTCTTATTCGAATTGAACGATGCTGTAACAGGCAAGGCAAATGATGCCTCTTGGGAAGCTTTTTTTATTCAAGCTATTGCTGATTTCTTACTGAAAGATGAAGTATCACCAGGTGAAATCGATGAAAATGAAGCCGCATGGTTAGTTGATAAAATCGGCGCTGATGGTCAGGTTGACGGAACTGAAAAAGCTCTGTTGGAAAAGCTGAAAGCAGAAGCTAAGAGTTTCCCTGCAAATTTAGCAGTTCTACTCTAAAAAAAATTGCTGTAGGCTTGGGATTAGAAGGCCCTAAGCCTACACGCAATACCTATTATCTAGTTAAGAAAGACTTATTTTAAAGTTTTAGAAACATGAGACGCTTACCTGTTTATATATTGATAGACACGTCCACTTCTATGCGCGGAGAACCCATAGAAGCGGTAAAGGGAGGCATTACGTCTCTTATAGAATCATTAAACCAAGATCCATATGCTTTAGAAACAGTTTGTTTGAGCATTATAACCTATAACGCTTCAGCTGAACAAATTGTTCCACTAACAGAAGTATATAAATTTCACCTACCAGAAATCATAGCAAAAGGTCGCTCGGCCTTAGGCGAAGCACTAATGCTGTTAACTTCAAAAGTTCCCGAAGAAGTACATAAGAACACTCCAGAAACAAAAGGTGATTGGAAGCCATTATTATTCATCTTATCAGATGGTGGCTATAGTGGACCAATTGCAAAACCAATTGCGGAGTTCAAAAAGCTTACTTTCGGTGTGGTGGTAGCTTGCGCTGCGGGTGAAAAATCTCATATTGATGTGTTGAGAAAAATTACAAACGATGTAATTCAGATATCAACTATCGATTCTACAAGTATCAAGTCATATTTCAAGTGGATATCCAGTTCAATTAGTACTACAAGTATGAAAATTGAAACTGCTGGAGAATATGATATGGCTATAGATGCTCTTCCACCTCTTCCAAATGAAATCAAAGTATTGCGTTCAACAAATAATTAAAACGACAATTTATATATATGGCACGTAGACTACCTGTTTATCTACTAATAGATACCTCCGGTTCAATGAAAGGAGAACCTATTGAATCTGTAAAGGTTGGTATCGAAGCAATGTTAAGTACATTGCGCAATGATCCATACGCACTGGAAACAGTAAGTATAAGTATAATCACATACGATAAAGATGTAAATCAGTTAATTCCACTTACGCCTATTGACGATTTACAAATGCCAGAGATAAGTACACCTGATAGTGGACCGACTCACATGGGTGCTGCTTTGGAAATGCTTTGCGAGAAAGTTGATAAAGAAGTAAATAAAGGCAGCAAAGAACAAAAGGGTGACTGGATGCCTCTTTTATTTTTAATGACCGACGGAAAGCCTTCAGATATACAAGCTTTTAACAATGTAATCCCCAAAGTTAAGAATAGCAACTTTGCAACGATTGTTTGTTGTGCAGCTGGTCCTAAAGCAAAGACCGAAGAACTAAGATTACTATCAGATAAAGTATATCAAATAGATACCCTAGATAGCGCATCCCTAATGAAATTTTTCAAATGGGTAAGCGGAATTATTGGAGAAGGAAATAAATCTATGGGAGCAACAGAAGAACTTGTTTTACCTCCTCCTCCAGAAGAAGTGAACGTAGTAATTTAAGTAATATGAATTGCAAATTAATCGGTAATGTTTTTCAAGCATTAGAAGCAACTTTGAATCAAGGAGAATGCTTCTATGCTGAGAGAGGTGCACTAATCTATATGGATAATGGTATTGATCAAGAAGTATTGATGTCTGGCAATGGTTTGGCTAGCGTAATAAGCAGCAAATTGTCAGGTGAATCAATCTTCTTAATAAAATATCAGAATATATCAAATTCGACAAAAAAAATTGTAGTATCTGGAAGAACAGGTAGTCTTAAATATATAAAAGTTACACCAGGTCATACACTAATTTTAAGAAGAGGTGATTATGTGGCATCAAATAATAGAGTTCAGATTGATCTAAATTTTTCTATAAACAAGTTACTCACTGGAGCTGGGTTTACATATCAAAAAGTTACAGGAGATTCTACTGTATTCTTTGATTGTATAGATTCTCTTATTGAAAGAGATTTAGTATCTGGTGAAGAAATTGTTGTTGATGAAGACCATATCAAAGCTCTTTATGATATTGACGATTCAAGAATATCAGTTCAAAGAAATACGAATATAGTAAGAAACCTAGTATCTGGAGAAGGCTTTTTAATGACAAGAATAACAGGCCCCGGCAAAGTATTTCTTTCAAGTGTGCCAATTATTAGATAACAATAAAAAAATAAATAATATGAGAAGATTACCTATCTATTTCCTCATAGACGCATCAGAATCTATGATTGGAGAACCTATTGAACAGGTTCAAAATGGTATGCGTACAATCATTCAGGATTTACGCGTTGATCCATACGCTTTGGAAACAGTATTTGTTTCTGTTATCGCATTTGCAGGTAAAGCGCAAAATCTTTCACCATTGACAGAACTATATAAGTTCTATCCTCCTACACTTCCTATTGGTGGAGGTACATCATTGGGAACAGCAATGAATTACCTTATGGACGATTTGGATAAATCTATTCAAAAGACAACAACAGAGGTGAAAGGAGACTGGAAACCTATCATTTTCTTGTTCACGGATGGAACTCCTACTGACGATTATAAAGCAGCCTTTGACAGATGGAATTCTAAATACAAAAGAAGTTGCAACCTAGTTGCTATTTCCATAGGTGATAATGTAAACACCCAAATGTTAGGTCAAATATCTGACAACGTTTTACGTTTAAAAGATACTGATGCTGAATCATTCTCAAAATTCTTCAAATGGGTAACAGCCTCCATTAAAACAACAAGCGTTTCTGTAACTGATTGTGGTACTGACGATATACAGTTAGCTCCTACTACAGGCATCAATCTTGAAAAAGTTGACACAACTAAAGCTTGCAAGATAGATGAAAACTTTGCTGTACTTTTAGGTAAATGCCAGACAACAGGAAAGAACTATCTAATCAAATATGCAAAGAGAATTAAGCCATTAGGAATTGAAGGACTAGAAGGATTCAATTGTATGGACTTTAAATTAGTTGGTGCATATCCCGTAGATAATGAAAGCTATAAAGCATTATCTCAAGAAGGTTCTACCAATAGAAACATAAATACAGCCGAACTTGTAGGAGTACCAACGTGTCCATGTTGCGGTAATCAGTTAGGTTTAGTCGTTTGTGAATGCGGAAATGTTTTCTGCGTAGGTGAAGAATCTCACAACAAATGTCCATGGTGTGGTCTTGAAGGTGAACTTTCAGCTATTGGAGCTGGTGGTGCTGATGTTAACAGAAGTAGAGGATAATCATGAGTTTAGTTACAACATTATTAGAGCAATGCGGAATTCAAGCATCACTTGCTCAGGGAGATGACTTCCAAAAATGGTTAATCAATGAAGCTTGGAATAAATATAAAGATAGTCGTATGAACAAAAGAATCGTTATCGAAAATCAGGTTAAAGATTTAAATATCAAGTTATCCAATGGCACAGTACGCAAAGACTATACTGCTAGTTTTTCACTGTCGAAGGATGTGGTAACTGATTTTTGGATTGATGGATGTGACCAATTAGGCTTAAAGTGCGACATATCAGAAGAAAACGAATGTACAATATCTGGCAAGCCATCTCAACCTGGTGATTTTAAGCTAAAATTATCATACAAATATGATGGTATGATTGACGGAGAAGAACCTTTATCAATAGAATTACCAATTGCTTTCAATCCAAATCCTCGTTCTTTGTGGAAAGATATTCCAACTGATAAAAATGTCATATTCTATAAAGACGATTGCGTTTGTGAATATGTAAAAGTTGAGGAAAAGGAAGAAACAGGTCCTAGAAAGGATATTGTTGCAGCTAGTCAACGTGGACGTTCTCACGCACAAGAAGGGAAAGCACGCGATGACCATTTCAAATTGGTTCATTGTGAAGATTCTGATTGGTATATCATTGCGGTTGCAGATGGTGCTGGTTCTGCTAAATACTCACGAAAGGGCTCAGAAATAGCATGCGAAACTGTTGTTGCGCATTGTTTGGAAAAACTCAAGGACAGTGCTGCCTTTGAAGAAAAAATCCGTGCATACAAAAATGCAGAGGACGAAGAAACGGCTCGTAAACAAATGGCGAATATTATCTATGATATTATCGGTAACGCAGCTTTTAAAGCTCATAAAGCAATCAATGAGGCATCAAAGGCTAATGAAAACTCAAAACCAAAAGATTTTGCAACCACTCTTATGTTTGCAATATGTAAGAAATTTGATTTTGGGTGGTTTATCGCATCATATTGGGTTGGTGATGGAGCAATGTGTCTTTATAATGAAAAGAAAGGTACATCAAAACTACTCGGTATTCCTGATGAAGGAGAATACTCTGGACAGACAAGATTCCTTACTATGCCAGAAATATTTAAAGATGCAACGGCTGTATTTGAAAGACTACGTTTTTCAATTGAAGATGACTTTACTTCCCTGATGTTGATGACGGATGGTGTATCAGATCCTATGTTTGAAACGGAAAACAACTTGAATGACTTTGAAAAATGGAAAGAGTTCTGGAATAAGCTTAAAACAGGATTTGCAGAGGATGAAATTGGTGGAGTTGACTTGTCAGACGATAATGAAGAATCAAAGACACAATTGTTGAAATGGTTAAGTTTTTGGTCTCCAGGCAACCACGATGATAGAACTATTGCAATATTATATTAACTATGGCACAGACGATAAGACTTACAGCAACCGATGGCTCCAATGTTGAGTTTATCGATGATGTTATCGGCTCAGGTGCAATGAAAGATGTGTACTTCAGCCCTGATAAATCCTATGTAGTGGGATTTTTTAGAAATACTCAAGACGCAATAGCAAAAGAACGATTGCAAAAGATTACAGAAATCTATCGTGAGCGAATCTTCAATCAAGCAGGTGGAGAGTACTGGAAATGTTTGTTTTGTTGGCCTACATTGGTAGAATGGAATGGTAAGTTGGGCATAGTTTGCCCAACTTATGATAAGCATTTCTTTTTTGAAGGTGGACGATTCAAAGGAAAAGAAAAAGAAGGCAAATGGTTTGCATCCGCTAAACTAAGAAACAAATTTGTGGAATCTGAGTTTAAAGGAACTTGGCTGACACATTTTCACATGTGTATTCAAATTGCACGTGCCGTTAAACGACTTCATGCCGCAGGTTTAGCCCATTCAGACCTGTCATATAAGAACGTTTTGGTAGATCCAAAGAGTGGTAAGGCTAACATTATAGATTGCGATGGTTTAGTCGTGCCAGGTCTATTTCCACCAGACGTTGTTGGTACTCCAGACTTTATTGCTCCTGAGGTTTTAGAAACTCGAAGTCTAAAAGTTGGTGATCCAAACAAAAAGTTACCAAGCATCCAAACAGATAGACATGCACTAGCTGTTTTAATCTACATGTATCTCCTTTATCGTCATCCTCTACGTGGAGGTAAAGTAAATGATATGGATGCAGCAAAAGATGAAGAATTGTCAATGGGGGCAAAAGCTCTGTTTATAGAACATCCAACAGACAAGAGTAACCGTCCCAAGGTAAATCAGTTAGCCCCAAGTGAATTGCCTCAAGGAGATGTTACTAAGTTGCCATATACGATATGTGGTCCTTATTTGAAGGAATTATTTGACAGAGCGTTTATAGATGGTCTGCATAATCCAAGTCTTCGACCTACAGCTGATGATTGGGTTACGGCCTTAGTAAAAACGACAGATTTAATTCAGCCTTGCCAAAACCCGAATTGTGAGGCTCATTGGTTTGTATTTGATAATTCGACAAAACCAAGGTGTCCTTTCTGTGGTAAAGAATATCATGGTCAATTGCCGGTATTGAATCTATATTATTCCCCAAAACCAGGAACGTTTCGCCCTGAAAATTACCGTTTGATGGTGTATGATAAGCAAACTCTATACATGTGGCACGTTAATCGCTTCATATTCCCAAATGAGAAACTTACAGATGACGAGAAAAAACCTGTTGGCGATTTCCACTTCTATAATAATCATTGGATATTGATTAATCGTCGATTACCGGATTTATGGGATAAAGATACAGATACGAAAATTGAGATTGGTCAATTTGTTGAACTTACAGAAGACAAAAAAATTCTGTTAGGGAAAAAAGATGGTGACAGATTGATTATTGTGCAATTGGTGAACAACTAATATGAAACGAACTTTTATTACTTTCGCTCTTTGTATTGCTACATGCTATATGTTAACAAGTTGTGGACTAATTTGGCAGAAGCAAAAAAAAGATTTTGCCAAAAAGTTATATTCTGAATATCCTACTGAAGAAGGTGATGAACCTTACGAACCATCAATTGTAACAAAGTTTGGTGGAGTAAAAGACACTTTTCTGATAGTAAAAAATGGAGAACAGTATTTCAGAATCAGTAAAGATGGAGAAAGAACAGAAGTTAAGTATTATAGAGTGAGGAGATAATTAAGAACTATGGTTTTTGTAATAAGGAATAATCAGCAATTCGGCCCTTATGACGAACATACCCTACTATCATATGTGAATAGCGGGCAAATTCTTTTGTGCGATAAAGCAAAAGATGCTAACAGCACAGAGGAAACCACCGTCAGAATTTTGCTTAAAAGAAATGGATTTAAAGCTAAAGTTTCTCATGGGGGTAACTTAGTAGCACAATTAAACAAAATCGGTTCAGAGCTGATTATTCCCAAAGACTCGTTTCAGAAAAAGAAATGGATATCAGATAAAACTCTTTTGATACTTGCCGCCATAGGATTATTTCCTTCTGTCCTGAGTTTCATGCCTATTGGTGGATACCTAGTATTTTACCTAGTATCTCTCTATTTTGCTGTTATATGGGGAATGTTTTTCTTTTCGTTCTTTAAAACGCCGCAAGTAACTATCAAAACAACTGTATTAGTATTTTTTCTAACACAGTTCTTCGTGTTCTTGATATGGGATATATTAGGGATTCCTGCCCTCAATCCATTCATGTACATGACAAAATTAGGAATACCTTTATCATTGATTGGATTTATACTTGGCGTTGGTGTTTCTGAAGAATTAGGTAAAGCTATACCAGTGTATATAATAGCAAGGAAAGCCAAAGAGCCTCTTATTCCACAAACACTGGTTTACTATGGCTTAATGTCAGGAATTGCCTTTGGTGTATTTGAAGGTGTTCAATATCAGACAAGTGTGAATGTTCAGTTAGATTATACATCTGCATTTTTTATGAACATTGCAAGATTAACTAGTCTTCCATTCCTACATGCTATCTGGTGCGGTATTGCTGGCTATTTTATTGCATTTGCCAACTTATATCCTAAATATCGAATATCACTTTATTTTCTGGCCATTGCAATACCAGCCACACTTCATGGTGTATATGATACTTTTTGTGGCAGTATATTGGGCATGTTTATCGCTTTGCCTATAACATTTATAGGTGTTATCCTATTGATGACTTACTTAAAGCAAGGAATTAATTATCAATCAAAATTAAGAAACTGATTATGGGAAAATGCAAGTATTGTGGACAAGATGCAGGATTCTTCCATAGTAAGCACGAAGAATGTGAGAAGAAATTTAATCAAGGTCTAGCTTCGATTAAACAAATTGTAAGCACGTGCTTTACAAACAAAGAAGATTTTTACCTTAAAGATAGGGAAATAAAGAATATAGTTGAGAGCTCACATATTGACAACACGGCGCTTCAACAAATTTACTGTAGCGTATTTGACGATGCTATTGATAATTATTTAAATGATGGTGTAATTGATACACAGGAAAATCAAACTGTAGCAAGATTTATGCAGTTTACAGGACTTCCACAATCAGTTTTGAATGCTAATCAATCTTTAGAGAAAGTCGTTCAATCAAAAGTTCTTCAAGATATTTTGCAAGGAAATGTTCCTGCTCCAAATATTACGATAAATGGTGATTTTCCATTTCTGTTAGGAAAGGGAGAACACTTAATATGGTTATTTAGAAATATTACATTACACCAACAAAAGGTGCAACGTGAATTTGTTGGTAGATCTCGTGGTGTTAGCGTTAGAGTTATGAAGGGTGTATATTATCGTACAGGAGGATTTAAAGGACACCCAGTAGAAACAACAGTAATGCAACGCATAGGGATAGGTAGTGTATGTCTTACTGATAAGAATTTGTATTTTGCTTCACCTGAAAAAAGTCTAAAGGTTCCATTTACAAAGATTCTTAGCATTGATTCTTATTCTAATGGCATAGGTCTTCAAAAAGATGGAGCTAGCGATAAGCCCATGTTTTTGGAAGGTCTTAACAGTTGGTTCACATATAATGTAATAGCAAACTTAAAATAATATTATGAAACGAGAAGAGAAGGTTGCTATAGTAAGAATCCTGTCAGATTTAATTAAGGCAGATTCCATTATTGATGCAGGAGAAATGGAGAAATATGCTGAGTTGAAAAACAAGTATAACATTTCAAATAATGAGGAGAAATTAGGTACAAAAACGACATTAGCAGAAGCCTTTTTAGTTATTTCTGAGGCTGATGACGATTTAAAAAACAGTTTTTACGCAGACTGTCTTGATATGACCGTTAGTGATGGCTTTTGTGCTCGTTCTGAAGCGTTATTGATGATTGCTCTGAAAATGATTTCTGACTCTGACATGAGTGAATGTGTAAAGCTTATCTCTATTTTAAAACCGGCTTTCAGTATTGCTTCATCATCCATATTGTATATTGAATCTCAATATAATAAGGGAGTGAACAATGCTATCATGAATAGTCATCGAAACATCTGTAAAGAGACCCAAATTGCAGGCTTCAACTTTATATATATTCCAAATATTGCACAGCATTATAAAACGGCAGATATAGAATTAATAAAGCAGATTACGTCATTCCTTGCTCCATCTCTTTCAGATGATGGTATTTTAAGTGTAATTGAGAGCCTACATTCGGTTACAACAAGTTCTTTTTGTAAAGATTTGCTATGTAATAAGTTGGGAATAACAATACTGAGAGATATAGATCCTTCTCTTCTTCTAAAAATAGGAGAAAGTTACGTTTACGAAGATATTTATGCTAATTATATTAAATTAGAAGTTAACGAAGATATTCTAAATACGTTACAAAAGGTTATAGATGATTTTACGTCGATGCTTAGTGCTGATTGTATTTCCGTATCTACAGCTGAAGAAAAAAGCCATCAATTCTTATATCACGGATTCTATAAGCAATTACTAGATATATTCTTAATTAGAAATAGTGTAAGAAGTAAGCTTTATATCAACCCTTATCGCGAAGAAATATACTTTCCCGACATAGATAATAAATTAGACAAACTTCATCGAAGAGAAAAAGCTCTTTATGTCTTATTGATATTAGAGACTAAAGAAGGTGGAGTCAATTTCAATCTTCCGAAATCAGCAAAGCAATTGGCATCTTATAATATGAAATTGGTAGAATTGCAAAAGAAATACCAATTGATTTATCAATGTTTTGGTGGAGATACTGCGCCAGATTTAAGTCAAGCAGAAATAAGAAGACCTATTGTAAGTTGTTTGAAAAGGAGTTTGAACGGTCTTAATGGTCTTTTATATAACTTATCCGATTACTTAATTGAAAAAGATGAGTACGGCAATTTGAAGGTAAATCTTGATGGCGAATTGATATACGTATATGATCCTATCTTAAGGAATATGGTTCATTTGTTTGATTCGGAGTTATACAAGCGATTAAAACAATTATAATATGAGAGGTTGCAACGTTGCAAGATATTTAGAATGCATAACATTCAATTCAGGCAAAACGTTTGAGAATTTGTCCTACGCACGTTTCTTGCCGTATCTTTGCAGTATGAAAACAACAAAAATATTATAAAATGAAGAAGATTATTTTAAGTGCAGCCATTTTGGCTATGGGTTTTATCTCAAATGTAAATGCTCAATCTTTCGAGTCTAGTATCAACACCGTTGGTTCTTTCGGATCATCACAAACGACATCTAGTACATTTAACAGTGTTAATACAAGTACACGTTATCAAAACGGTTACACTCGAAAAGACGGAACATTTGTAACAGGACATATGAAAACCACAAATAATGGTACTAACCTTGATAACTACTCTACTCGTTCTAACGTAAATCCATACACAGGAACGACAGGATCTCGTGCACAAGATTATTCAACACAATCTTACAACTATGGTTCTAGTAATACTATACAGACAGGTAGCCGTGGTGGTCAATACTATATTAATAGCAATGGCAACAAAACTTATGTACCAAAAAGAAATCGCTTTTAATAACATTATAAATCTATACAATATGAAAACCATATCATTAACTCTGTCAGTTGCAATATGTTTGCTATGTGTTTCCTGTGATTCAAAAAAGAACCCAGAGCATAGGACTTATGAAAGTAGTTATAATTCTAATTCTACAGCCACAGATAATTCTTCAGACGATTCTTATGTCAATAGTACACTTAGCACTGGTTCTAACCCTTATAATGATGATTCAAACAAGAATGATGTTGAAAACGATCCATACATCAGTAATTCTCTTAGGACTGGATCTTTAGCTTATTCTAATGAATCTTCTTATACTGGGAGCGATTCTAAAATATCAGTTAGTACTTCATCTGATTCAAACTGTGATGTGGTAGTGATACTGAAATCTGAAGGAGAAATTGTACGCAATGCATATATAAAGGCGGGAGGCTCTTATTCATTTAGTCTTCCCAATGGAAGTTATCAAGTGTTTTTCTATGGTGGAAGAGGTTGGAATCCTAATAAGGACATGGCTAATGGTCAAATAGGAGGTTTTGTGGCTAATGAATCTTACTCGAAAGATTCTCCCGTATCACTTTATAATCAAGAGCTGACTTATGAATTGATACCACAAGCAAATGGTAATTTCAGCACACAGCAAAGTAGTTCAAGTGAGATTTTTTAATAAAGCACAATGAGAAAGACAATACTCATATCATTAATCTTTGTAGTAATTATATCCATGTTTGGAATATGCAATAAAAAAACGAATAAAGCTCTGTTTAGAATATATATGGATTCTTATTCAGAACATGGACAAACAGAAATAAATAAATGGTTAAACATAATTCAATAAATAATTAAGCAAATGGAACAAAAGCATCATTTTAGCGGTCTTACCGATGCCGAAGTGCTCGAAAGCCGTAAGAAGCATGGCGTTAATATTCTAACGCCTCCCGAGAAAGAGCCTCTATGGAAACAATTCATAGAGAAATTTGAAGATCCACTTATTCGTATCTTGATGGTCGCTGGTGTATTGTCAATCGGCATCTCATGCTACGAGTATTGGAATCTACACGCAAATACAACTGTATTCTTTGAGCCTATTGGTATTTTCGTTGCCATCCTTTTAGCTACCGGACTTGCTTTCTATTTTGAATTGAAGGCAAACAAGGCTTTTTCTATCTTGAATCAGGTAAACGACGATGAACCAGTAAAAGTCATCCGCAACAGTAATGTAATTGAGATTCCCAAAAAAGACGTTGTTGTCGGCGACCTTGTCGTTTTGAACACAGGTGATGAAGTCCCTGCTGATGGTGAATTATTGGAAGCGGTAACTCTTCATATGGACGAATCAACTTTGACTGGAGAACCAGTTTGTGGAAAGAGTGTCAAGGAGGCTGATTTCGACAAGCAGGCAACTTATCCTTCAAATCATGTTCTACGTGGTACAAAGGTAATGGAAGGTCATGGTATATTTAGAGTTCTTGAAGTTGGTGACAAGACTGAAAATGGTAAAGTGTTTGAAGAAGCACAGATTGACGATTCAGTTAAAACCCCTTTGAATGAACAACTTGATGGATTGAGCGACTTAATTACTAATTTAAGTTATGGATTTGCAGCATTTATTATTGTAGGTCGTATTTGCCATTATTTTAGCTGGAATGCTCTTTCATTGTTTCTAGTTGTACCAACAGCTATTTTCTTTTATTTGGTTATCAAGAAATTCGGTGATTGGTCTTCAAAGACATGCCTTGCCACTATTATCATATTCTTTGCTATTTTCGTAGGAATGGTTGTCGGTCTTCACAGTTATTTGATGCCTGCGCAGGAACTGGCTGGATTATTGGCATTTACAATGAACACCTTGATGATTGCAGTAACACTAATTGTTGTTGCCGTTCCTGAGGGTCTTCCTATGGCAGTAACTTTGAGTTTGGCTTATAGTATGCGCAGCATGTTGAAGACAAACAATTTAGTTAGAAAGATGCATGCTTGTGAAACGATGGGTGCAACGACTGTAATATGTACAGATAAGACGGGAACACTTACTCAGAATAAGATGCAGGTTTATCAATCAAACTTCTATGATTTAAAGGATCAAAAGCTGTTAAAAGACGATGAAATGAGTGGTCTAATCGCTGAAGGTATTGCTGTAAACTCTACCGCTTCATTGGATTTCTCTACAAAATCACCAAATGCTATCGGTAATCCAACAGAAGGTGCATTGTTATTATGGTTACATTCACATGGAATTGATTATCGTGAGCTGAAAGAAAGTGCTGAACGATTGGATGAAGTCCCATTCTCAACAGAGAGAAAATATATGGCGACAATCGTCAAATCCGGTATCTCCGGAAAGAGAATTCTGTTTGTAAAAGGTGCTCCTGAAATTGTATTCGGTATGTGCCATAAGTCATGTGGTAATGTCGATAAATCTGACATTGATAAACAGCTACTTGATTATCAAAAGCAGGCTATGCGTACTCTTGGATTCGCTTACCAAATTTTGGAAGACGGAGACAAGTCAACAGCTGATGGTAAGGTTGTAGCTGAGAAACTATCTTTCTTGGGTATTGTAGCAATTAGCGACCCTGTTCGCCTTGATGTGCCTGATGCCGTTAAAGAATGTATAGACGCAGGTATTTCCGTTAAGATTGTCACAGGTGATACTCCTGGAACTGCAAGAGAAATAGGCCGACAGATTGGTCTTTGGAAAGAAACAGATACAGAACGTAACATTATTACAGGTCCTGAATTTGCAGATCTTTCAGATAAGGAACTATCAGAAAGAGTTATGGATTTAAAGATTATAGCACGAGCCCGTCCTATGGATAAGAAGAGACTTGTTGAAACTCTTCAAGCAAAGAATCAGGTTGTTGCTGTTACTGGTGATGGTACAAATGATGCTCCTGCTCTGAATGCGGCACACGTTGGCCTTTCTATGGGTGATGGTACTTCGGTTGCTAAAGAGGCTTCCGATATAACAATTATTAATAACTCATTTAGCAGTATTGGTAGAGCTGTAATGTGGGGACGTTCATTGTATCAGAATATACAACGTTTCTTATTATTTCAGTTAACAGTTAACGTTTCTGCATGTTTCATTGTTCTTGTAGGTGCCTTCATTGGAACAGAATCACCTTTGACAGTAACACAGATGCTTTGGGTTAACTTGATTATGGACACCTTTGGAGCAATGGCATTGGCATCTCTTCCACCATCTGAGAATGTAATGAATGATAAACCAAGAGACAGAAAGGCCTTCATTATTAACAAGCCGATGTATTTTAACATTATTGGTGTAGGTATGGCATTCTTCTTTATGTTATTAGCTTTAGTTTTGATATTTGAACATACAGATGTAACATGTATGAAAGATTTCTTGCATCTATCATTGGATGCATCTAAAGCCATCACTCCTTATGAGGAGACTTTGATATTCTCAATCTTCGTTTGGACTCACTTCTGGTATATGTTTAATGCTCGTTCTTTTGAAACTGGTAAGAGCATTTTTCAATCAAAGTTAAGCAGAGGATTCTGGACTATTATAGCTGTAATAGCTATTGGTCAGATTGTAATTGTTGAGGTTCTATATGAATTCTTCAATGTGGTTCCAATGAAATTAGAAGATTGGATAATCATCGTTGCTGGATCTTCTGTAGTTCTTTGGATTCGTGAAATCTGGCATTTGATTTCTGGCTCAAATAAATAATTCAATTAAATTAAATACAAGTGCACTTCTATTGTTGTTTAATAGGAGTGCATTTGTTTATTCATAATATTAAAAGTTATCTTAAACTCTAGTCTTTTGGTATTTGTTTTCTTCGGATAATCTGACTTAATTGTTACCCCCTTAAACACATCATTAAGAGACTTGAAGTAGAAGAATTCAGTTGGACCTTAACCTAAAATCAATGTTGTCTTATGCAACCTACCCCATATCAATCCTCCATATCAATAAAAATGCTACCTAGTTCCGGTTTAGCACCAAGTCTTCCAATGCGATAGGAATTATACAGAGAAAGATTCTTATGAAGTCCAAACGAATCTCCACGAGCATATTCGGACGAAGCTGTTTCTTTGTTTTTTTCAACAAACCATACCACGCCACGGTTTTCATTGATAAGATCCTGAGAAAGCAAAGCTGTCTCTTGACTAGTAATAATAAGTTGCGATTTATCAGAATTGAAGAGAAATACATTCAGATAATAGAACAACAAATCATAATGAAGGTCTTCGCCAAGTTCGTCCAAATAGTAGACATGAGAACCTGTAACCATGTCATACAAGGTATTGAGAATACGAACATACTTCATTGTCCCTTTAGACTGAAGCCTTAGTGGAATTTCAAAAGTTTCATTCTTTGAATGATTCAAAAAAGTAATAGACTCAACAGTTGTCTTTAGTAAAGCCTCTTTCATGTTATCTGGTATGTTCTCCTGCTTGATTCGCTCTCTGAACTCTTGAGAAATAGTTCGGTCTTCAATCGTAGGCTTATATTCAACAATGTTCAAATCCGCTTTACAAAGCATCTGATTAAAGAATTTGCGTTTCTTGTTATCAGCATAAGCTTCGTTCAAAATATCCACAATACCTTTTTCTTTCTCGCCATCTCCATCAACATCATGACAATTGGACATAATCCAATTGCTCAACACATTGAATGGCTCGATGTCCTCTTTAAAAGCCGCTTTATTACAAACGGAAAGTACGCTATGATTATTGAGCGTATTTTCCCTTATACTATCTTGTGTTTTGATTTGTAGTTTAAGGCTCGGACCAAATTTAATATCAGCCTGAACCTTGTCTTCTACAAAAGTACGTTCATAGAACAATGACTTAGCTTTCTTGGGATAATAATTCAGAATTTCTTTGAGTATATAGTTCCCGTTGAAAGTTACATCATAATCATATCTTATACCTTCAGCAAAAAATGAAACATGCATTTCTGTTGGCTTATCCGATGTCAAAGCAAAAGGAATAAACCCTAATATTTTTTTTGTGGCATTTGATTTAGGCATAACCATTAAACGAAATACTTCATTCATGGCAATGAGCATATTTGATTTTCCTGAAGCATTAGAACCATACAGGATAGCCAATTTGTATAAGAATACGTCTTCTGCAACTTCGGAAACAAGTTCAGAAGCAGGTCCTTTAGCAACAAAACTCAGTTCTTGTTTGTCGCCTATTGACAGATAGTTCTTAACCCAAAAATCTCTAATCATATTGATGTCATATTTAAGATGTTAATTTCTCTATGCTGCAAAGGTATAGAATTTATTTAGAACAAAACAAGAATATCTGTTATTATGGTACTATTTCTCCGTTTTTTAATGTTTTATATTAATTATCGAATAAATATTATGCAATATTCGTCATAACACTACATAAAACTATTAATCTTATCAGGTTCACTAAAACACTTTACAAGGGTGTGTTTGCTTGACTAAATGGCATACATTTCAACCAAGAAAAAAATATCCAGCTAAGTTATAGTCTCAAGCATAAACCAGCTAAGTTTATCGGTTTAGGTTTACCTCATGATATATATACATGCCCATTAAACTAAACTCAAATCCCTTTCTTTCATAATGACATGTATGAGCTTTCACTTCTTAGAGCACAAGTTTAAGTTTACCTTATATGTATATAAGAAGGAATAAACTTAAACCTAAACTCGAAGAGTTATTCAGCACCATCCTATAATACGCTATCCTGAGATATATTTAAATTCACATAAGACATCTACTTCACTTTCCACTGTAAAATTTATGAAATATATTCCTGCGCATTTCATCAATGGCAACCTCCAGTCTGATATTATCTTCTTTTCTTGGTTGAAACAGATGCCTTACATATCATATTCAATAGGACAGAGAAACATATAGGCAATTATCATACAAAAATGAACATAGGGACAAAAACTAATCAAGCAGAATTGATAATGCGTTCAATAGTAGCCTTATTCTGAGAAATATAACTATCTTTGTACCATACATGAGCTAAAAGCGTACATAGTAAAAGAATGATATTCTTTACCAATGACTGACATGTTGAGGCACTTGCACAGTTGGCGAAATAGAAGGCGAATTTAAACTAATGAACGACATCACGAAGCACACCGCTAAATGTCGCCAATTAGGGCTAATTAGCACTTCCGCAACTATAAATAAAGTTAAGTAAGTTAAATCTTTAAGACGATGCAGAAATCTACCGAAATGATACCGAATTTACAATATATTGAATATCAATTATTTACACATCGTAAATATTCGGCTCAAATTTCATTCCTATTTTATATAACTCACTAAAATCCATATAACTATTGTTTGCT